>JBILLU010000110.1:0-10855 GCA_044375915.1 Phycisphaerales bacterium
CCGCGGACCTCGCCGCCGATGGTGACATCCCACTTTGGATAGCGCTTGAAGGATTCCCCGGTGATGGTGCTGATGCCGCTCTTGCCTTCGCGCATGGCGGCCCAGGTGGCCTTGGCATCAAGACCGATGTTTGTGACGGCACCGATCCCGGTGACGACGACGCGGCGGTTGGGGCTTCCAACGAGCATCGGGGCTGTAAATCCTTCCAGAAGCGGCGGAGCCGCCGCGGTGAAGACGATGGCAGCGACGGCACACGGAGCGCGTGCCGATGCCGGAAGCGGCAAAGACGGCGCGCGGGGATCAGCCCGCACGCCGCGGTTGGATACACAGGTGCTTAGCTCTTGGCGCCGGCGCGGGCCTGCTTGATGAAGTCAATGGCCTCGCCGACGGTCTTGATCTTCTCGGCGTGCTCGTCGGGGATCTCGGTCTCGAACTCGTCCTCGAACTCCATGACGAGCTCGACGGTGTCGAGGCTGTCGGCGTTGAGGTCATCGACGAACCGGGTGGTGCGGCTGATCTTGGCCTTATCGGCGCCCATCTGCTCTGCCACGATCTCGATCACTTTCGCTTCGATCTCTTGGTCGGTCACAAGCAATCTCCTGGCGGCAGACAGGCCTTTGCAACCCGCAGCCGACCCGGCCGACGCCCGCGCGTCGCAGTTCCCGAGCCGTCTACGAAGCGGCCACGCCGTACTCCGAGACAGCCCGATTCTACGCAACTTCCCGGACGGGGGCGAGCAGAAGAATCCCCTTGGCAGCCGACGTTGTTTCTCGCCGAGGTGAGTGGTTGCAAACACCGGCATTCCGCAGGCTGCCCGCACGATGTCGGTCGGCGCATAAAAAAGACCGGCCGGAGGCCGGTCCCACTGGTGCTGGAGTTTCAACCTGATGCCCGATGCCTTCGCGGCCTCACGCTGCTTCGGCTTCGGGCAGGTCGTCCACAGTGCCCGCCACGCCGTCGCGGGTGACGTAGAAGAAATCGGGCGAGATCGGATACGGCAGGCGCTTGTAGTCGTGCTCGACGCGGGCCCGAAGGCGCTTGACGAAAGTGTCAGGGCCGGGCGAGATGGCGACGAACATGTCGCGGGCCGGGGTGGCGACGTAGAAGTCGCCGTTGAGTTGAGCCGCGAGCCGGCCGTGCAGCTCGCTGAGGAGCAATCGCGCCGCGTCGTAGCCGTCATGCTGGCTCATGATCGCGGCCCGGCCGCCCTCTTTGCTCTCGACGACCTGGATGTCCAGTTCGGGGGCATACGCCTCGAGGTTGTCGCGGCTGATCTCGTCGAGATCCTCCGGCGTCACCTTCCAGCGGATCAATTGCTCGGTCGTGATGCTCACCGTCATCTGCGGCAGGTCGGTGACAAAGACGATGACCGTGTTGTTCACGAACGGCACGTGAGCGACCTGCTCACGCGAGAGATGTCGGAAGATCGAGACGGGCTGGATCCGCGGCATGATCCGAGGCCGCGCGAACTCGAACGACATGCTGTTCATCTGCATCGCGTCGCCAGCGAACAGCTGATCGAGATAGTGCTCCACGATCTCCTGCCCGCGCACCGGCTCGTGGTTCACCATGCGGAACAGATTCTCGAGATCGAGGCGGCGGCCGTTCACGAGCAGCTCGCGCGGCCCGACCAGGTCGATCGCGTACGCCGGCTGCAGCTTCTTCAGCATCGAGGCAACGGCTTCGGCGAATGCTTCCGGCTCACGCGGCATGCTGGTCATATCTCAAACCCCTCGCGTCGGATCGGACCCCCTCTCACGAACACCAGCCACCACCGGCGGGACGCTCGTGAGCACGAAGACCGACGAAATGGGCCATCGGCGTTCTATTCGCACGCCAGTCTCGGCAGATCGCCCCAACTCACACAACCCGCCCGCCCAGATCGCGCGACTGCCAGAATTGGCCCAGGTCGAGCGCAAAGGATGCGAGATGGGGCCGGTAACTGGGGGTGGGGAAGTGGCAGAGTGACACAGTGGCGGAGTGACACAGTGGGACGGAAGCGGTCGCCTCACTTTGCCACTCTGCCACTCTGCCATTGGGCCACTGGGCCACTGGGCCACTCTCTTTCCCCGTCCTGAAACCCGCGTCCGGATCCTCCCAATTACCCTTCATGCTCGACGCACCCGCCATGGCGCTTCGGATTGCCGCTTCGCCCGTCTGGCTGTTGTGGCGTGGCTACCTCATGCTCTGGTGGGCGTTTGACGACTCGCCGGAGCGTGCCGCGGCTCGCCTGTCCGCGAAGACCACTGCCGCTGCCGATGTCGCGCCGCCCAAGTTCGTTGAGGGCGGCGATTCCGGTCAGGCCAGCGCGTTTGAATGGACCGATTCGCGTCCGCCCAAGCGTCCGCTTCCGCCCCCGATGCCGCGGCCCGAGGCGTTGCTTAAGGGCGCGTTCGCGGGTTCGATGATTCTGTGCGGCATGTCCAGCATGATCGCAGCGGGCCTCGCCGCCGGCGATGCCATTTCGCCAGCTCGTGCCGGTGCGCTGTGGCTGTGGTTCAGCGCGGTGGTGGTGCTCGGCAGTGTCCTGGGCGTGCGCCGCATCGCTCGCAAGCGTTGGGAGAAGCCCAAGGGCCCGATCGGGCGAGCCAAAGACGCGACGGTGCACGCGGCGAAGCATGCGAAGGACGTCGCCGTGGATCGGGCGATCGCCGCGATCCACTTCATCCGGGGCGAGAAGAACCAAGGTACAAACGTCCAGAAGCCAGCTCCAGCCGAAGCGAGCGCGACCGAGTCGCCGGCGGTGCGAGACACGTCTCCGAATGGACACTCCGGCTCGGTTCGCCGCGCCGCGGGTGTCGCCGCACGCGGCGTCGGTCACGCGTCTCACCAGATTTCCTCACGCTTGGTGCCTGCGGTCGCGCGGGGGGCTCGAGGTGTTCTCGACCCTCTGCGCGATCGCGCTGCGGTCGGTCTGGCGTGGGCGTCGCGGAAGATCGCCAAGGGCTAGCGCGACGCGCGTTCGACGGCGTGTGAGCCTGCAGAGACCCGCGGCTCAGCTGGTCTGCTTTCGCGCTCCCACTTTCGGCTCGGTGCCAGCGCGGATCCTCGCGATGTTGCCCCGGTGCTTCACGATGACCGTCGCCGCCATCAACGCCGTTGCGACGATCGATGGCAGCAGCCAGGGCGACTCGCCGAGCGGGCCGTCGTTGGTGAGGCGTCGAACGCCCGCGAGCGCGAGCAGGGAGAGCGGCAGTGTGCATGCCGCGAGCAGTGACGCGAGGCTGACGTACTTCCAAGCTTTGAGCGCGGCTACGAACACCACGAACGCAGCCGCCCCGGCGATGGTGAGCACCGGGAAGATTCCGAGCACGGCGCCCAGCCCCGTCGCGATTCCCTTGCCGCCCTTGAACCGCAGCCAAGGACAGAACATGTGCCCGAGGATCGGTGCGACCATCACGCCCAGCCACAGGCTCATTTCCCGCGGCGAGAGGTTCCACCGAGACGCCAAACCTGCGAGCAGGCCAACCACCAGCACCGGCGTGAAGCCTTTCAGGAAATCCACGCCGAAGCACAGCACCCACGCCTTCGGACCCAGGACGCGTCCGACATTGGTCGCGCCGATGTTGCCCGACCCGTGCTTGCGGATGTCGATGCCGCGGGACTTGCCGATGAGGTAGCCCGTGGGCAGCGAGCCGCAAAGGAACGCGATCAGGACGGCGAGCGCCCACGTGCCACCCGACCAGTCGGAGAGCAGCGGCACCGCCGGGGCGGGATCGACCAGCGTGGTGGTGTTTTGAGCCATGAAAACAAGAGGCATCGGTGCAGAATAGCGTCGAACTCGCGATGTCGTGGCGACGAACAAAGCCGTGGGGATATCCGAACAATGGTCGATACACTGCTCGCGCTCGATCCGCGGTACACCAAGGAAGACGAACCATGTTGAATTCCAGCAACCCGACCATGAAAGCCTTCGACCGTCCGATCGACGCTCCCCGTTGGGAGGACTTGGCGGCGTCCTCGTCCGGTCAAGCGTCCATGGCCGGGGGCGCGGTCATGACGGTCCGCGGGACCGCGATCAAGACCGGGTTCCTGCTCGCGATCGTTGTCGTTTCCGCGGCCATGTCGTGGATGAAGTTCGAGCCCCTGGTGCAGGCAAAGCAGGCCGGGGCCATCATGCCCTGGTTCATGGGTTCGATGCTCGGCGGGCTGGTGCTCTCGCTGATCGTGAGCTTCAAGCCGACGACCGCGCCGTACCTGGCTCCGATCTACGCCGCGGTGCAGGGTGTGTTCCTTTCTGCCCTGTCGCTGTTCATCTCGCTGCAGTTCCTCAAGGGCGTCGAGGGCGCGCTGATCTTTCAGGCGATGACGCTCACCTTCGGCATCGCGGGCGCCACCTTCATCGCGTACGCCTCGGGCCTCGTCCGCATCGGCGGGATGGTCGCCAAGATCATGGCGGTTGCGATGCTCGGGCTGATCCTCTACGCCGTGGCGCTCCTGCTGTGCAACGGTCTGCTGAAAATGAACCTTCCGAACCTCTGGTCCAGCACGTCACCGATGGGCATCGCGTTCTCCGGCTTCGTCGTGCTCCTTGCGTCGTTCTCGCTGGTGCAGGACTATCAGATCATCGAGGAATCTGCCGCCGCGGGCGCCCCCAAGCACATGGAGTGGTACGGGGCCTTCGCGCTCACCGTCACGCTCGTGTGGCTCTACATCGAGGTGCTGCGTCTGCTCGCCAAGCTCCGCGGAAGGGAGTGATACTTCCATCGTGGCGATACGCCGCACTACTGCAGCACCACGCCTCGGCGCCGCCGTGCTGGTCGTGATTGCGGCTGCACTATCCGGCTGCGATCGGCCCAGTGCGCGGCCGGCAGCGTCGAAGCCTTCTCCGCCGCCCGTGGCGGAGTCGTCGGAAGTCCGCGCTTCGTTCACGCCCTCGACCCACGGCTTTGTCTTTCGCAATCACTTCCCCGGCGTGGGATTGCCCACTGCCCTCGTCGGTACCGGTTCAAACGCGGCCGATGCGAACGCGTTCGGGCTCTGCGGCGGCATGTCCGCTGCGGCGGCGGATTTTTTC
Organism: Phycisphaerales bacterium; assembly: GCA_044375915.1. Lineage (GTDB taxonomy): Bacteria > Planctomycetota > Phycisphaerae > Phycisphaerales > UBA1924 > JAFEBO01. The sequence continues at coordinate 5,018 of JBILLU010000110.1, forward strand.
TTCGCCGGCCGCCCTGTGCCATCGCTCGATGTTCCGCCAGCACGAGGCACGCCCCTCTACGAGTATCTCTATCTCCGCCAGGCCGAGTCGATCGGGCCGGGCATCGCGGGCGCACTCAGGTTCGTCGAGTGGATGCGGCTCAGCGATGACGAGTTGCGAGCACAAACCCGCGGGCAGCTCACGGCGATCCGGGCCGCGATCGAGTCCCGAGGCGTCGCTCCGATCGGGCTTGTGCTCGCCCGCTTCGGCGGTCCGCCGGGGGCGAGGGCCGCAGCGGACAATCATCAGGTTCTCGCGCTGCGTGTGGTCGACGGATCGACGCATCCGACCATCGATATCTACGACCCCAACTTTCCCGGCGACGATTCCGTCCGCATCGACCTCGACGGACTTTCCAGCAGCCCGGGCGTCGTTGGACATCGCGTTCGGAAGCTCGGCAAGCCGACGCCGGTCCGCGGCGTGATGCTCATGCCCTACGAGCCACGGACGCCGCCGTGACCATGGTGTCATCCGGCCTCATCGGGCCAGCGTGACCGCCTGAACAACCCAGTCGGGGATGCCCGCCCATCCGGCACGCCGGTTGCGTTTGCTCGTAGGAACCTCAGCGCCAATCCCATGCCCAAGACCGACGCCAACCTGCAGCAGATCCTCCGACTCAACGTCCCCGTCGTGGTGCGCCTCGGAGAGCGGAACATGACCGTCAGCGAGGTCGTGGGCCTTGTCCCCGGAGCGATCATCGAGCTGCCCAAGCCGGCGGATTCCGAGCTCGACCTGCTCGTCAACAACAAGCCCATCGGGCAGGGCGTGGCGGTCAAGGTGGGCGAGAACTTCGGCCTCAAAGTGACCTTCATCGGGGATCTGAAAGAACGTGTCAGGGCCCTGGGGTCCGTTACTTTGACCGTCACCGAAACCGTGGACGGGAACGCCTCGGACCTTGCCGATCGTCTGCTCAGCGGCAATGCGGCGTGACATTGTGTGACTACCGTGAACCCGCCGCGCAAAGGCTGCACGCCGCAGCCGTTGCCCGGCATCATCTGCGCCAACCCTGCCGGACGGGTTGAATCCACGAGCCGCCGCGATCGATCCAAGTGGTTGGGAGTTCGTCCGGTCCCCGGTGCTCTCACCCCGCTGCGGGGTGGTCGCCGCTTCCCTCCTACCTTGAAGCACCCGCATGCCACGAGATATCCCAGTCGGCAACGGCCAAGTGCTGGTCACCTTCGATCACCTCTACCGGGTGCGCGATCTCTATTACCCCAACGTCGGGCTCTTCAACCACACCGACGGTCATGTCCAACGCTTCGGCGTCTGGGCCGACGGGCAGTTCGCGTGGATCGAGGACCCCTCGTGGATCCGAGAGCTCCGCTACGAGCGTGACACGCTGGTCACCCACGTGCGGCTCATCAATGAGAAACTGGGCCTCGAGCTCATCTGCCACGACTGCGTCGACTTCCACGAGCCGGTCTACCTTCGCCGTGTCCTGGTCAAGAATCTCACCGACCGGCGTCGCGACGTGCGCGTGTTCTATCACTGGGACATGTCGATCCGCGGCTCCCCGCTCGGCGATACGGCCAACTACGACCCCGCCACGTCCAGCCTCGTCCTGTACAAGGACGACATCTACTTCCTCTTCAACGCCTGCGACCAGAACAAGTGCGGCATCGACAATTGGGCCATCGGCACCAAGCGACTCGGCGGCGCCGAGGGCACCTGGCGCGACGCCGAAGACGGCCAGCTCGGGCGCAACGCCATCAGCCAGGGCTCGGTGGACGCCACCATCGGGTTCAACCTCGATATCGAACCCAACGGCGAGTCGTACGTCTCGAGTTGGCTGGCGTGCGGGCGCTCGTACAAGGAAGTCCGCGACATCAACCGCCGCGTGAACGAGAAGGGCCCCGACCGGCTCATCAGCCGCACGCAGGCGTACTGGAAGCTGTGGTGCCGCAAGGAGCCGATCGACCTGAGCCCGCTTCCCGAGGGCGTGCGGGATCTTTTCTACCGCAGCCAGCTCGTACTGCGGACGCAGATCGATAACCACGGCGCGATTATCGCCGCGAACGACAGCGACATCACGCAGTTCGGCGGTGACCACTACTCGTATTGCTGGCCACGCGACGGCGCGCTCGTCGCGTACGCGCTCATCCTCAGCGGGCAGTCTGAGCTTTCACGCCACTTCTTCCGCTACTGCGGCGACGTGATCGAGGACGAAGGCTATTTCCTCCACAAGTACACACCCAGCGGCCAGCTCGCCAGTTCGTGGCACCCGTGGATGGTCGAGGGACAGAAGGTTCTGCCCATCCAGCAGGACGAAACCGCGCTTGTGATGTGGGCGCTGCGCAAGCACTTCATCACCTTCCGCGATGTCGAGTTCATCAAGCCGCTCTACAACACGCTCATCGTCCGCCCCGCGGACTGGATCCTCTCGTACCGCGACGCCAACGGGCTGCCACTTCCGAGCTGGGACCTTTGGGAAGAACGCCGCGGGATTCACACGTTCACCGTCGCCGCGACCATCGGCGCGCTCAACGCCGCGGCACAGTTCGCCAACGACTTCGGCGACCACGATCGTGCCCAGGTCTACCGCGAAGCTGCGGAAAAGATGAAGGGCGCGGCACAGCGGTTTTTGTGGAATGCCCAGCTCAAGCGATTCGCCCGCATGGCAACGCCGTTGCCCGCCGGTGGCTACCGCCTCGACATGACCAGCGACAGCGCGAACTACGCGCTCTTCGCCTTCGGCGCCTTCAACGCCTCGGACGAGATCGTCGAGGACGAGATGAAGGGTCTGTGGGATCGCCTGTGGGTCAAGACCAGCGTGGGCGGGTGTGCCCGATACGAGCGGGATTACTACCACCAGGTCGAGCGCGACAACACCGAGGCCGTGCCCGGCAATCCGTGGGTGATCTGCACCCTCTGGCAAGCCCAGCACCGCATCGATCGCGCCAAGACTGTGGAGGAACTGCAGGAGGCCCTGCCGCTGATCGAGTGGGCCCAGCGCCGCGCCGAGAAGTCGGGCGTGCTCGCCGAGCAGTTCAACCCCTACAGCGGCGACCCGATCTCCGTCAGCCCGCTGACCTGGAGCCACGCGACCTTCGTCATCGCGGTGATGGAGTACCTCCGCAAGTACGACAAGCTCACCGCGACCAGCCTGAAGCGCATCGGCCAGCAGATCATGGCGGCGCAAGCGGGCAAGGACGAGGACGACGTGGTGAAGCCGGTTCGGTCATAAGGCTTCACCACAGAGACTCAGAGTCGCAGAGAAGAGAGGTAGAGTGGTTGAAGGCAAAGACGTGCCTGTTGCGGCTCTGTCTTGACACAAACCTCTCTCTGTGCCTCTGTGGTAAAACTCCCGTCGACCGCGCTCACACCTTGAAATACAAGTCCCGCTTGTAGAGCGAGTAGCAGATCCGCCACCACACCAGCGTGTACGCGATCGTGAACGCCCAGTCCGCCGCGGCCTGACCGAGCCCCGGCCACCGCAGCATCGAGACGCCCCAGAAGTTCCAGCCGTCGCGCACGAAGCCTTTCAGCGCCGGACCGATGGTTTGCATCGAGCCGTCGTGGAACGGCATCTTCCAGCCCATCAGCACGATCCGCCACGTGATCTCGGCGCCGACGTACAGCAGAATCGCGTTCCGCCCCGGCACGCTGCAGAACCATCCCACGCAGCGCACCGGCCCGGCGAACTCCGCCGGCGCGAGCAGCGCCGCCGCCAGTCCGGCGAGCCCGAAGCCGACCATCCCCGCCGCCCACGGCTCGATCGTCGCGCGATCCACGCCGAACGTGCCTGCCATGAACTGGGTGCCGAAGCAGACCGCGGTCCATACGCCGCACAGCCACACCGGCGCGAGCAGGCTTCCCGCCCGGACCAGCGCACTTGAGGGTGCGGGATGCGGCACGACATCGAGGAACAGGTAGAACAGACCCAGCACCACCGCGCCGCTGCCGCTGGCGAGCAGCACGTACGACGAGGTGAAGAAGTCCTTGCTGAACGCCAGGTCGCGTTCCCAGACGTACGCGAGCAGCAGCGCGATCAACCCCGCCGCGATCAGCCACATCGCCCGCAGGAACGACGGCAGCGTCTGGGCGCGGATCAAGGACGCTGCCCACATCCCCATCACCACGCAGCAGGTCGCCGGGAGCAGCTGCGTCAGCCCGCCGAACCACCCGCCGACGAACCACAAGGGCCCGCCGCGGATGCTGAGGTAGTTGCTCTTGACCCACTCATCGAGGTGTCGCTTCTCTTCCCAGAGCACCATTCCCTCGCCGGGGTAGTTGATCTTGGTCAGCATGACCCACTTGGCGACGAGCACCGCGACGACGAACACCGCCTGGGCCCATCGCGGCGTCAGGCTCAGCACCACGCCCAGGAAGTACCCCCACGCGATGATGGGCAGAATGTCCCACAGAAAGAACGTCACCTCGCCACGCCGGGCGGCGGTGATGAGTGCACCCAGTGCATAAATCAGCAGCGCCCGCTTGAACGCTTCCCAGACTTTCTCAAACGCCGACTTGCCCGCCCCCCGTCCGCCGCCCATTGAGAACGGGATCGCGCAGCCGACCGCGAACAGGAACCACGGAAAGACCATATCGCACAGGCTCGCGCCCTTGTCACCCGCGTTCCAGCCCCGGTGCTGGAACTGCCAATGGAAGGACTGATGCGTCGAGCTGTTGACGACCAGCATCAGCAGCATGACGAAGCCGCGGAAGGCATCGAGGGCGAGCAGCCGCGGTCGCGAGATCGGGAGGGGTGACGGGGTCGCATCGAGCGACGGTGGCGTGGGCGGATTTGCGCGGGGCAAGGAAGTGATCATGGGCGGCTGCATCCAGCGTACCACACGCAGCGGCCCGGACGCCCAGATGTTCCGCGTTTGCCACAGACCGCGTTCGCCAAAGACCGTGCTGCCCAAAAAGAAGAACGGCGGAGCCGGCCTCTTGGCTCCGCCGTCTGTCAGGATCGGACCGCGTGATTGGATGACGCGGGCGTCACCCTGAGGAGTTTGAGTCCGATCGCGGACCGCCGGATATATCACTGCGGCTTGCGAAGCTTGACGAGCACGCGAGCCGTTTCGCCCGGGCGCACGCCGCTGAGCTCGCGACCGGACCCCACTTCGCGCTTCGCGGCGGCGATGGTGAAGCGGCCGGGGGCGACCTTGTCGAACTTGAATTGACCCTTCTCGTTGGTCATGGTTCGCTGTGTCGCCTTGCCGTCGCGGACGAGAGCGACATGCACGCCGCTCAGATTGGCGGCCGGATCCGCACTGACGACTTTGCCGATGACCACACCGGGCTTCACCGTCGGCGGCGCGGTCACGGTCGTCGTTCCTTCCGTGCCCGGAGCCGTGGAAGAGACACCTCCCGCGGCCAACGCAATCGCGGCCATCACGCTCAGAGCGGCGAACCCAAACCATCCCGAACGACACTTGCGGCTGTTCATCGCGATTCCTCCGATGGGGCGGCCACACAACCCCGGACTATGTCGATCCCTCACCCTTGCCGCCACATGGCGACCGGGGAGCAACGCACGAGAATTTGGGGTATTGCGACAGGTCGATCGAGTTCGCGTCGTTGTGCGGCCGAGCGCCGCAGAAAGGACCGTTGCGTCAAGGTCCGGTGAGGATCGGGATCCATGTCGGTGCAGTGAACCGATGCTCGGACCGTGATGTGGACAACATCGCGCGCCGGGGCGGTTCGCGAAGCGAAGCCGCACCCGAAGGTCTGCGCAAATCTGCTTTGTGGCGGCACTTCCGGCGTCAAAGATGAAGTTATAGGACGTTAGAATGGATGTGTGCAGGCCGTGCATCCGGTGTGCATCAATCCGAGCCGTCGCGGCCGATAAGGAAA
>JBILLU010000330.1:0-2582 GCA_044375915.1 Phycisphaerales bacterium
TGCGTGAACTGATCGAGGAGGTCGAGCGATCGTGGGAGGGGTGAATCTCGGTGCTCGGCCACATTTCCCTACGCCGGAGCAGAGAGCGAAACCGAGGCGGCACCTCGAATTGTCGCAATCTCGCAAAAACATCGTTGACTCAAGGGCGAAATCTGGCAGCATGAAGAAGCCGTTTCAATTCGCTGGCGACTTCTTGAGGGAGCGAATTCGCATGCACTCGGCACTCGGCACTCGGCACTCGGCACTCGGCACTCGGCACTCGGCACTCGGCGCTGGGCATAGGGCTCACTGCCTCGCTTTTTGCGGGAACGCATGTGATGTCGGCTCCCAGGGACGGTGATCCTCCCGACTGCCTGACCGTCCCGGCGGTTCCTCAGGCGAGGCCGTTTCGAATCGTCAGAATCCTCGCGAGGCATTGCACGACTGATCCCTCGACGGCCCCCTCGCGACCGATCCTCATGCCCGACCTTGCGGAGGCACGCCTCTACGACTCGCTCGCTGACGACCAGCGCGATAACGCGTTCGGCATCAACGACGCGGGCGTTGTGGTCGGAAGTTTCGGTGCTCGGGCAAATCCCTGCGCGGTTATCGATCCGTTCGAAATGACCGAGCCAAGGGCATTTGTGCGGCTTCCGAAGCCCGGGACCCAGATGGGGCTCAGCGGCTCGCTGCCCGGGCTCGTCGCGGTCGATCTGCATGTCGCAGGCGGCCTTCCGGCGCTGCTGCCTCCTCCGCCACCCGGTGCGCCCGGACCGAGAAGCACCGCGAACGGTGTCTCCGAGAGCTCTCGCTATGTCGTCGGTCACGCCGGATATGACCTCTTGCAGGACGGCAAGGCGTGGCTGTGGGATCTCCGGCTGGGGACGCCCGCTTCGGTTGCCTCGGACGATCTCACGAACGATATCGCTGGGCTTCTGCTGCCCTCCGTACCACCGTGGAACTCCGAAGCCCACGCGGTGATGCATGCCGACGGCGACGAGCAGATCCTCGTTGCCGGTGGCGTTGACGCAAGCTGCACGGAGATCGAGAACCGTTGGGGGTTTCGACTGGAGATCGGCGATCCGCTCGGAGCGACATTTCTGCTGCCCAGCATCAAGCCGGGAATCCTGACGCCGCCGCAGAACTGGTATTCGCTGGACGCGATCGCCCGCGACATCGGGCCGGCACCCGCCGCCTACGCGCCCGCGGAGGACATGCCGGTCGGGTACGACTGGGGCGGATTCTTGATCGACGCGCATGCACCCGACCCCGGTCCCTGTCCGCCATCGGAGCCGCCGATCGGTCTTGCGAGTTGCGGCAAGCCGGATCGGGCCTCGGCAGCGTGGCTGATTCCGTGGGACGACGATGTCGAACTCAGCCAGCCGGACGACGGCAATCGCTGGGACCGAGTCGACACCTCGTCGCCCGCCATCGACCCGCCGTCGACCTGGCCGACGAATGAGAGCGCTCCGGGCCGCGAGGCGTACTCGTCGAACGCCGACGGAATGTGGGTTGGAATGATGTGGCGGACGGATTTGCTCCTTGAGCGGAACGATTGCTTTCCCCGAGCGTATGTCGCGTGGACTGAGTTCGGAACAGGTTCGACGCCGACCGTGATGGCCGTCGATCTAGAGGAGGCGTCGGGCTACATAGCGGTCAATGAATTTGTCGAAAGTCGTGCTGAAGCAATAAGTCTCGAGAAAGTCGCGTCTGATCGGATGCTCGTAGCGGGTGAAGACATCTTTGAATTTCCATCTCGTGCCGTCCTCTGGTGCGGCAAGGAGTACGGCTGGAGCCGCCACTGGCTCGACGAACTCGTGCGTTTCGACGATGTGGTCGAGCTTCTGGGGATCGCCCCGAAGCAGTTCGCCTACCAGCTCAACGACTGCAGCGGACTGCACCGAATCCGGGTCGTGCATGACATGAACAGTCACGGCCAGATGGTGGTGTCGCTCCGGCTCGGTCCGGAGTTCTCGGGGACGAGTAGCTCGGTGGAGTTTCCCTGCGTCGTCACGCTCGCCTCGGACTTCAACGGCGACTTCCGCGTCGACGCCCGCGATCTGACGCTCCTCTCGGGAGCGGTCGGCGGCACGCAGACCACCTACGACCTGAATGCCGACGGCTTGATCGATAGCATCGATGTGGCGTGGCTGCTCGGCGACTTCTCTGGGGCGTCGCCCTGTGATCTGCATGTCATCCTGCCGTGTGGCGGGAGCGGCGAGGGAATTGGCGAGGGGAGCGGCCAGGCACAGGACGCCTCGTCCGGGGGCGAGTCCGTCTCCGGCGACGAGGGCGGGCCATCGTCAACACCCATGAGCGTTGCCGACGCCATCAGCGCCCTCGGCTTCAACACGCCCGGGCAGTTCTATTCCTGGATCGTTGAGGCCTCGGAGGAACAAGCCGACGCCGCGACCTATGTCCTGTGGACCTTGGTGGAGGGCAACTCATGAACCGTACCGTTTGTCAACTTGGCCTCGTCGCGTTCGCGTGTCTCGGTGCGACAGCGGCGTCGCATGCGAATGTCGTCATCCTGACGAGCTACAGCGCCTGGTCGACCGCGATCGGCGGCGGCGATGCCACGCTCGACTTCATTGGCCAGAGTG
>JBILLU010000111.1:0-10803 GCA_044375915.1 Phycisphaerales bacterium
CCACCCCCTCCAACCCCGCCCCCCCCCCCCGCGCGGCCCCCCCCCCGCGGCTCAGTCACCCAGCGCCGCCCGCACCACCCGCTGCACCGCTTCCCCCGCCCGTGGCCGCGACAGGCCCAACGCCGCCGCCACCTCTCGAACCGTCCGCGGCCTTGCCCCGAACCGCATCTCCCACACGGGCCGGTCGGCGGCGTTCAGGCGTGCGACGATCGTCACTGACATTTCGGGGTCGAGCCATGTCGGCGTCGCCAGCACCGCCGCCCGCCATGGGCACGCGGCATCCACCCAGTTCGGCGCGGGCACCGCCAGACTCCGCGCCGCCCGACGCGACGCCGCCACTTTTTCGCGCCCCGCGTACCACTCCGCCAACGCCTTGCCCACCGCCAGCGACACCGGGGCCGCCAGCCGCCCGCCGATCTCACGCCGCGGTGCCTCCGAGGGTACGAAACTCTCAATCGCACCAGCCGCCGCCGCGATGCCGCGGTCGATTGCCGCGCTCAAGTCGGCAGGCTCCAACCGTTCCGGCTCGCCCGCGACGGTGGCGATCGATTCCAACACCAGCGCCGCCTGCGACGCGACCAACTCCAGCCGCGCCCGCAGCGCCCAACGGAGGGCACATTCCGCCTCGTCGATCGCGTCAGCCGAGAGCGCTGGAGTCGGTGGCACAGACGTCCCGCCTGTACGTGACGCACGTCCAACGGATCGGCCCGCCGAACCCATCAGCAGCCGAGCCGCGAGCGCCACGCCTACATGGTGCGTCCGCGCCCACGCCGCCTCGGTCGCGCGGTCCAGTGTGCCGCGGCTTTGCATTGCTTCCAGCAGTTGCTCGAGCGTCGTGCACCGCAGCAGGCGCAGGGTGTGTGCCGACAACTCCAGCGCCGAAGCGACGCCATCCATTTCAGCCAAGGACCGCAGCGCAGCCTGCGGCGGGGTCCGCTCCGTGAGCTCCATCGCCCGCAGCCGCTGTGTGCGTGCCGCGAGCAGGGCGTGGATCGCCGCACCGCGCGTGCGCCCCGCTGCCTTGGCGATTGTGCCGATGCCTGCGCCCGCGTCCCATCGCGCCAGCAGCACGGCGGCACGATCGGCCTTGGTCTCGCTCGATCGCTTCTTCGTCGTCGGTTCCACGGCACGCCGCACCGTGCCCACCGAGCGCCCCGACTTCTTCGCGAGGTGCGCCGCCGCCTTCGCGGTGCTCACCCCCGCACGCTGCCGTAGCCGAGCAGCACGTTCGGCGAGTTGCTGCCGGATGCTCTCGTCCGTGCGCGAAAACGCCGCCGCTTTCTTCAGCCGTGCCGCGTTCCGCTGCTCGAACGCCAGGACCGCGGGCTCGGGAAACATCAGTGTGCCGCGTCCGCGCTCGTCGCGCACCCGCAGCGCCACCAGCCCCGCCTTGCGATACCGCTCCACGGTCTTGCGGTCCACGCTCCAACGCGCGCACACTTCCGCCTGAGAGAGCAGCGAGCCGAACGCCTTGATGTCGTCCTTTTCCACCGCCGACTGCGCGCTTAGCCGCTCGATCAGCCGCGGCAGCTCAACACGCAACGCCGCGCCCGGTGTCGGCTCCAGCTCGGCCTCGACCTCGCCGCGGTAGCCGGTGAGGCGGAAGACGACCCAACTGCGCGGATACGCCGCGTCGTCGTCGATCACGTCGATCGTTTCCGCGGCACGCTGAATATCACGCAGCACCGCTGCCTTGGGCGCAAACCGCAGCTCATCCGCGAGCGAGGCGAGCACCGGGAGTTTCAGCTTCGGCCAGGCGGGCATGAGAGTGCTTTTCCAGTGGTTTCAACACGCGGGCCAAGCTGATCAAGACATTTCACCGCGGAGGACGCCGAGATCGCGGAGAGGGGACATTGGTTCGACACAAAGAGTCAGCCGTCGTGTGCTCTGTTTCTTTGCATCTGCCTTCATTCTCAGTCTTTTGTCTTCCTCCGCGTCCTCGGCGTGCTCCGCGGTGAAATGCCTTCCCCGTCCCGGAACACATCAATCTACATCTCCACGAACCGCGCCTCCGCCGAGGCGATCAGATCCGCGCTCACGCACTCCGCAAAGAATCGCCGCACCGCCTCGCGCTCCCGCTCGCCCACGCGATAGCGCAGCAATTCACCCAGGTACTTCCGCGCCAAATCCGGCGGCCAGCGGAACTCGCTCGCCTTCTCCAGGATGATCCGATCCATCCGTGTCAGGTTGTGCCGCAACTGCCGATCGAGCAACGCCGTGGCCACACTCAGCCGCTCCCGCTGTGCCGCGGTCTCGACATCCGCGCTGCGGCACATCCAGATCGCGTAGACGAACGGCAGTCCCGTCAGCTTCTTCCACTCCTCGCCCAAGTCCAACTGATACGGATACCGCACCGCCGGGGGCGAATCGGTCACCACCTTGTCGCCGATCATGAGCAGCGTCTCGGGCCACTCGTGCTGATCCGGCTCTCCGCCACGGGCGACGCGCTCCCTCGCATCGAACGGCACGACCTTCACGCTCCGGCCGTACACGCGTTTCAGGATCACCTGTGCCAGCGCGATCGATGTGTGGCTGTCGGTATCCGCCGCCAGCGTCGTCACTTGATCCGGCGGCACCGCGGAAAAGACCCGCACCGTGAGCGTCGGCCCGTCACACCCGATCATGCCGCAGGAAAGCATCGAGAACGTGCCGCTCCCACCCGTTCCGCTCCGTGCCGCGTCGATCACGCTGACGAGCGCCAAGTCCACTTCGCCCCCGCGCAGCATGCCGGCCAACCGCGACGGCACCACCGGCGTCAGCGCCAGCTGCGGCAGCTTCTCCAGCCCGTCCACCAGCGGCGTGGTGTTCAGGAACCGCACAATGCCCACGCGAATCGGGTCCATGAGGTCGTATCTCCCGCGGGAGTATTCGCTCGCTTCATGGAACACGTTTCGCCTCCGCTCCGGACTTCCCAACAACGCCGCTCGCGCCTCAACAGCGAGCCGGGGCGTCCTCGCCCCGGTGCCGTTGCTGAGATTCTTCCGAACGCCTCGCATTGCTCACACACGACGATCCCCCTGGCTCTTCCACACCCAACCGCACGGGGCGAGGACGCCCCGGCTCGCTTCTGCAAATGCGCTCCCTGCTGCGGACCAGCCCGCTACCACCGACCAGCTCGCTGCTGCAGACTCGTTGCACCGCACGGGAACGTCGCGCTCGACCCTGATTTCCCAAACCAAACCCAATCACCACCAAAGCACTGCCGCGTGTTCAGCCGATCAACATGCCATGGCCGCGGCCCCACTCATCCTCATCGGCGCCGGCGGGCACGCCCTCGTCGTCGCCGAGGCCTGCCGCGCTCTCAACCGTCCGATCCTCGGCGTGCTCGACGACCGCGCCGACGCCCCTGCGATCACTCGCCTCGGCCTGCCTCGGCTCGGCGGACTCCGCGATGCGCCCTCGTCGAGCGCGTGGATCCTCTGCGTCGGCGACGTCCACGTCCGCGCTGCGTTGATCGCGGCTCTCAAGACCCCTTCGACGGCTGAGCCTGTCGTCCACCCCTCCGCCGTCATTGCTCCCAGTGCCGCGCTCGGCGTCGGTGTCTTCGTCGGACCACGCGCTGTCGTCCACAGCTTCGCCAAGGTCGAGGCCCACGCCATCATCAACACCGGCGCGATCATCGAGCACGACTGCGTGATCGGGCGCAACACCCACGTCGCGCCTGGTTCGGTGGTTGCCGGCTCGACGGGCATCGGCGCTGATTGCTTGCTCGGCGTCGGTTGCCGCGTCCTTCCACGACTGCGCATCGGTGATGGCTGCACCGTCGGCGCGGGCTCGGTCGTCCTGCGCGATGTCCCGTCAAGCACGCGCGTCGTCGGCGTGCCCGCGCGAAGTATGGATGCTCGGTAGCGATCGCCGGGAATCTGCGTTCTCGTGGCGAGCCCTGCAGCCCTCGCGTCGTGCGGCGTCATGCCATCCAACGCAAGAACCCGGTGGCGTACCCGTCACGCTTTGTTTTCCAATGTTGCGGTAGATCCCCGCTCTCAGCACGCCGCGGGCTGCGCGGCTGCGGGAACCGGAGCCGGCGCGACCGCCACGATCTTGCGCGGGCGCTGCGTCACGACGCTCAGCACCGCGAGCACCGCCCATGCGATCGCCAGATCCGACGGATTCGACGCGAGCCGGTCGAGGCCATTCCAGTGCATCATGTGGCCCGCGCTCAGCCCAAAGGCCAGAACGCCCGTCGTGCCGATCGCCGCGGCGGCAAGCGAGGTTGTGAACCGCGGGGCGATGAGACCGAACAGTGTCGCAACGGCGGCCGCGATCGCGGCGGCGGCCGAGACAAACAGCTTCTGCCCGTCGTTCAAAGCTTCGAACCGGGCGGTGATCGCGGTGCGGACCACGACGATCGGATCGATCCCGCGGGAGCCAGAGGCCTCCGCCACCGTCGCCTCGGTTTCCTCGCTGCCCGATGATCGAGCCGCGGACGGCGCAACGATCTCGCCGCGGAGCGTGCGCCGCCAGAGTTCTTCGGCGTCCTGCGCAACAGCGGCCTCGTCGTTCGACAGGGCGTAACGGGTCTCCACCGGCGCGTTGCGCTTGGTGTCCGCGGCGATGGAAGATTGTGCGAGCGTGATGGTGAACGCCAGCGCTCCGGCGACGAGGCCGGCGATGCCGCCGACAACCACGCGGAACGACGCCCAGCCGATAAACCCACCGATGACGCTGCCGAGCACGCCGCCGACAACCGGCGCGGGCAAACCGACGACGGTGGCAGCGATGGGCAGTGAGATCGCGGCGCCCAGCAGCCCGCCGATGCAGATGCCCAGGAACGTCAACGAAGGCCGCGCAAGCGCGGCCCCACGGAACCAAAGAAGCAGACTGAGGAACAGCCCGGCTCCGACCAGCGTCGGTGCGACGACGTGCGGCGGGATCGCGCTGTGCAGCGACTGTGCGAAGTGGTCCGCCGCGGCCTGGGTCCAACCGGAAACCTGCCCGATCGCCGCACCGCCGACACGAAGTGCGGCCGGAGACTCCTGAGCGAGGATGGAACCAGAGAAGGACATGAGTGGGTGCAAAAGCGTTGGCGTCGTGTACTTCCTCGGAATGCAGCCGCACCGGTTTCAAGGCCCGATTCTCGGCTTCAACGCGGATAAGCGGTCGACAGTTGCGCCATCGGCCGATGTGGACCCAACCTTCAGCCGATAATTGCCGGTTCAGGCGGTTGTTGCAGGCCTTGGTTCTAGGACGTGCTCAGACCACCGCCACGCAAACCGAACCCCAACAGGGGACGGTGGTTGACCAGGCCGAGCTCGAAGAACCCCGAGCAAGGCAGGATGAAGCGGATGGGTTTGTTTCCCTTCCTCCTCGCTCTGTGGTGAACCACCTTGAATGCATCGCCGGCAGGAGTTGTCATGGCCAAGCGCAGCAAGCCCACGAAGAAGAAGTCCAAGGCCCCGACCAACGAGGCCAAGGCTCAGAAGCTCAGCCCCGCGGCGGTGAAGGCGCTCTCCAAAGTGCGCGTGAAGATCGACGCGATCGACAAGAAGCTGGTCAGCCTCCTCAACGAGCGTGCCGCACTGGTCGTCAACGTCGGCAAGTTCAAGCGTGCCGCCGGCCTGCCGATCTATGCCCCGCACCGCGAGGCCGAGGTTCTGGACAAGGTGATCCACGCCAATAGCGGTCCGTTGCAGGATCGCACGCTGGAAGGTGTGTACCGCGAACTGATGTCCGGCAGCTTCCAGCTGCAGCAGCCGCTGCGGATCGGGTTCCTCGGCCCGCTGGGCTCGCACTCGCACGTCGCCGCGGTGCGTCACTTCGGGTCGTCCGTCGCCTTTGAGGATCTGCACGAGATCGCCGGCGTCCTCACCGAAGTCGCCCGCGGGCACGTGAACTACGGCCTCGTCCCCATCGAGAACTCCACCGGCGGCGGCATCGTCGAAACCCTCGACGCGCTCAAGAAATACCACACCGCCACGCACATTTATGCGGAAGTGCAGCTCGAGGTGCACCACGCCCTGCTCGCCAACTGCGAGCCCAAGGACGTGCGCCGGATCCACAGCAAGCCCGAGGTCTTCAGCCAGTGCCGCCACTGGCTTGCGACGCAGTACCCCAAGGCCGAACTCATCCCCGCCGCCAGTTCCTCGCGCGCCGCCCAGATCGCCGCCGAGGAATGCCGCAAGGCCCTCGAGATCGGCGCCGTCCCCGGCACCGCCGCCATCGGCAGCGAACTGGCGGGACAGATCTACGGCCTCAAGTCGCTCTTCAGCAAGATCGAGGACAACGTCAGCAACATCACGCGGTTCTTTGTGATCGCCCGCAACACCGCCGTTCGCAGCGGCGACGACAAGACCAGCATCATGTTCACCACCGAGGACAAGCCCGGCGCTCTTGTCGATGTCCTGGGCGTCTTCCGCGACCGGGGCGTGAATCTCTCGCACATCGACAAACGCCCCAGCGGGCGAACGAACTGGAACTACTCGTTCTTCATCGACGCCAAGGGCCACCGCGACGACCCCGCGGTCGCCGCCGCCATCCGCGAAGCAAGCGAACACTGCCAGGAACTGATCGTGCTGGGCAGCTACCCCCGGGCCCGGCGAATCCTGTAAGAAGCTGGACGCCTGCCGGTCTGAGGTTGGAGGGGTGAGTCAGACCCCAGACGCCCGATGCCTGATGCCTCCCCCTCGTGCCCAGTTCTTCAGGCCTCGTGCCTACTGCCTCCTCCCATGGAACCCCCAAGCCCGCGGCTCGAATAGAGTTGGGTGAGGCGGCTTGATGCCCTCGTGGGCGGCTGGTTTGGCCTCGGCGTCCTCCAACCCAACCCTGCCCGGCGGTGTTCCGCCGCGGGGTCGGTGTCGGATGCACTGGTTTGCGGGCGGCCTCTCGGCCAACGGAAGGAACGGTTATGGATCAGTCGTCGCGTCGCGGCTTCACGTTGATCGAGCTGCTGGTTGTCGTCGCGATCATCGCGCTCTTGGTGGGTCTGCTCCTTCCGGCGCTCCGCGGCGCCCGCCAGGCCGCCAACACCGCCGCGACCAAGAACCTCCTCAGCCAGCTCGCCGCCTCCTGTGCCGCCTTTGAGACCGACAAGCGCCGCGCACCGGGCTACTACTCCGTCCGCGAGCTCGCCAGCGATGACAACGTCGGAACCAAAGGCTCGCCCGGCCGCGGCATGACCGCGATGGAGAACATTCTCCTCGACCTTTCCGGCAAGGACGCCATCAGCATCGGTGGCCGCCCAAACACCAACGTCGGCACCGACAGCGACTGGGTGAAGGACGTTTCCCCGCTCAAGAACACCCCCGCGGCCTCGCAGGTCTGGGTCAACCCCGACCTCATCGGCTCCGGCACCGGCAACTACTTCTCCCCGCCCAAGAAGAACGTCGCCGACTTCACCCTCAACACCATCGCCGGTGTCTCCCAGGTCGGCACCGGCTTCGGCACCGCCGGACGGACCGACGGCAAGACCCTGCCCGACCTCGTCGACAACAACGGCCAGCCGATCCTCGCCTGGCAACTCGACGAAGCCTCCCGCGTGCCCGTTTCCAAACGCGCCGACTTCGCCTCCGCCAAGGCAACGTCCAATCCCGGTGGGTCCCGCTTCTACTGGGGCACCAACGCCGCCACCCTCCGCAGCTCCGGCTGCGGCCCCGCCCTGACCAACAACACCGCCTATTCCGCCTCCGCCGCCGAACTGAGCCTGCTCGCCGAGGACATCGGCTCCGCCAACGGCGCTGAACTCGAAACCCTCGCCGCCATCCTCGGAAACCCCGGCAACCCCGTGCTCGCCGGCGGCACCGATCTTGCAAGCGCCAACGCGCAGCAGATCGTCCCGGGCTCGGCCCGCGGCAAGCTGGTCTTCCACGCTCCCGGCGCCGACTACGTCTACCTCGCCCGACGCCAGGGTGCCAAGCTCTTCGACAACCAAGGCGCCGGCGACAACACCGTCTACTTCGGCTCCGCCTTCAAGAACCCCGGCGGCGGCAACTTCATCGGTAGCGATGGCAAGCCCACGTCCCGCAACATCCTCGAAGCCTTCGACGACGTCATCGTCGCGAACTGATCGCCAACACTCGGCGACTCACCCCACGCTCCCCACCAACACCGCGGCCCCGCCGCGGTGTTTTCGTTAGGCTCTGGCGGTGCACCCGGAGGTGGTTGGAACATCGTCCAGGCTCCACCGAGCCCGCCGCCGCGCCGGAGCAACCCTCGCCGCGTGGTGCCTTGGACTCTGGCTCGGATGGACCTTCAGTGACTCACTGGCTCCCGCGGCGCTGTTCACTCTCTCCGCCCCGCTCGCCGCCATCGCACTGCTCGCAACGCTGCCATTCCCCCGATCACGCCCGATCGCCGCCGTCTGCGTCCTGGTTGCCATCACACTCGCGGGCATGGGGTGGTCGGCGCTGCGCCTCGCCAACACGCGTGACGACGCTCTATCCCGCGTGCTTGAGCGCACCACCGACGCCACCCAATCCCAGCCCGTGCTCCTCCGCCTCACCCTTCTCGAAGAGCCTCGCTTCAGCCCCCGCGACGACGGTTCGCCCGCGTGGGTCGTCCGCGCCCGCGTCCGAGGCGTCGTCGACGCCGATGCCGCCACCCATCACGCCGCCGGGATCGTCTGGCTCCGCGCGCCCGGTGATTCCACGCCGCCTTGGACCGCCGGCGCTCGAGTCATCGCCCGGGGCACGTTCCGTGCCATCAACCCACCACGCAACCCCGGCGAGTTCGATCTTCGACGCTGGGCCATCGATCGCGGCATCGAGGGCGGCTTCTTCCCCGCGTCCCTGCTCGCCGTGCGCCCGGATGAGTCTCCGACAACGGTCATGGAGCGGACCGACCGCCGCGTGCGCGCTGCCCTCGGCGCCATCCGCGCCCGCGCGCAGCACGTCATCGCGTCCTCTTTGTCCGACACCGACCAGGGCACCGGCCAACTCGTCCGCGGCCTGCTGCTCGGCGAAGATCCGCAAGCCCCGCTCGACGAGGTCCGCGCGTTCTACCGCGTCGGCCTCGCCCACATCCTCACCATCAGCGGCTTCCACCTCGCTGTCTTCGCCGGTGCCGTGCTCTTTGTCGTCCGACTCTTCGGCGACTTTGGCCGCATGGAGCCTCTCCTCGTCGCGGCGTGCCTCGGGCTTTTTCTGGTGATCGTGCCGCCGAGCTCGCCGACCTTGCGGGCCGCAATCATCGTGCTGGTGCTCCTCGCCGGCAACCTCGTCGGCCGCCGATACGACCGCCTCACGCTCGTGCTCTGGACCGCCGTGCTCCTGCTCATCTGGCGCCCCAGCGAACTCTGGTCGCTCGGCTTTCAGCTCAGTTTCGGGCTCACCGCGGCATTGCTCGCGCTCACCGGGCGGCTCGAATCCCGCCTCTTCCCGCCGCGCCTCGGACGCGCCGCGATGGCTCGCTCACCGGCACGCTCGGCCACTCGGTGGTGGCGCTCCACTCTGGCGGCTTCCCTGGTCTGCTGGCTTGTGTCCGCGCCGTGGCTCATCGTCCAGATGGGCGTCGTCAACCCGCTCGCATTGATTACCGGCATCCTCGTCACGCCGCTGGTCTCGATGTTGCTCTGGCTCGGCTACGGCGCGGTACTCCTGGGCATGCTGGTGCCAGATCTCGCTGTGTATCTTGGTTCCGCCGCCGCCACGCTCGCGCGGGCCGCGGGCTGGCTCGTCGTCGGCGCAGACGCGATGCCCGGTGCAAGCATCGTCTTGCCATGGGTCTCGCCGCTCTGGGGTCTGGCCTCCACTTGCTGGCTCGTGATCTGGCTGCTCAAGCCCCGCCTGCGTCGCGGCACGATGCTGGTCCTCGGTGTTGGTGTCCTTGTCTGGCTCGGCGTGGAACTCACGTTCTCCGAACGCCTGCCGCTGCAGACCGCGATCGAGGTCTCGCGCCTCGACGTCGGCACCGCGCCCGACCGCTGCGTGCTCATCCGCAGCCACAGCACCAACGTCCTCATCGGCACCGGCGGCCTCAGCCCCCGCTCGCTCGCCGCCATCACCCGCGAACTCGGCGCCACTCGCCTCGACGCCATCGTCCTAGAGGCCGCCCCGCGAGCCGACATCCTCGCATGGCTACGGCCCGCGCGGACGATCGTGGTCGGACCCCACGCCGAATTCGCATCCGCCACCGAAGCACTCCAGGCCCTCGGCCTCGAGGCCGCCGCGACGCATCTGCAACGCGCCCCAGGCTCCGGCCTGCAGGTTGTCTTGCTGCCGACAGATCGCGTGTCCCAGCCAGGGTCAGCGCCCTGATGCCCCGCAAGGCCCGATTTCTCGGCTCTGAAACCCCTGAAAGTCGCCGGAATGCCGCCACACAGGTGGCGGCACGGGCCGTCTGGATGCATCTTCGTAGCATCAGTACGCTGCTGTGCCGCGAACAGGGTGTTGGCGGCATACCAAGGTTCTCGGGCCTGCCCAGCAGGCCCGAACGCCGATTCGTGAGAGGCCCGCGTGCAAGGACGTCGGGGGACAGTTTCGTGGTTCGTACACGCCACCGGTGCGGCGGTGGTCGCATTGTCTGGTGTGTCAGCCTCCGGCCAGCTCCCCGGCTTCAAGATCGTTGAGATCCCGCTGCTCCCCGCCGGCATCTACGCCGAAGCACTCGGCGTCAACGCCCGTGGCCAGATCGTCGGCCGCTGCTTCATCGAGGACGCCCAGGCCTACTCCGGCTTCGTCTACGACGTCTCCACCATGGCCAGCCCCGTCGATCTCGGCACGCTCGGCCCCAGCGACGCCCACGGCGCGTGGGCCATCAACAATGATCGCTTCGTTGCGGCCACCGCCGATGCCGGCGGCGGACAGAACGCCGCACTGCTCATCAACTCCAACCAGGCCCGCACACCCATCGGCGGCCGCGTCCGCTTTG
>JBILLU010000331.1:0-2578 GCA_044375915.1 Phycisphaerales bacterium
GTACTGGGGCATCAATCAGTGGACGCCGGTGCAGCCGTCGGTGCAGATGTCCCCCAACCCCGCCGCAGGCCCGGGCAAGTGGAGCGTCACGATCTCGCTCCCGCCCAACGCGACGCAGCTCGACATGGTCTTCAACAACGCGCTGCTGCCCGGCAGCGCGACGATCTGGGACAACAACGGCTCGCAGGACTGGCATTTCCCTGTCAGCGGCGGCACGCCGATCGACACCTGGCAAGTCAGCGGCGTCCGCGATCCCGACTCGACTCTCATCGCCTCTAGCGCCAGCAACAACATCAATCTCTGGGCCGGGCTCAAGGGCGACATCTTCTACATGGCCACGCAGGCCGCCGCCGGTAGCAACGACCGGTTCTTGCTCCTCTCCGGACCCGCAGGACCCGGCGCGCTGCAGAACGCCATGTGGGGCAAGGGCGGCCAGATCGGCGCGTGGGCGTCGTTCGTCGGGAACGAGAGCAGCAACGGCTTCAACGGCTGGTTTGATGTTCCAGTTGGCAACGTCACCCAGAACGCCGCCACCAACAACGGCGGCGTGCTCGCGGCGACCATCGACCTCAAGAAACGCTTCGGCGGCGGAACAACCCTGCCGAGCAAGGTCTATGTCGCCGTCGGCACTTACCCCACGGCTGACGCGACGTTGCCGGTGAGCGCCGATTGCATCCCGAGCGCGGTCGGCAGCAGCCTTCCCAACGCGATCGAGATCAAGCTGTGTCAGTTCGCGAGCCCGCGCTCGCCCCAGGGATGTTGCCCGAGCGACCTCACCAACGACGGCATGATCGACGACGCCGACTTCGTGCTCTTCGCCGACTTCTACAACACGCTCATCATGCCCGGCCCCTACCAGGGCGCGGACCTCACCGGCGACGCGAGCTGCGATGACTCTGATTTCGTGCTTTTCGCCACCGCCTACAACGAGCTGCTCTGTCCGTGAACCACGCTGGGGGCGGGGCCTTGCAAGGCCCCGCCGGCACGTCCCTACGGACACACGAACGCGTCGTAACGTCCCGCGAAGATGGCGAAGTCGTCCTCGTCCACTCTGTGGTCCTGGTTCAAGTCCGCCGCGCACGACGCATCGAGGATCGTCATCCTCGCACAGTCGCTGCGGGCGTACATCCGCACGAATGCCTCGAAGTCCGCATCGTCCACGAGGCGGTCGAGGTTCAGATCACCCTCGCAGTGCCACGACGCCGATGCGGAGACGCTGTCGAAATCCGCGGCGCCCTGCGGCTTGATCGGCATGACCCCGCTTCGCCGGCCGTCGGCGAAGAGCTGGACCCGCGAGACCGACGCCGCCGCGTGCGCGAATACGAGCAGTTGATTGCCGTTCCATTCCACCCGACCCAGCCCGCTGCCCGTGTCCAGCCGCACGAGCACCTCGTTCCATTCCGAAGCGACGGCGACCGGTTCGCCCGTCCTCCACAGAACTTCGGAGCCGTCAAACACCGCGACGCCGTCGAGCAAGCCGCTCGAGTCCATCCCGATGTCGGCGATCGTCGAATTTGCGGCGTCGTCGATCGAGAGCCCAACACGTACGTCGCGTGTGTACCCGTGTGTCGGCATTGAGACGCGGATGTAGCCGCGGACCGTCAGCACCGTCCGCTCGCCCGCCGATGGGGCGAAGTCGACGCGCCCCTGGGCGAATCCCGTCCATCCGGCCCAGCGGTTGCGAAACCCCGGCATGTTGTAATCCGCGAACTCGGTCGTGTCGACGCGCACGAAGCCCGCCCCACGGTGTGCGGCGGCCGAACTCTGCACTCGGAACAGCGCCCGAGGGTCCGTCCAGATCCCCACGCCGTTGATCGAACCAGTCGAGGCATCGAACCCTTCGGTCATGAGCGCCCTGTCCGACGACACGTCGCCGTGCGCCGCCATACCCAACGCCATCGCTGTCGCCGCTGCGAACCGTGCTGTGTGCATGTGTGCTCCCTGCGCCCGTTGGGCGCCGCGCGCGTCGCCGCGTGTGCCGTCGCGGCGTCACACCGCAATACCTGCAGAGAGATGCAGCGCTTCAGCGAATCCGCCGAAGCGCATCAGGAAACGCGTGTGCATTTCGCAATGTCGTCTGGTGCAGCAACACAACGCCACGTGCGATCAAGCACGCGAGCGCTCCCAATGTTGTTTGTGCAACCAATCGCCCCGCACGCATCACGGCCGAGCGGCGATCGGCTTCGTCGGCTCCACGCTCGGAACCGCGTGCCCCTCGATCCACCCGCCCTCGCGCAGCGCCTTCAGCACCGGGCTGGCGATCGATCGCATCGTTTCGTCGACTTTGGGCTTGGCGTCAAACCGATTCGCCTCGGCGATCGCGTCGTCCACCGACACACCCTCGAACGCCGCCCGGAAGAGCCCGATCGCGCAGCTCGTCCGCTGGCTGCCGGTGGCGCAGTGCACCAGCACCGGCTGGCGCGCCGGGTCCGACGCGAGCCGCAGCGCTGCCACGTACTCGTTGGGGTTCCCCGTCGAGTCGCCGATCAGATCGAACTTGAACCGCGTGACACCCAACGCCTGTGCCGCAAGCTGCATTCGCCGATCGCGCACATCGCCCTCGGGCGCTACGCCCAGA
>JBILLU010000112.1:0-10778 GCA_044375915.1 Phycisphaerales bacterium
GCCGGGTCGTTGCAGAGCATGGTGTCGTACTGGAGCGCGAAGAGCGTGAAGTCGTCGTCATCGACGAGCCCGTCGCCGTTGATGTCCGCGGCGTGTCCCTTGACGGTGACCTTGACGGCGACCGACTCGACCTCGCCGCAGGTGTTCCAGAAGAGGACTTTGTAGTTGCCCGTATCGGCGGGGGTGGCGTTGGTGATGGTGAGGTTGGCCGGCGTGCCATCGGTGGGGGAGGCGAGCGAGCCGCTGGCACCGGAGACGGTGCCGCCCGCGCCGCTGCCGTTCACGCCGCCGGAGCCGCCGACGCCGTTGATGACGTCGATGAAGACGCCTGGCGTGCTTTCACGCTTCCACTGGAAGGAGACGTTGGGATAGCCAACAGCAGGGCTCGCTTCGATCCCAATGTTCGAACCACGGATTCCGACCGAGGCGACCGGAGCTCGGGCGATCCATGGGCTGTTTGACTCTGTCCACCGCGCGATGCGCCCGTACCGACTTGCCTCCGTCAAGCGGAAGTTGCCGCCAAAGACGATGTCTCCGTTGGGGAGAACGACCTGGCTTCGGACCAGTGCGTTGAATGCGTGGAATCCGCCGCCGAGAGGTCGCCAGTCTTGCCCGTCCCATACCTGAACGTCACCGCTGTAGGGGGCGCTTGGAGCGGCGCTGGTGCTGTGGCTTGCGACGTACCTCCCGTCCGGAAGCACGCTAACGGCGCGCACCGTTCTCGGCAAGCCTTCGCCGAGCCCGCGCCAGCGCGCTCCGTCCCATTCGGCGACGCTCCGAGCGACAACATCCCCAGCAAGCGTGAACGTGCCGCCAACCAAGATGTTCCCGCTGGGACTGATCGCGAGCGATGTCACGGAGCCGTTGAGACCGGACCCGAGCGGGGACCAGTTCGTGCCATTCCAGATGGCGATGTTGGAAGCCGGTTCGTCGCCAGCCTTTGTGAAACTGCCGCCAGCAACGAGGTCACCGCTGGGCGAGACCGCAAGCGCCGCAACACTGCCCGACGGCCCGGTCAGTCCGTTTCCCATCGCGACCCAAGCTGCTCCGTCCCACTTCGCGATGTTGTTGGCTGGAGTACCGCCGATCCCAATGAACGTGCCGGCAGCGACAAGCTCGCCGCTCTTGAGAAGGGCGAGACGGCGGGCGCCCAAAACGAATGGCGAACCCAGATCGACCCTGCCCACGCCCAGCACTCGCCACGTGGTTCCGATCAGCTCAGAAGGCAGCATTTCGTTGAAGGGGCCGCCCAAGCCTGTTAGGGCGCCTGTTCCGTAGATGCGTCCGTCATCGCTGACGACAAGATCTGTGACGCTTCCTCTAAAGGAGCCTGGCACAGCGCCAAGGACTTGCCACGCGCGTCCATTCCACACGCCCCGATACGGAAGGCTGGATGTTGCGGAAGACGTGAAGTTGCCGCCCGCGAGGAGTCCTCCGTCGGGCAGTACGGCCAGAGCCCCAACCACTTCGTCGAGTCCCCACCCATTTCCTTGAAGCGAATAGGCGGCTCCGGCTTCGATTCCGCAGATGTTGAGCGCACGAACGCCGTCCACCTGCTCGAAGTTCCCGCCGATGAAAGTCGCTCCCGCATCATCGACAGCCACGGTGTTTACGACGCCGGTTGCGGTCGATGTAACCGAGCGATAGGGTCGCCAGCGTGCGCCATCCCATGCAGCCGTGTTCTTCACAGTGATGGAGCCGGCGATCTCGAACGTCCCGGCGACGAGCAACGTGCCGTCCTTCAGTTTCTTGAGAACTCGAACCGACGGACCGGCGCCACCGTCCACTCCTTCGTCTAGCGCGGACCAGTTCGTACCGTCCCACATCGCGATGTTGCGAGCGGCCGTCGATCCCGCCTCGGTGAACTCGCCGCCGACGACAAGACGATGATCATCGATCCATTCGATGCTTCGTATCTGCGCGCCGGAGCCAGACGGTGCATCCGGTATGGCCGTCCATGCGTTGCCGTCCCACCGAGCGAGCGTGGTCATCGGGGCGTTGGCCACGGTGCGAAACGACCCGCCCGCCAAGAGGTCTCCGTTCGGCATTTCGGCAAAGACATGCACGACGCCGTCGAGGCCCGCACCGAGCGGCGACCAAGCCGTTCCATCCCATCGAGCGACGTTCAGAGCGGGCAAACTGTCGGCATAGGAGAAGGTCCCTCCCGCGATCAAGTCTCCCGCTGCGGTAACCAGTACGCTTCGAACCTCAAAAATTCCCGCTCCCAAGACGCCCCTTCCAAGCGGAAGCCACTGCGAGCCGTTCCAGCGGGCGATTTTCTGAATCGATGGGCTTCCGAGCCCAGTGATCGCGCCAGCGACCACTAGCTCCCCGTTCGGCAGCGTTGCCAAAGCGTTGACGCGGCTGATGCTTGGGCCCGACGACACGGCGCCGAGCGTCCGCCACTGCTCGCCGTCCCATTCGGCGATCGCGCGGCTCGAAAGGGAATCCGCGAGGGTGAACTCGCCGCCGACGATGAGCCGCTTTGGCAACGGTCCCGAACCATCCGGATCCCAGAACACGCATGCGCTCACAGGACGATCGGTGCCGGCGATGCCTCCACCGAAGATCCATTGCGGCCCACAGCGAGCGAGCGGATCGGCACCAATGGCGACCGAGCTCGCCAAACATGCCAAGAGTCCAGCTGTGACGAGCATCGAAAGTCGCACCGGTTCAACCCCTCGAGACGAGCCCGACGCACGAATGGCTGACAAGGCTCCCCATGCTCTACGCGGGACCGCGCTACTAGGTTGCTGAGCAGAATCGCGGATCCCCACGATCGATACGTTGCCCGGTCTCTCGGCCGGGTTTTGGTAGTTCCCACGGATAAGTGAAAGGCATCGTCTTTCGTCGCCTTCCGCGAGGGCTGACACGAGTTGAGCACATTTTCGAGCTTCGACTCGGTTCGAGCCGTCTACTGGCAAAGCAACTCGTTGTACGCCAGCGCGAACGCCTGGAAGTCATCGTCGTTCACAAGCCCGTCGCTGTTGAGGTCGGCGGGGCAACCTGATGGCATCGCGGGGTCGGCACAGTCGAGGATGTCGTACGCGACGGCGAAGATGGAGAAATCGGCGTCATCGACGACGCCGTCGATGTTGAGATCGCCGGGGCATGGATCAGGCGGGAACGTGGCCGGGCCCCAGTTTTTTCCGGTGGCTGAAACGACGGTGCTGGTCGCGGTGACCGACGTGGAGCCCGCGAGGATGTTCTCGATGCCGCCCCAGCGGACGACGGCGCCCTCGACGAGTGCGGTGGAGTTGCCGGACACGCCGCTGGACGAGCGCATGCCCGCGCGACCCACGGCGTACACGCCGAGCGTGAATGGCGTGCCGAAGGTGAACGGCACCGCCATCGTCACTGCGTCGTTGAAGGGCTTGGTGAGAAGATTCGGTGTCCCGTTGGTTGCGATCGCCCAGTTTCCGTACTGCCGGTCGGTGCTGAGCAGATCGGAGTTGCCGGGATTGAAGAACGCGTTGATCATCAACTGGCTGTTGTCCTTGTACGCCGTGACGGTGACCGCTGCCGCCCCCGCGAAGCCCGTCGCCTTCAGGAACCCCGACGCCGCGACGCTGAAGACCAACATGCCCGGCTGACCGCTGTGAGCAGGGTTGTTGATCGTGAAGGTTTCCTTCCAACCGCCGTTGACCGCGCCGATGGGGAACAGCGAGAAGTTCGGCGCGTTGTTGAACGCGTCGAGCTTCAGGTATCCCATACCGGCCGTTCCGAGTGCGCTGTTGTTGAGGTCCGCGGCCGAGGAGCTCGCGGTGCGCGATGCAATCCCAAGCCCCGCGAAGGCGCTCTCGCTAAGCATCGAGCCCGCCCCGTTGATAACGCTGGCAAGGTCATCCCCGGCCCCGACGGACCCGCCGGCGGTGCTCGTGTCGGCGCCGGCCTGCACGAACCCTCCCGGAGAGACCAGTGTGCTCTGCGAGATGCCCGCGGCGGCGATGCCGCAGACCACGGAGACACACCCGAACGCAAATTCGCTTGAACGCATGGCGAATCCTTTTCTGCACTCAATGTTCGCAACAGCAACGCCGGACGAGGGCCGTATCCGGTGTGAGCCGATGCTGGGTCGTGACGACGAATCCGGCCGGGATTCTATTCGCCGCGTCAAGAGGCCTGGGGTTGGGCAAGGTCCTCAGAACACCATCACGTTGTACGCCGGGGCGAGGATGTTGAAGTCGGCGTCGTCGACCTGGCCGTCGGCGTTGAAGTCGGCCGAGCAGCCGTCGGCCATCGCTGGGTCGTTGCAGAGCATGGCGTCGTACTGGAGCGCGAAGAGCGTGAAGTCGTCGTCATCGACGAGCCCGTCACCGTTGATGTCGGCGGCGTGTCCCTTGACGGTGACCTTGACGGCGACCGACTCGACCTCGCCGCAGGTGTTCCAGAAGAGCACCTTGTAGTTGCCGGTGTCGGCGGGTGTGGCGTTGGTGATGGTGAGGGTGGCGGGCGTGCCGTCGGTGGGGGAGGCGAGCGAGCCGCTGGCACCGGAGACGCTGCCGCCCGCGCCGCTGCCGCCGACGCCACCCGAGCCGCCGACGCCATTGATGACGTCGATGAAGACGCCGGGCGTGCTTTCGCGTTTCCACTGGAAGGAGACGTTGGCGTAGCCGGTGGCGGGGGTGGAGGAGATCGGAATGATCTGACTCGCCATGCCGGCAACTGATTCAGGTTGCAGTGCGATCGTCGGAATGCCTTCCAACGAGTAACGCGCCATAGAAGCCGAAACCTGGTCGCCCGCGATCGTGAAGTCTCCACCGACTGCGATTTCTCCATTCGGTCGGATCGCGAGCGCGTATGGCGATTTGTTCACGCCTCCGGCGAGCGCCGACCATGCGAACCCATTCCAACGAGCGATCCTGTTCGTCGGTACGCCGCCAGCTTCGGTGAAGCCTCCGACCACCACGAGATCGCCGTTTGGCAACGTCGCGGCGGCGCTTACCCCGCCATTCATACCCGACCCTAGCGGCGCCCATGACGCGCCGTTCCACCGAGAGACGCTGTTGGATGCCACGCCGCCAGCTGACGAGAAACTACCGCCCGCGATGAGATCGGCATTGGGCAATATTGCGATCGCGTAAACTGGTCCACTCGTTCCCGACCCTAGAGCTGCCCACGAAGATCCGTTCCAACGAGCGACTCGATTGGCGGTCACGCCGCCGGCGATTGTGAATGCTCCGCCAGCGATAACATCGCCGTTCGGCAACACGTGGAGGGCAAAGACCGAAGCATCCATCCCGGATCCGACAGGACTCCAGGAAGTGCCATCCCATCGTGCGATGCGGTTGACCGCTACTCCTCCGGCGGTGGTGAATGAACCGCCCGCGATCAGGTCGCCGTTCGCAAGCACGGCGAGTGTCCACACGGTACCGTTCATACCCGAGGCTAACGGGACCCAGGCAGAGCCGTGCCAGCGAGCAATGTAGTTGGCAGTCGTGCCGCCCGCCGCGGTGAACCAGCCACCGGCGAAAATGTCGCCAGTGGGTCCGACGGCGAGTGAGGCCACGGTGCCGTTCATTCCCGAATCCAACGCGGACCAGGAGATGCCGTTCCAGCGTGCGATCCGATTGGCCGCGACCGAGACCGCGGTCGTGAAGGTGCCGCCCGCGATCAGATCACCATTTGGGAGCGTGGCCAAGGCCTCGACTCTTCCATTGATTGCCGGCGACAAAATTGACCAGGCAAGATGGTTCCAGCGTGCGATCGAATGGACCTGCACGTTGCCAGCCGAGCCGAAGTCGCCGGCGGCAACGACATCGCCGTTCGGCAGCACGGAAATTGCGTGCACGTCACCGGTGGATTCGACTCCAACACCAAGTGATGCCCATTTGGAGCCGTTCCAGCGAGCGATGTTGCTCACAACTTCGCCCCCGGCCTGGAACAGAGAGCTTCCCCCGGCGACAAGATCGCCATCGGGTAAGACGGCGAGGGATCGGACGGTCGGAGAGATGCCCCCGGTGAATCCAGATCCGACCGTCGACCACACGGCGCCATTCCATTTGGCGATGCCACGCATGGTTATTCCGTCAACAATGCCGATCTTCCCGCCCGCAATCAAGTCGCCGTTGCCCAAAACCGCAAGCGTAAACACTGTGTCACTTACCGACCCAACGGTCGACCAAGCTGTGCCATCCCATCGAACAACACAGCTGCCGAATGAGCTCTCGCCTCCCGCTGCAAGCTCGGCATTTTTAAGCGTCGTGAGTGCATGAACCCTATTGAGAGGGACTGTTCCGATAGGTGCCCATGTCGCTCCGTCCCAACGGGCGATGCGTCGTATGGATGCGCCGCCTGCTTGATTGAAATCACCGCCAACTATGACATCCCCGTTCGGCATGACCGTCATGGCTCGCACCACGCCAAAGGACGGGCTGTTCGTGACGCCGGATCCGAGCGGAACCCAATTGGACCCGTCCCAGCGGGCGATATTGTTTACCGTTCTGCCGTCGACTCGGGAGAAGCGACCTCCAATGAACAGATCGCCGTTCGGAGTGGCGGCGAGCGCGAACACTTCATCCGAGAAGCTGTGACCAGTAGGCTTGAACGAGGACCAAAGACCAGTCAACGGGTCAAACATCGCGACGTTAACGGAGCGTGAGCCACCCGCAAGAGTGAAGTTGCCTCCAGCAACCAGCTTTGGCACCTGTGGCCCGGCACCGTCAGGATCCCACATTAACGTGGCGTTGATCGTGCCTTCGACACCGGGTACTGCCGCGCCCGGCAGCCACTGCGGGCCGCAGACCTGTGCGACCGCTGGTGGGGCAATGAACGCCGCACAAACCGACAGGATGACCATCGCCAAGGTCTGTGCCCACGCCGCCACACTCAGCATCTGACGCATTGCCGACTCCATGCTTTGCTGCTCCCGCTCCAAGCGGCGAACCATTGAGTACAAGGCGTACTTGCGGGGTTGACGAGTTCGACTCGTCGTGACATTCCCGAAAGTTTTGTATATTCAATGGGTGTGGAGACGCCGCTCTTGAGAGTCGTGCGTTGATCGTTACCGGGCTGTGTCAAGCGGCCCGAACGATCCCAAAAAGAACCCGGCCTTTCGGCCGGGTTCAGGGGGTTTCAACAGATATGTGCTTCGGCGACTCTCTTACTTCGCCTTCCACGTGCTCTTATACGCCTTAATCGCGTCCTCAAGCTTCTTCTCGAGGCCCGCGTCGAGCGCCTTCTTCTGATCCAGCTCGTCACGCACGGACTTGCCGAGCGTGCTCATGTATTCGAGCAGGCCGGTCTCGAACTCGCGGACCTTGGCGACTTCGATGTCGTCGAGCAGGCCCTTGGTGCCGGCGTAGATCGAGATGATCTGGTCGGTCACGTGGAAGGGGGTGTACTGACCCTGCTTGAGCAGTTCGACGAAGCGGCGGCCGCGGTCGAGCTGGCGCTGGGTCGCCTTGTCCAGTTCGGTGCCGAGCTGGGCGAAGGCTTCCAGTTCGCGAGCCGCGGCGAGGTCGAGTCGCAGCGAGCCCGAGATCTTCTTCATGCCCTTCACCTGGGCGTTACCACCCACGCGGCTGACCGAGATACCGACGTTAATCGCCGGACGCACGCCGGAGAAGAACAGTTCGGGCTCGAGGTAGATCTGGCCGTCGGTGATCGAGATCACGTTGGTCGGGATGTACGCCGAGACGTCGCCTTCCTGGGTCTCGATGACCGGCAGAGCGGTCAGCGAGCCGGCGCCGTTCTCATCCGAGAGCTTGGTGGCGCGCTCGAGCAGGCGGCTGTGCAAATAGAACACGTCGCCGGGGAACGCCTCGCGGCCCGGGGGACGACGCAGCAGCAGCGACAGCTGGCGGTACGCAACAGCCTGCTTCGACAAGTCGTCGTAGATGCACAGGGCGTGCTTGGGCTTGTTCCCCGACGGGTTCTTGCCCTGCCACATGAAGTACTCGCCCATCGCGCAGCCCGAGTAGGGGGCGATGTACTGCATCGGGGCCGGATCCGACGAGCCGGCGGTGACGACGATGGTGTAGTCCATCGCGCCGTTCTTCTTGAGGGTCTCAACGACGGCGGCGACGGTCGATTCCTTCTGGCCGACCGCGACGTAGATGCAGACCACCGCGTCCTTGGTGCCCCAGTACTGCTTCTGGTTGATGATCGTGTCGATCGCGACGGCGGTCTTGCCGGTCTTGCGGTCGCCGATGATCAGCTCGCGCTGGCCCTTGCCGATCGGGATCATCGCGTCGATGGCCTTGATGCCGGTTTGCACCGGCTCGGTGACGGGCTGACGCTCGGCGATGCCGGGGGCGATGATGTCGACCTTGCGGAACTCGGTGGCGTTGATCGGGCCCAGGCCGTCGACCGGGCGGCCGAGCGGATCGACGACGCGGCCGAGCATGGCCTCGCCGACGGGCACTTCGAGCAGGCGGCCCGTGGCCTTGACCACGTCGCCTTCCTTGACGGCCTTGTAATCGCCGTAGATGACCGCGCCGACGGTGTCTTCTTCGAGGTTGAACACCTGACCCATGACGGCGCCCTTGTCGGACTGGAACTCGAGGAGTTCGCCGGCCATGGCGTTGGACAACCCGTAGACGCGGGCGATGCCGTCGCCGATCTCGATCACGCGTCCGACCTCGGACACCTCGAGCTGGCTGGAGAACTGCTGGATTTCCTGACGAATAACGCTGGCGATCTCGTCGGTCTTGATCTTCACGGCGGGGTCCTTCGCAGGGCCAAAGTGGGGAGCCGAAGCCGCGGCGGGCGGTGCCCCCCACGACGGCGGTCGATCTCCCATCCGGACGCTCCCGGACGGGCTGCAACGATAGGTGCCAGCGCCGCGGATTTCCGCCCCAGCCGCGATGCGATCTCGCATTGATCGGGGTTTGGACGGGACGCCCGGGCGCGGCGCCGTAAATGAAAAGCCCCGGAAACCCGGGGCTTGTGGACATCGATTATGACCCTTGGGTCATGTCGCACTCACGGGCAAACCAGCGCTTCATACGCCGTCGCGAACAACACGAAATCCGTGTCGTTCACCACGCCGTCGAAGTTGAGGTCGGCCGAGCAGCTGCCGGGCATGCTGGAAGCGGAGCAGTCGAACTCGTTGTACTGATTCGCGAACACGACGAAGTCGCTGTCCGCCACCTCGTTGTCGTCGGTGAAGTCCGCGGCACAGGTGTCCACGATCGGCTCGGCGGCGACGTCGCCATAGGTGGCCGTCGATCCGCCCGGAAGCGCGCCGAACGTCGTCAGCCAGCCACCGGGGAGATTGACGCGCATGAGCAGCGGCGTTCCGTCGGTCCAACTGTACGCGGTGTACCACGTGCGCCCAATGTTCGCGCCGGTGTATTCCGTGCCCATGCCCTGGCTGTAGTTCGCGTTGAATCCGAGCACGCTGCCCAGATCAAGCAGGATGCCCGCTCCGTTCGGCTGCATGATCCAATCCTGTTGGACATCCAGGAAGAGCGGCACGCCGTCCGGCTTGAAGGCCAAGCCCACGAACAGCGATGAGTAGGGGGAGGTGTAATACCGCGTCGTGACGCCAACACCGGTGTTGATGTCAAACGAGACGAGCGCGACGTTGCTCCCGACGCCCGCGGTCGCGATCGCAACCAGCCGGTGCGTCTTGGGATCCCAGCTCAGGTCGCTGAGGAAAAACCCACTCGAGAATCCAAATGGCGTGCCGACGGCCGTGAGCGCGCCGGTCGACCGGTTCACCTGATACAGACCCTGAGCGGGGCCGTTGCCCTGCACGATCGCCCACAGGCGACCGTCCGGCGTGAAATCAAGGCCGCTGATCAGGTATTGCGTTCCTGGAAGCGTGACATTTCCAACGACGATCGGCGTGGCCGGAATCGTGGCGGCGAACTTCACAACGGTGTTCTGCCCGTTTACGTTTCGCGCGGACCACAGCGTTTGTGCGTGCGTCGTCGCAGTGGTCGCACCGACTGCGACCGCGGCCGCGAGTGCGGCGTTGTGCAAACGACTGCTGAAACAACCCATCCGCCGATTCCATGCCAAAGCCATAACACACCTCCAAAGGTGTCCCCACGAGGACTTGACGATGCCGCGACCCCGCCACCTCGGCGTGCCGAGCGGCATCAGCCATGATCACTATAACACACGCAGGAATCAGGGGTTCCGGGCTTCGCGTTTCTTAATGCTCACGCGAACCAAACGGGAATCGGTCTCGAACCGCAGTGGGCTGGGAAGGTCGCCGAATCCAACTTCCTTTTGCGTGATGCCGCGTTCGAGTTCCTCAAAGCTGAGGCTGACCGACGCGACGACCTTGATCTCGCCTCGCTTCACCTGCTCGATCATGTCCGCCGGGCCTGAGACCCGCACCTTGGTCAGGAAACGATCCTGTTCGGGTATCGAGATCTCCCAGCGCGCCAGTTCGCCCGCCGCGAGCCGCACCTGCACCGGCACCCCGCTCAACTCGGCGGTCGCCTGACGCGAACGCACCGCGAGCGTTACGCTCGCGTTGGCCGGCTCGATCCGTGCGCCGGGCAACCGACGCAGCGCCGCGGGCAACTCGAGCTTCACCTGCGGCACCGTCTCGCGTCGACCTGACACCAGGCGGTTCAGTTCCTCCGGGCGCAGCGTCGCCAAGACCTCGATCGGACCGGCAGGCGACTGGTCCTTCGGGAGGTACACCTTCGCGTTTACCGGCCGCGCCTCGGGCACGCCGTCGAGTTCGGCCTCGCCGACATCCACCTTGATCCGTGCGTCGCGCACTTCCAGCGGCGTGACGCGAACGCGCAGCGTTGCGGGCTCGACGCGATCGATCGTCAGCCCGCCAGCTTTGAACTGCGGCAGCGACCGCAGTG
>JBILLU010000332.1:0-2569 GCA_044375915.1 Phycisphaerales bacterium
ATGGCTTGTTGAACTCTCGAAGGACGAATCGGTCGGAAGTATGTTCGCTGACTCGCTGCCAAAGCCGGGCGAGGGCACGCTTGAGAAGCGATTCCGCTCGAACCCGCCACGCCACTTGGTGCGAGCCAAGTCCGGATACATCCGGAACGTTCGGGCGCTCTCGGGTTACGTGATCGACGAAAATGACAACCACGTTGTCGCGTTCTCGATCCTGGCCAACGACGTGCCCGGAGGAGAAGAGGACAGTGTCGTTCTCCAACTTCACGAGCAGATCGTGAACGCGATCGATCGTTACCTGTCGCGCGATGACGAGAAGCCGATCGACGAGCGACCGTCGAAGCGGCGTCGTTAGCGATGCGTGACAACGCCCGGTTCCCAGACGCCCTTGGCGCGAGCGATGCTCCCGCCAAGGGCGTGTTTGTGTTGATCTCAGCGTCGGCGGCGGAAGTGGATCCACCACGGGTCGCGATCGATGTCGATGGTCGCGATGCGAACAACTGTGCGCGTCGCGTCCCGCAGCACGGAGCGAGGGTCGCGCCGCGGCGAGCCCTGGGCCCGCTTCAGCGAGAAGCGAGTGACGGGACGGAGACGCTGGGCGACAAACTGCACGGGACCGTCCACCAGGGCTGCGACGCCGATGGGCGGGAAGAAGGCAACACGATCACGGCGAATCTGAGACATATCCGACCTCCTGTCGAAGGCCGCAGCTGCGGCCTGATCCAAACTTGCGAACCCCAACCCGAACCAACCAGAGCCTTCTGACATCTCGGGCCTTTCGCGAGCGCCCGAGCGTCGAACCGAAATCAAACCCTGCACGCCTTCCAACCTCGCCCTCGCGGGCTCGTTGCTTGTCAATCCTGTGTTGTTGGAAGAATCCGAACCGGCTTCGCGTGCGAGATCAGTCGATCTGCGAGCACAGGACTAGGCACATCGCGACGCGGCAACACGTGCGACCGGTGGTCGCCGTTTGTTGCTGCGTAATGGCTTTGAAGCGGTTCATGGTCTCTTGCCGCGGCTTTGTCCCGCGGCCTGAAAAACAAGGCTCTTGCTGCGAGCGCCGTCCACACGACGAACACCCGCACCACTCATGCTATCGGTGGATGAGATGGAAAATCTAGAGCCTGGATACCGATGCAATGGGCTTGGAAACGGTTCCAGTGCAGATTCATTGGCGGATGAACCGGAAACCGAACGGAGCGTGAAGCGGATGTTGCTGGCGTGTTTGCGTTGGCGAGCTACTTCGCGTGATTCAGCGACGAGTCCGAGACGTGCGAGTGGTTGCTGATGATTGAGGTTTCGTCGTGCGCGGCGTGCTGACGTCGCGCCACTCTTCTGCGGTGATGGCCCAGCGCTCGTGATCGGCCCATGCTCCGTTGATTTCGAGCAGACGCAGCGCGGTGCCCTCGTAGCGGAAGCCGAGTTTCTTCACGACGCCGATCGATGCGGCGTTGTGCGGCTGGATCCCCGCCTCGACGCGGTGCAGCTTGAGCGTGCGGAACGCGTGGCGCACGGCGAGCCGCAGGCCCTCGGTCATGTAGCCCTTGCGGGTGAAGCACTCCGCGATCCAGTAGCCGGCGTTGCAGGACTGCATGACGCCGCGGCGGATGTCGTTGAGGCCGACATAGCCGACCATGGCGCCGGTGGAGTTTTCACAGATCAGGAAGCGCTGGCGGTCGTCGGTGTTGGCGGTGGAGAAGAACGAGGACCAACGCTCGCGCTCGCCCTTGACCTTCTGCCGCGGCTCCCACGGGAGGAGGTGCTCGAGGCACGACTCGCGCAGCGCGACCCACTCGTCGCGGTCCTCGGCGACGGGGCGGCGGAGGAAAACGAGTTCGCCGCGCTCCAAGGCGTCGGCGATGCGACGCTCACTCCCACTCGATGGTTGCCGGCGGCTTGCTGGAGATGTCATAGACCACTCGGTTCACGCCCCGCACCTCGTTGATGATGCGGCTGCTGATCGTCGCGAGCACTTCGTGCGGCAGGCGCGACCAGTCGGCGCTCATGAAGTCCTGCGTTTCCACCGCACGCACTGCGACGACGCTGTCATAGGTGCGGCCGTCGCCCATCACGCCGACGCTTTGCACCGGCAGCAGGACCGCAAAGACCTGGCTAGTCTGACGGTACAGGTTCGCGCTGATGATTTCTTCGAGCACGATCTCGTCGCAGTCGCGGAGCACGTCGAGCTTGGGCTTGGTGACTTCGCCCAGCACACGGACCGCGAGCCCGGGGCCGGGGAATGGGTGCCTCCAGATGAACTGATCGGGCAGGCCGAGGACCTCGCCCAGCTTGCGGACCTCGTCCTTGAAGAGTTCGCGCAGCGGCTCGACGAGTTGGAAGCCCAATTCGGCGGGCAAGCCGCCGACGTTGTGGTGGAGTTTGATGCCCGCGCTCTGCCCCGCGTGGCCGTGGCCGCTCTCAATGACGTCGGGGTACAAGGTGCCTTGGGCGAGGAAGTGAGCGTCCTTGATGTCGCGGGAGGTCTGCTTGAAGACGTCGATGAAGCGGTGGCCGATGCGGCGGCGCTTCTCCTGCGGGTCGACGATGCCGGCCAAATCGCTCAGAAACTCCT
>JBILLU010000113.1:0-10752 GCA_044375915.1 Phycisphaerales bacterium
GACCGTGTATCTCGCCAGCGACGAAGCCATCGAGATCCTGGCCCAAGCCGAACTCGCCAACGCCCGCCGCGGCCGACTCGCCGCCACCGCCCAGCTCGACAAGTGCGCCCACGCCCTCTCTCTCATCCTCGACGGCTACATCAGCGACACCACCACCGCCGTCCGCCGCGACACCCCCAAGAACCGCAGCGAAGACCTGATCCATCAGGAGTCCGCCCGCCGCGCCGCCACCCAGCTCTTCAAGATCGCCAACTTCACCCCCCGCATCTTCACATCGCAACTCAATACGAACCCCACGCGCAAGCGTGGGGTCACCACCGCTTCGAACACAACAGCCGCAACCCACATTCCCACCGCGTCCCCCCCGCGCCTCCTCGCCCCGCGCGAGCGGGGAGAGGTGGCCGAGTCCGCGAGGCCGGTGAGAGGCCGAGACGTGAACGAACTCCAGCCCGCTTCGATCGACGCTCAACCCAATGAATCTCCCGATGCCTTGAACTCCCCCTCCCCGGTTGGTGTGAGGGACGGGCCACGCCCTTGGTCGGTGACAGCCGTCACCCGCGTGCGGACCGGCCCTGCGCCGCCCGCAGTTTCTTGATGGCGTGCCCGACTTCCACGATGCCCTCGATCGCGGGCAGAAGCCTCGCGCCCACAGTGGTGAGCTCGTACTCCACCGTCGGCGGCGAGGTCGGCTTCACCGCGCGCGTCACAATGCCGTCGCGTTCCAGTCGCTGCAGACGGGCCGAGAGAGTCTTCGCCGAGATCCGAGGCATATCGAAGCGGAGTTCGCCGAAGCGCCGAACGCCGCCGCGGAGGTACCAGATGATCTGGACCGTCCACGAGCCGCGGAGCAGCTTCATGCACTCGTCGAGCGGGCATTCCAGGGGCGGGGGCTTGGCGGTGTTGCGGCGTCTGGGCACCATGGTGTGACTTTCGAGCGCAGGTGTGCAGCAGAGTACTTCTTGGGGCGGCCCTTCGGCGGAGCGACTTTCAACAGCCGCGTTTGGAGAGCGGACGGTCGTTACCACATGGTAACCCGATTCTCAATTGCTTTCGACCAGTTGGTATCGATTGGTAACTACGTGAGCGGTAGTGTTTCCCCGGTCGCGCCGACGCCTGTTCGTTCGTGCCGCGGCCAACCAGGAGAATCGCCCATGCCCACCGCCATCGTCACCGGAGCCTCGAGCGGAATCGGCCTCGCCATCGCCAAGGCGCTTGCCCGCCGGGGTTACGCCCTGGTCGTCACGTCCCGCACCATCTCGGCCACACACCCGAGCGTGCAGGAGATCGGAGCGAAGCGCATCCTCGCCGTCGGCGGCGACATCGCCAACGCGGCGACGTCCAAGGCCGTGCTGGCCGCGGCCCTCGACACCTTCGGAAGCGTCGATCTGCTCGTCAACAACGCCGGCATCTTCATCCCCAAGCCCTTCGCAAGCTACTCCGAGGACGAGTACGAGCAACTGATGGGCACCAACGTCCGCGGGTTCTTCCATCTCACCCGCCCGGTGCTCGCCCACATGCTCGAGCGCGGCTCGGGGCACATCGTCAACATCACGACCTCGCTCGCCGAGAACCCGATCAAGCAGGTGCCGTGCGTCCTGCCCATGCTCGCCAAAGGTGGCCTGAACGCCGCGACGCGCTCGCTCGCCCTTGAGGTCTCCGGCACGGGCGTCCGCGTCAATGCGATCTCGCCCGGCATCATCCGGACCCCGATGCATGCCGAGCACACGCACGAGATGCTCGCGGGCCTGCACCCGATGGGCCGCATGGGCGATGCGGAGGAGATCGCCACGGGGGTGCTCTATCTTGAGGACTCGCCCTTCGTCACCGGAGAGATCCTGCACATCGACGGCGGCGCGTCGGTCGGTCGTTGGTGAAGCCGTGATCCCCAGAGGTACACAGAAGGAGAACGCGAATGCCGTATGTCAGCATCAAGATCACGAGCGAGCCCAAGGCGACGCCCGAGCAGCGCGAGCGTCTGATCGGCCTCGTGACTGACGCCCTGGTCGTCACGCTCGACAAGGACCCCGAGACGACCTTTGTCGTAATCGAGGAGATCGACACGGGATCGTGGGGCGTCGGCGGCGAGACCGTCGCGACACGACGCGCCCGGGCGAGCCGCACGCCACGGGACGTGCACGACGCGCGAGCAATCACCCAGGTGGTCGAGTCGTACTTCGACGGCATCTATCGTGGCGACGTCGCCCTGCTACGCGAGGTGTTCCATCCATCTGCCCGTCTCGTTGGCTTCGTCCCCGCGGATCCCAGCGACGCGGCTCTCCCCGAAACACCCGGGATTCGCGGCCTCGACGAGTATCTGCAGGCCGTTGGTTCACGCGTCTCGCCGCGAGATCGGGGCGAGACGATGACGTCGCGGATCCTCTCCGTGCAACGCGACGGCCCGCTCGCGTTCGTGCGCGCCTTCGTCCCGATGCTCGGGTATGCGTACACCGATCATCTGCTACTGGTGCGAGAAGCGGGGCGCTGGCGGATCGTGCAGAAGCACTTTGCGCATGGGGTCGCCGCCCGTTCCTGAGGCCGTGCCAAACGCAGCGCAAACCGTGGCGGGGAACACAGTCGGGCACTCGCGGGGGGTGAGCAGCATGTCATGTTCTCGGTCGGTGAGTGGCACCGCGATCCGGGTCTCAAGCCGGCTTGACAACAGTACAAATGTATGGTACATTTGTACTATTCAAGCCGGAGAGCCCCATGCCCACCGCCAAGCCGCGAGACCCACAAGCCACCAAGCACGCCGTGATCGAAGCGGCGGGGCGGTTGTTTGCGGAGAAGGGGTTCGCGGGCGTCACCGCGCGCGAGGTCGCTCGCGATGCCGGCGTCGCCCTGAGCGCAATCCCCTACCACTTCGGCAGCATGGACGCCCTGTACCGCGAGGCCCTGCTGCGTGCGTGCGAGGCGTCGCCCAATGCGGCCCCGCTGGCGACGCAGGCGCTGATGTCCGAGCCGCAGGCGGGCCTGCGGATGGCGGTGCGATGGGCGGTGGTCGATGCCAGCGAGTTCGCCGCCTCGTGGCCGATCCGCCTGCTCTACCGCGAAGAGCTGGACCCTTCGCCCATGTACAAGGAGGTGCTGCAGCTCAAGGTGGTTCCGGAATGGAACTGGCTGCGCGAGGTCATCGCCCGCGCGACGGGGCTGCCCGTCGACGCCCCCGAGGTGAAGTTCGGCGTGATCGTGATGTACAACCTGACCGCGTCGCTGCACACCCGCGGCGGGATGATCGATCACCTGGCACCCGACATCACCGCGTCGATCACAACGTCGCGCGAGTCGTACATCGAGTGCATGGCTCTGCTCACGCTCGACGCGGTCGCGCGATACGGGGCCGCCATGAAGACGCGTGACAAGCGCGCTCCCAAGCCCGGCGAGCCCAAGACGCCTGGCGCGCGCGGCACCGGCCGCGGCGGACGCGCGGGCGGAAAGAGTGCGAAGCGGTGATCCGCGTGGCATTCAAGATCCTGCTGCACGACACCGCGAAGTACCTGGCTCTCGTGATGGGCATCGCCTTCGCGACGCTCCTGATCAGCCAGCAGTCGGCGATCTTCCACTCGGTCATGGAGTCCTCCGTTCGCGACATCATCGACGTGACCGAGGCGGACATCTGGGTCATGAAGCCCAGCGTCGAGACCGTCGATCAGCCGGACCAGATGGCGGAGCTGACCGTCAACCGGGTGCGGTCCACAGAAGGCGTGGAGTGGGCTGTCGCGTACTACCAGGCGGTGGCCCAGCTGCGGACCTCGAGCGGTCAGAACAAGTCGGTCTCACTTATCGGGGTCGATGACTCGTCCCTCGTCGGGGCACCGCCAGTCATGCTTCTCGGCTCGCTGGCCGACCTCCGCCGCCCCGATGCGGTGATCATGGACGCCGCCGGATTCGCCACGATCTTCCCGAACACGGCGCCCCGAACAGGCGACATCGTCGAGATCGGCCAGCGTCGCGCCGAGATTGTCGGGATCAGCCACACCGGCCCCAGCTGGACCGGGCTTCCGCGCGTCCACACCCGCCGCTCGCTCGCGGTCGAGTTTGCCCGAGAGACGCTCAACCCCGTGACGTACGTTCTGGCGCGGAGCGTTCGAGGCAGCTCGCCCGAAGAGGTCGCGGACGTGATCACCCGGAACACCGGGCTTCAGGCTCACTCGCGTGCGGGCTTCAAGGCTCGATCGCAGGAGTGGGTGCTGAACTACTCGGGCGTGGCCGAGAACTTCGGCATCACGATCCTGATGGGGGTCGTGATCGGGGTGGCGATCGTGGGGCAGACGTTTTACATGTTCAGCGTGGAGAATCTCCGCCAGTTCGCCGCGTTGAAGGCGATCGGGGTGAGCAACGGACGGATCCTGGGGATGATCTCATCCCAGGCGCTGTTTGTTTCCGTGGTGGGGTACTGCCTCGGGATCGGCGTGGCCAGCCTGTTCTTCGCGATCTTCTCCCCCCAGCTCACCGGCGGCCTGCGGGGCATGTTCATGGACCCGGTCATCTTCATCGGGACGGGCGTGTTCATTGTCTTCGTCACGCTGCTCTCGTGCGTGATCAGCGTGCGCCGGGTGCTCACGGTCGATCCCGCGGTGGTCTTCAGGAGCTGATGATGCCGGGCGTGGTGTGCAATCAGGTGGCGATCGAGTTCTCGACCGGCGCAGGGCCGGTGCGGGTTCTCAAGGGCGTGGACTTCGAGGCTCCCGCGGGACAGCTCACCATGCTGGTGGGGCCGAGCGGTTGCGGGAAGACCACGCTCATCTCCATCATCGCCGGCCTGCTCCGCGGCGCCACCGGCTCGGTCCGGGTGTTCGGCGAGGAGGTCACGAAGCTCTCCGGAGCGGATCTGGTCCCCTTTCGGCTGGCCAACATCGGGTTCATCTTCCAGCAGTACAACCTGCTGGCCGGACTCACCGCGGCGGAGAACGCCGCGATCCCGCTGGTCGCGTCCGGCATGCCCTGGCCCGCGGCCCTCGAACGATCGAGCAGGCTGCTGAGCAAGCTGGGCCTGAACCAGCACCTCGCGAAGCTGCCCCGCCAGCTCTCGGGTGGGCAGCAGCAGCGCGTGGCGATCGCGCGGGCGCTCGTGCATGAGCCGCGTCTACTGCTGTGCGATGAGCCAACCGCCGCACTCGACGGCAAGTCCGGCCAGAGCGTCATGGGCCTGCTGCGCGAGCTCGCGGTGCATCCCGATCGTGCCGCCGTCGTGGTGACGCACGACCCGCGCGTCTACGGCTACGCGGATCGAGTCGCTCACATGGAGGACGGCCTGCTGATCAAGGTCGAGGACGGAACGAGCGCCGCTCAGACCGTCGCCCACTGATTCCAACGAGGTACTGCCCATGCTAATCAAGTTCGGCATCCCCATCCTTGCGGCCGCGGCGATCGGCTTCGGCGCGGCCACCACCATGCTGCTCAAGCCCGAGGATCGGATGACCACACCTCCCAACCCGCCCGCGCTCACCACGCTCGGCGCCGACACCGTCGCTGGGCTGGGTGAGTTCCAGAGCCCGGGCGAGTCGGTCGCGGTGGGCTCGCCGGTTTCGGGAGTCGTCAAGACTGTTCATGTGATCACCGGAGACGTGGTTCGGCGCGGGCAGCCGCTCTTTGAGATCGACGACCGCGAGGCCTTGGCGGAGCTGAATCTCAAGCGCCAGATGCTCGCCGCGGCTGAAGCCCGCGTGCGTCGGCTCAAAGCCGGTACCCGCCCGGAAGATCTGCCGCCGGCCCGCGCCCGCGTGGAAGCGGCGACAGCGGCGGCGGAGCGGACGGAGGATCTGTTGGCGCGTGCCCAGAGCCTGGAAGCGACGGGTGCCATGAGCCGCGAGGAGATTCGCATCCGAGCGTTCGCGCACCGTGTTGCCCAGGCCGAGCTGATCGAGGCTCAGTCCGTGCTCTCGCGGCTTGAGGCCGGAACATGGGCACCCGACATCGACATCGCCGAGCGCGAGCGGGATCAGGCGCGTGCCGAAGTCCAGCAAGTCGAAACCGAGCTCGACCGACTGGTCGTTCGCGCACCCGCCGACGCCACCGTCCTGCGGACCGATGTTCGCGAAGGCGAGTTCGTGCAGGCCGGTGAGTCGCTGCGGCCACCGATCGTGCTCGCCCGCACCGGCGGGCTCGAGGTTCGTGTGCAGGTCGACGAAGAGGACGCGAGCCGCGTGCGTCCGGGTGCCCCGGCGGAAGGCTTCGTGCGTGGACGAGACCGGGTCAAGGTGGACCTCACGTTCACCCGCATCGAACCCCGCGTGGTCCCCAAGACCTCCATCACCGGCTCGACCACCGAGCGTGTGGACACCCGCGTGCTGTTTGTTGTCTATCAAGTCGCGGGCTCGCCCGAGCGGGTGTATGTCGGACAGAAGCTCGATGTCTTCATCAAGGCCGAGTAGCTCGGTAAGGGGCCGCGATCCCGCCGCGGGCTGAGTGGATCGTCATCCACGGGATGAGATCGCGCCGGAGAGCCCGACTGTCGCTCCGAGTTGATGTGCGTCCTGGCGGCACGCCGCCGGTACGATTCCCGCATGCCCCATCCCGTCCTCATCTCCAGTTGGAACGGCGTGCCCGCGCTCGATTGCACCGCGGCGATGCTCACCAAACAGGCTGATCCGCTCGACGCCCTCGTCGCTGGCATCCAGCTCGTTGAGGACGACCCGGAGGAACTCTCCGTCGGCTACGGCGGGCTGCCCAACGAGGACGGCGAGGTTGAACTTGACGCGATTGTGATGCACGGGCCGCTGCATCGGTCGGCGGCGGTGGCGGGGGTTCGGCGGGTGCGACATGTGGCGCGGCTGGCGCTCGAGGTGCTCCGCCGCACCGATCACTCGTTGATCGTCGGCGAGGGGGCGAACAAGTTCGCGCGGGCGCTGGGGTTTGTGGAAGAGAACCTGCTGACCGACAAGAGCCGCAAGGCGTGGCTGGATTGGAAGGCGAGCTTGAGCACGCGTGACGCGTGGCTGAGTGCGGCGGAATGGGCGGGCGAGAAGGGCGCTAGCGGCGACGCGGCCCGCAGTGGCTTCGGTCAGGCGCTTTGGGCAGGCAATGTTGATCCGGCCGCAAATCAGGCGGTTCCAACTCCAACCTCAGCCCTCCAACCCCCCCACTCCCCTAAGCCCAACGACTCGCGCACCGCGTCTCCCATCCCCCACACCTACGGCACGATCCACACCTCGCTCCTCCTCGCGCCCGGCTCTGATCTCTACGGCTGCACCAGCACCAGCGGCTTGTCGTACAAGCTCGCCGGGCGCGTTGGCGACACGGCGTGCGTGGGCGCGGGGTGTTACACCGACAACGCGGTCGGCAGCGCTGGAGCGACGGGGCGGGGCGAAGCGGTGATGCAATCGTGCGGCGCGTTCGCGATCGTGGACGCGATGGCGTCCGGGCTGTCGCCGACGGAGGCGTGCCTGAAGGTGCTCAAGCGGATCGCGGATCACACGAAGGAGAAGCGGTTGCTCGACGAGAAGGGGCGGCCGGGGTTCAACGTGACGCTGTACGCCGTGCGAAAGGACGGGCAGTACGGCTGCGCGTCGATGCACGAGGGGTACGAGTTCGCGGTGCACAGCGAGGGGAAGACGAGGCTGGAGCGGGCGGCGTTTTTGTTTGGGAAGTAGAGAAAGCGCGGAGGGGCGGAGAAGGCGGAGTTTCGCGGAGCGGATTCTCAACTCCAAGGGCTCGAAGAGCTCGAAGGGGATGAACTCGAAAAAGAAGAAGAAGAAGAAGAAGAAGAAGAAGAAGAGAGGGCACGTGTGGAGGGGCGGATCGGGATCTGGCAGAGTCGCGGCACGGCTTTGAGTGTTTCCTCTTCTCGTCTTTGAGCCCATTGACCCCTTTGAGCCCTTCGAGTGAAACGCCTTTTCCATTCTCCACTCTCCGCGCGACTCCGCTCACTCCGCGACTCCGCGTTCTCTCCCGTGTTTCGCCGCTCGCTCGTACAATGCCGCCAGGAGCCCGCTCATGAAGAAACTCATCAAGCGTCTGTTTGCACTCGGTTTCGTTCTTGTCCTGCTCGTCATCGGCGGCGTCGTCTTCGCCGTCATGAACATCAACTCGCTCGCCAAGAAGGGCATCGAGAAGGGCGGCACGTACGCCCTCGGGACCAACACCACGCTGCAGTCCGCCGACGTCGGCATCCTCGGCGGCACGTTCGCCATGAGCGGGCTCAACGTCGCCAATCCGCCGGGATACAAGGCTCCGGCGTTCCTGTCGCTGGGCTCGGGCGGCGTCGCGGTGTCGTTCAACTCGCTGAGCAAGCCGGTGGTGGAACTGCCCAAGCTCAGCCTCGACAAGCTGAATGTCGCACTCGAGAAGTCCGGCGGCAAGGCGAACTTCAACGTCATCCTCGATCACATCAAGAAGGTCGCCGATCAGGCGGGTGGGGCAGGCGGCTCGGGTGGTTCTTCGTCGGGCGGCGGTGAGAAGAAGTTTGTTGTCAACGAGCTCTCGCTCACGAACATCAATATCAGCGTTGATCTCATCGGCGGGCCGGCGGATCTCACCAAGGTGAACATCCCGATCGACGAGATCAAGCTCACCAACGTCGGCAAGACCGGCACCGGCGTCGGCGGCACGGGCGTGACGATGAGCCAGCTCGCGTCGATCATCGTGGAAGCCGTGCTGGCCGCCGCGGCCGACAAGGGCGGCGGCATCCTCCCCGCCGAGATCCTCGGCGACCTGCAGGGCGGGCTTGCGGGCCTAGGCAATCTCGACAACCTCCAGATGTCCGTCGCGGCGAAGGCCCAGGGCACGATCGAGAAGATCGGCGGCGACGCGGCGAAGAAGGTCACCGACAAGCTCGGCGGCGAAGCGGGCAAGGCCGTCGAAGACGCGACGAAGAAGGTGACGGATCTGATTCCGGGAATGAAGAAGCCGGAGAAGAAGTAGTCGCGAATGCAACGCAATGCGCCACCCCGCCCCGCGCAGCGGGGAGGGGTGGTCGAGGCTTGGCGAGACCGGGGAGGGGTGCTCCGCGTTCGGACACCAAGACCAACAGACACCCGCAATCCCCACACCTGATTCGACGCTTTGCGTCGAATCGTCCTCTCCCCGCAAGCGGGGAGAGGAGGCGCGGCGGCCTCGTTTGACACACGTCGCGGACTTGCTATGCTGCCGATGTCCCTCGGTGCCCGGGCCGTGCGTGAGCACGGGTCGGGCTGAAAAGGGAAGTGTGGTGAGGTGAAGGCCCTAGGTCTTTGCCGATTCCACCGCGGACGCGCCGCCGTAACGGGCTTGGTGCTTCCCACGAGGCTTCGAGCGGGTCTTGGACCTGCTCGACGGCCTCAGCCACTGCCGACGCTCTTCTCCGGACTCCACCGGGGGGCGGCCTGGCGGGAAGGCGGGAAGCGCTGTACCCGAAGCCGGAAGACCTGCCGATGGACGCCGCACGGGATGTTCCCGTGACGGTTGACTGGCGGCCCTCGCGAATCGGGGCGGTCGGTGGAAGCGCTCGCGTATTCCTCACGCGGCGTGCCCCCACTGAAACCACCGCTCCGGCGCAGGCTTTGGCCGCGGCGTTGTTGTCATGCGTTGTCATGACCTCCGCCGCGGGCGAGCCGTGCGTGTGATG
Organism: Phycisphaerales bacterium; assembly: GCA_044375915.1. Lineage (GTDB taxonomy): Bacteria > Planctomycetota > Phycisphaerae > Phycisphaerales > UBA1924 > JAFEBO01. Next base: position 9,542 of record JBILLU010000113.1, read on the forward strand.
GCCGTCGCCTTGGCGAGGAACGCCCCGCGCGTCTCGGGGTAGCGTGGCCGGTTTTCGTGCGCTCACGCACGGAAATCGGATGGAGAGATCGCATGAAGAGTCTGGTTGTGTTGTCCGGCGTGGCCGGGGCGTTGGTGTCGTCCGCGGCGGCCGCGTCGCCGTATGCGACGTCGTGGTCGAGCTTCGTGCCCGGTGTGGGCGGGAGCGCGACGTATGCCGATCCGGCGGCGGCGCTTGGGTCACCGACGCGGTTCACGGGTGTGCAGTTTGGATTTCCCGGCGCGGTGACGCCGTTCAACCCGCCGTTTGATCCGGGCGAGATCGTGAGCATCGGCAAGGGCGGCTCGCTGGTGCTGGGCTTTGACCACGATGTGCAGGACCGGGCGAGCAATCCGTTCGGCGTGGACTTCATCGTCTTCGGCAATTGGTTCTACGCGGATGGAGGCGGCTTCGCGAGCGGGAAGTTCGGGGCGCGGAACGCGACCATCGAAGTCTCGAAGAACGGCAGCGACTGGTTCCTTGTGCCCGGCGCGAACCCCACCAGCGGCTACGCGACGCTGGGGTACAGCGATCTTGCGTCGCCCTACGAGACGTCGCCGGGCTCGGTGCCGACGGACTTCACCAAGGCGGTTGATCCGTCGTTTGATCCGATCGGCAAGACGTACGCCGAGATCGTCGCCGGCTACAACGGAAGCGGCGGCGGGACGGGCGTGGACTTCTCGGCCACCGGGCTCGACTTCATCCGCTTCGTGCGGCTTACCAACCTGAGCGACAGCCCGGGCTCGCTCAACATCGATGCGATTGCGGCGGTGCCCGGCCCCACCACCATCACCGCGTCGCTGTTTGTCATCGCGACGATCATCGCCCCGAGGAGGCGGCGCGGGTGCTGAGCCCTTTGCACATGCAAAACGCCGCGTCATCAACGAGCGCACGGGGATGTTCGGGTGCGACACACCCCTCCCCGGTCTCGCCAAGCCTCGACCACCCCTCCCCGCTCCGCGGGGCGGGGAGGCGCGGGGGCGTACGGCTTGACGCGGCGTCGGCTGTGCTCTCGATGTTTCGTGCGCCGGGGCGGGGACGTCCTGGCTCGCTTTTGGTGGGACGCCGAGCATCGCGATCGCTCGCCCGTCTCTCTGCCTTGACCACTCCCCTCTCTCTGTGCCTCTGTGCCTCTGTGGTGAATGCCTTCATCGCAAGCGACACGAGCGCGC
>JBILLU010000338.1:0-2546 GCA_044375915.1 Phycisphaerales bacterium
CAAAGCACATCCGCGCCGAATATGCTTAAAACGCCCCCCCCCCCAGGGGCATCCCCGCCACCGCCGATGCCTTCACCTGCCAGCACCCTGCCCCAGCCCTTCAGCTGGATCCGCAGTGGCCGGCTGGCCATCGGTGCCTTCCCCCGCCAGCCCGGCCACTGGCAGGCCCTCGAGGCCTGCGGCATGCAGCGGGTGTTCAGCTGTTGCCACCCCAGCGAAGCCGCCTGGCAGCCGCCGCCCCACTGGCTGAGCCGCCAGCTGCCCCTGCCCGACCACCGCAGCGCGGAAGCCCTGAACGAAACCCTGCTGCGCCAGGCGATCCACCAGCTCACGGAGCTCTACGCCCAGCCCCAGGGCTCACTCTACCTGCACTGCTGGGCCGGCCAGGAGCGCTCGCCGCTGCTGGCTGTGGCCCTGCTCTGCCGCAGCGAAGGCATGCCCCTGCTCGAGGCCCTGGCCCTGGTGCGCCGCTGCCATCACCAGGCCCAGCCGATCATGGCCCAGCTGGCCCTGCTCGAGGAGGTGCTGGCCTGAGCCGGCCTTCACAACGCTGCGCCGGCTGGCTCGGGCGCTGCCGGCGGGGCTGGCGCCGGGGCTGCCGGCGGGGCGGTTTCGGACAGGATCGGCACCGGCGCAGCGGGCACCTTCCGCTCGCTTGCGATTGGCGGGGTGATCGCCGCAGCCACGGGCAGCGGTTCGGCGGCGATCACCACCGCCTGCCGCTGGCCCTCCTGGGCCGGCTGCTGGCGGCTGGCCCAGGCCTCCACCGCGGCGCGTACCTGGGGCTGGCGGGGCAGGTTCAGCGCCTCGGCGGCGCCCGCGTCATCGATCAGCACAGCCACCTCCTCAGGTTCCAGGAGCTGCTGCACCGGCACCCGCACCAGCTGGGCCAGCTGAATCGGCGGTCCGCCCGCGAGCTCCTGCTTCAGCCGCTGCTGCCAGTGCAGCGGCAGCGGCGCCAGCGGATTGCCCGAGCGCTGCCAGCGCTGCTGCTCCGCCCGCGCCGCCGGCAGCATGCGCGGCTCCCGCAGGCTGGCCAGGGTGATCTCCCCCGCCAGGGAATCGGCGCCGCTCAGCAGCGGCTGGGGCGGCGGGGCCAGGGGCCCGGCAGCCAACGCCGCCGCTTGCGCTGCCACGGCCTGGGCCCCAGCGGCTGGCCGCGCCACCCAGGCGGCCGGGGTGGCAGCGGGAACCGCGCCGGCGGCGGCGGCCGCTCCGGGCTGGGGCGGGCCTGCCTGGCGTTGCGGATCGGGCTTGAGCAGATCCTGCACCGCTTCCCCAGCCGGCTGGGGCGGCGCAGGCACCGGGGTGCGGGCCTGCCTGGCCGGCTGCAACCGGCGCAGCAGGGCCTCCCCGCCGAACAGCCCGCCCCAGAACAGGCCGTTGATCAGCAGTGCCCAGAGCATCGGGCTGCCAGGCGGCGGCGAGGGGCGGGGTGGCATGCAGGAGATTGGTTGCGTCGGCACACTAGGCGCAACGGGCCTATGCCGCCGCTGCGGTGTGGACCGCTCTGCCGGCAGACCGCAGCAGGGTCAGTTGTCCTGGATCAGCCGCACCAGGCCCCACAAGCTCACCAGGCCCGTGATCGGTGTGGTCACCGAATCGAGGGCATCAGTGGCCACCGCGAAGGTGCTGCGGTTCACCACCACCGTGTCGCCGTCGCGCAGCGGTGGGTTGCGCAGGCCGCTCACCCCCTGGTTGTAGTCGATCGTGATCAGCTGGCGGGTGGCCGTGCCGTTGCGGTTGATCCGCACCAGCTCCACATCACTGCGCTTGCCCCGCCAGTTCTTCGGGCCGCCGGCCGACAGCACCGCCTGCACCACGGGCGTGTTCGCCGCCAGGTTTAGCCGCCCCGGCGTCACCACCTCGCCTACCACCGTGACGTTGATCTGCTGCGGCGAGAGGTTGGCCGCCGCCAGCTCCATCACGTCGCGGTCGGGCGTGGTGGCCGTGCCGATCACGATCGTGTCACCGTCGAACAGGAACGGGTTCTGGGCCTTGTCGCCGGAGCGCAGCAGGCTGATCAGGTTCAGCTGGGTTTCGCGCAGCTGGCTGGCATCGCCGGGGATGCGCCGCTGCAGCCGCACGTCCCCCAGGTTGGCGTTGAGGGTGAGGCCGCCCGCCTTCTGGATGGCCGTCACCACCGTGGGCAGGCCGCTCAGGCTCACCCCCGCCCCCTCCACCCGGGAACCTTCACCCGTGGTGAGCGTGTACAGCCCCGGTGCCATCGCCTCGCCCACCACCGACACCTGCAGCGGCCGGGGACGCAGCACCGCGAGGTTCAGGGCCGGCCGGAGCAGGTGGCGCGCATACAGCGACTGCAGCCACAGCTGGGCCTGGTTGAGGGTAAGGCCCGAGAGCACCACCGAGCCGAGCAGCGCAAACGAGGCACTGCCGTCGTTGAGGATGTCGAATGAGCCGTTGAGGTCCTTGGCGCCCGGATCCAGCACCGTGAGCCCCACCTGGTCACCGGGCCCGAGGATGTAGGCGTCCTGCACGTAGAGCGCCAGATCGATCGTGGGCCCGGCGGCCGGGGTGGCTGGGTC
>JBILLU010000114.1:0-10666 GCA_044375915.1 Phycisphaerales bacterium
CAATTGGAAGACGCCGAGGCTGAGGAGGTTTGGCGATGAAGCCTCGGATGGTTGAGAATCTTGACGAAAGGTGCCACCAGTCCGCGGCTGCTTGGAGCCGCGCGACTGGTGCGGGTCGCGGAGTTCGTGTGCGGTTGTTTCAGACGCATCAGTCGCGCCGCAGAGCCGGCGGACTGATGGCACCAAGGAGTAGGAACGCGGACGCTTGGACGATCCGAGGCTTCTTCGCGGATTCGTCGGCCTCGGCGTCTTAGGCAGTCGTTGGAGTTTTCATGTCGTTGCCGGCGACCACCACGCAGGCGACGGCGTCGCCGGAGACGTTCACGATCGTGCGGCTCATGTCGAGGACGCGGTCGACGGCGAGGATGATCGCGACGCCCTCGGTGGGGACGCCGACGGATTCGAGGACGATGGCCATCATGATGACGCTCGCGCCGGGAAGGCCTGGTGTTCCCACGGCGACGACGGCGGACATGATGCCGACGGTGATGTGCTGGGCGAGGGTGAGCTCGATGCCGTAGAGCTGAGCGAGGAAGAGGACGCTGACGACCTGATAGAGCGCGGTGCCGTCCATGTTGAGAGTGGTGCCCATGGGGCAGACGAAGTTGACGATGTCGGCGGGAACGCCCAGGCGGTCTTTGGCGCAGTGGATGGTGACGGGGAGTGTGGCGGAGGAGGAGCTGCTGCTGAAGGCGAGCGTCATGGCGGGGGCCATGCCGCGGAAGAAGCGGCCGGGGGTCATCTTGTTGCCGCGGGGCGTGAGCAGCCACATGAGCAGCGGGTATTCGATGAGCAGCACGATGGCGAGGCCGCCGACGACGCAGAAGGCGTAGGCGAGGACGCTCTTGAGGGCGCCGAGGCCGACGGTGGCGACAAACTGGGTGACGAGACAGAAGACGGCGAGCGGTGCGGCGAGCATGATGAGCCGCACGAGTTCCATGATGGCTTCGGTGATGCCCTCGGCGAAGGCGAGGACGCCGCGGGACTTGTCCTTGGGGATGAGCGTGAGGCCGACGCCGAGGAGGAAGGCGGAGGCGACGACCTGCATCATCTGGGCGTTGGCGATGGCGTTGAAGGGGTTGGTGGGGATGATGTTGAGCAGGAAGGCCCAGACACCGGAGTCTTTCAGCGTGTGGGCACTGGCGACGCGCTGGCCGGCTTCGCCAGCGTATTGGGCGAGGATGTGGGCGCGGCTCTCGGCTGAGACGTAGGTGCCGGGGGCGACGACCTTGCCGAGGACAACGGCGATCGCAACCGCGACCACGAGCGTGAGGGCGAAGCAGAGAAGCGTGCGGACGCCGATGCGCCCGATCTTGCGAAGGTCCCCCACTCCTGCGACGGCGATGATGAGGCAGAAGAGGACGACGGGGACGGCGATGAAGCGGAGGGATTGGAGGAAGAGCTTGCCCAGGAACTCGTTGGTGTCGGCGAGGAAGCGGACGGCCATCGCGGCGAGGCCAGCGTTGGCGTTGGCTTCGGAGGGCTTGAAGGCGCGGAAGGCGACGGGGTCGGCGACGCCGAGGGATTTCCAAACGTCGGGTGTCCACCACTCGTGGGCGACGGAGCCGATGACGACGCCCAGGGCGAGGGCGATGAGGACTTTCCAGTGCAGGGCGAGGCCGGGTTGCTGCATGGGCTCAGCGTACAGAAAGACGCGATGACACGCTCGGAGGCGGGGAGTTCACCACAGAGGCGCAGAGGCACAGAGAGGAGATCGGAGGGGTGGGATGGGCAGAGAATCTGAAATCTGAAATTGAGAAGCGAAAGGCGAAAAGCGGAGAGCGATCGGCGAGCAAGAGCAATCGGAAAAGAGCTGGCCGGAGTTGGCGTCGGTCGCTCGCGATGTGTGCGCGACGCGGGGTGCCTTGGCACTTGATTCTGCTCTTTGCCTCTCTTCTCTGTGTCTCTGCGCCTCTGTGGTGAATCTTCACCCAGCCGCGCGGGCTGAAGCCCGCGGCTCTGGGCGGTCGCTCGCCTTCGACTCGGGGCGGGCAAGGCTCGCGAGCGCGTCGCGGAGGTCGGTGATCTGGGCGTTGGTGAGCGTCTTCATGCCGGGAACATTCCGGAAGAGGTCGGTCTCGAAGGCCTCGCGGAGTTTGCGACCCGCGGCCGTGGCGGTGATGCGCTTCACCCGGCGGTCGTTGGGGTCTTCCACCCGGGTGACCAGGCCGCGCTCTTGGAGGCGGTCGATGACGCCGGTGATGTTGGACGGATCGCAACCCAAGCACTCGGCGACACTTCGCATGGGCTCGGGGTCGTCGAGGGACATGATCACCTTGGCCTGCACGCTGGTGAGGCCGTGGGATTCGGCGAGGTCGTCGAAGTGCTGCTTCAGGCGATCGACGTAGACAAAGAGCAGCTCCACCACCTCGGCACGGGCGGCGGCAGCGGGGTCCTTGGGTTTGGCGATACGGCAGGCCACGAAGTCATCATACCAGAAAACTTGACCACTTCAACTATCGAATCCTATCATTTTCGGAGGCATCGATATCCGCGCCCGGGGAAGGCTCGGAGGACGGGGAAACGACGGGCGTGAGCGGGTGCAGAGCCCGCACGAGCGGCCCGGAATTCGGACACCAAACACATGAACAAAGCACCATTCATCGCGGGCGTTGCCACGCTCGCCGGGCTTGTGGTCGTCGGCGGCGCGGTCGCGGCGTGGAAGTACAAGCAGAATCACGCGCCGAATCCCAGAGCGGGAATGCTCATGCCGGAGTCCGTGAGCACCGCCGTTGTCAAGAGCGTTTCTTGGCAGCCGCGCTCGCGGCTGGTGGGCACGGTGGTGGCGATTCGCAACGTGGCCCTTGCCAACGAGGTCGTGGGCGTGGTGAGCAGCGTGGGCTTTGACTCCGGCGCGACCGTTGAGGCCGGGCAGGTGCTGGTGAATCTGACAACCGAGACGGAAAAGGCCGATCTGGCGGCGGCGCAGGCCGCGCTGCGGCTGGCCGAATCGAACATCGAGGTCTCGCAGGCCGAGATCAAGATCGCGCAGTCATCGCTGGACCTGGCGAAGACCACACTGAAGCGCTACGAGAGCGCGGCGACGGCGAGTTCCGTCTCGCAAAGCGATCTCGACAAGGCCAAGAGCGAGGTAGAGCGTGCGAACGCCGCGCTCGATCGGGCGAACTCATCGCTGGCCAGGTCCAAGGCCGAACGCGATCAGTCGGCGGCGCGGGTGTCCCAGATCGAGACGGTGATCGCAAAGAAGACACTGAAGGCGCCGTTCAAGGCTCGCGCGGGCATGCGGACGGTGCACCCGGGACAGTATCTGGCCGAGGGCACGACGATCGTGAGCCTGACGGAGTTGACGGACGACATCTACCTCGATTTCGCAGTGCCGCAGGAACACGCAGCGCGAGTGTCGCCTGGAATGGTGGTGACGGCGAAATCGGAGATGCTGGGGACGGACGAGGCGAAGATCACGGTGGTGTCGGTCGACGCGACGGTGAACCCGGTGACGCGCAACGTGCGGGTGCGATCGAGCGTGCCGAACCCGGGGTACAAGCTGAAGCCGGGGATGTTCATCGACGTCGAGGTGCCGACCGAGGCGGCCAAGCCGTACATCGTGGTGCCGGCGACGGCGGTGCGTCGCGCGTCGTTCGGGGATCACGTGTTCGTGCTGTCGCCGATGGACATGAGCAAGATGCCGCCGCCGCCTCCGGGTTCGCCGCCTCCGGGCCCGCAACAGGGTCCGCCGCCGATGACGGCGACAATGCGGAAGGTCACGCTGGGCGCAAACCTGGGCGACTCACTGATCGTTCTGGACGGCCTGAAGGAAGGCGAGATGATCGCCGCGGACGGCGCGTTCAAGCTGTACGAGGGCGCGATGGTGATGGAGGGGCCGCCGCCCGGAGCGGAAATGGCTAATAGCAAAGGGCCAGATAGCAAATAGAACCTGGCGTCCTGCACGTGTCTGTTCCCATTTGCCATTTGCTATTTGAGATTTGCCATTTGAGGTCTCCATGAACTTCCTGACCGACATTTTCATCAAGAAGCCCGTCGTCGCGATCGTGATCAACCTGATCATCCTCGCGCTGGGCTGGCGTTCGATCTCCTCGCTGCCGGTGCGGCAGTACCCGCGGCTGGAATCCAGCGCGATCATCATCAACACCGCGTACATCGGCGCCAGCGCCGAGACCATCCGCGGGTTCGTGACCACGCCGATCGAGAAGGCCGTCTCGGCGATCGACGGCATCGACTACATCGAGTCGACCAGCACCGCGGGCATCAGCACCGTGACGGTGCGGCTGCGGCTCAATCACCCCAGCAACGCGGCTCTAGCGGAGATCTCGGCGCGGCTGAATCAGGTGCGCAGCGAACTGCCGGCGGGCGTGGAATCGCCGTCGATCGAGATCCAGCGGACCGACAAGCCGTACGCGACGTTTTACATCAGCATGACCTCGACGTCGATGCCCCTGCCGCAGCTCAACGACTACATGTCGCGCGAGCTGCAGCCGGAGTTGCAGTCGATCCCGGGCGTGCAGCGGGTTGGCCTCGAAGGGCCGCTGCCGTTGGCGATGCGGATCTGGCTGGATTCGAGCAAGCTCGATGCATTGGACGTGACGCCCGGCGATGTGCAGCAGGCGCTGGTGCGGAACAACTTTCTGGCGACCGTGGGCCGCACCAAGGGCAAGGACGTACAGGTCGATCTGATGACCGACACGGACCTGCGCACGGCCGACGAGTTCAAGCAGCTCATCGTCCGCGAGCGTGACGGCACGATCGTGCGGCTGGCGGATGTGGCGCGGGTGGAACTGGGCAGCGAAGAGGCCAACGGCCGCGCGGGGTTCAACCTCGAGCCGGCGATCTGGTTCAGCGTGTGGCCCCTGCCCTCGGCCAACGAACTGGAAGTCGCGTACGCGCTTAAGGCCAAGCTCAAAGAGATCGAGCCCAAGCTGGCGCCGGGCGTGAAGATGACGCTGGCGTACGACGGCACCTACTACATGGAGAACGCGATCAAGGAGATCGTCAAGACGCTGATCGAGACAGTCGCGATCGTGGGTGTGGTGGTGTTCCTGTTCATGGGCTCGATCCGCACGGTGATGGTGCCGCTGGTGGCGATGCCGGTGTCGCTCGTAGGTGCGTGCTTGGCGATGCTGTTCTTCGGGTTCTCGCTCAACCTCCTGACGATTCTCGCGATCGTGCTGGCCGTCGGCCTTGTCGTCGACGACGCGATCGTGGTGGTCGAAAACGTGGAACGCCACATGCGCGAGGGCAAAGGGCCGATCCAGGCTGCGGTCATCGCGGCACGGGAACTCTTCGCCCCGATCATCGCGATGACGATCACGCTGGCAACGGTCTATGCCCCGATCGGCTTCCAAGGCGGGCTGACGGGCATGCTGTTCCGCGAGTTCGCGTTCACGCTGGCGGCGGCGGTGGTGATCTCGGGCATCGTGGCCGTGACGCTCTCTCCGATCATGAGCGCGTGGATGGTGCCGACGGGGGCGAAGGAAGGCCGATTCCAGCGCTTTGTGAACGGCCAGTTCGAAGGACTGAAAGCGATCTACGAGCGAACTCTCGCGTTTGTCATGCAGATGCGCTGGGCCGTCGTGCTCGGTGCCTTGCTGATCACCGCGGCGGGATACCCGCTCTACATGTTCTCGCGCTCGGAATTGGCTCCGACCGAGGACGAGGGCATCGTGTTCACCGTCATCCAGTCGGCGCCCGACGCGTCGCTCGACTACTCGCTCAAGTACTTCGATCAGGTCGGACACGCGTTCATGGACCTGCCGGATCGCAAGTTCCTGTTTCAGGTGATGATGTCGCCGACCATGGGCTTCGGCGGCATTCAGGCCAAGGACTGGGGCGACCGCGACGTCTCGACCGCCGACATGCGCGACGCGGTCTTCCCGAAGCTGATGGCGGTGACGGGCGTACGGGCGTTCCCCGCGCTGCCGCCGCCGCTGCCGGGCGCCGGTCAGTTCGACGTCGAGATGATGGTGACGAGCACCGAGGAAGCGCCGCAGATGGCGGGCTACGCGATGCAGCTCGTCGGCGAGGCGTTCGGCTCGGGCAAGTTCCTGTACGCAGACACCGACCTCAAGATCGACCTGCCGCAGACGCGGATTGTGATCGATCGCGAGAAGGTGGCGGACATGGGGCTTGATCTTGCTTCGGTCGGGCGTGATCTCGCCGTGCTGCTCAGCGGCGGGTACTCCAACCGATTCAACCACGACGGCCGCAGTTACAAGGTCATCCCGCAGGTTGAAGACAGCGCCCGAAGCACGCCCGACGCGATCCTCAATCTGAAGGTCCGTGCCGCCGACGGCGGGCTGGTGTCCGTGTCGTCGTTCGTCAAGCTCGAAACCACCGCGGCGCCGCGGGCGCTCACGCGGTTCCAGCAGCGCAACAGCTTCAAGGTTTACGGCGGCGTGGCCAACGGCGTGACGAAGGATGAGGCGCTGCGTGCGCTCGAACAGGCCGCCAAGCGGATCCTGCCCGCGGGCTACGCGATCGACTACGCCGGCGAGAGCCGCCAGATCCGCACCGAGGGCTCGTCGCTGGCAGGCACGCTGGGTCTGGCGATCGGCCTGATCTACCTCGTGCTCGCGGCCCAGTTCGGCAGCTTCCGCGATCCGCTCATCGTGCTGCTCGGCTCGGTGCCGCTGGCGTTGACGGGTGCACTCATCTTCACTTGCCTCGACTTCACCACGATCAACATCTACTCGCAGGTCGGGTTGATCACGCTGGTGGGTCTGGTGGCCAAGAACGGCATCCTGATCGTGGAGTTCGCCAATCACATGCAATCGACGGGACTTAGCAAGATGGAAGCCGTGCAGCACGCCGCGGCGACCCGCCTTCGCCCGATCCTCATGACCTCGGCGGCGACGGTCTTCGGACACTTCCCGCTGGTGCTGGTGACCGGCGCAGGCGCTGAGGCCCGAAACAGCATCGGTATCGTCCTGGTGACGGGGATGGCGATCAGCACGTTCTTTACGCTGTTTGTGGTGCCGTGCATCTACTCGCTGATCGCGGGAACGCACAAGGCCGGAGTGCACGCGGCCGACGAGATTCCGGCGGCGAGCCTGCGGATGGCGTAAGGGATGGTCATTCAAGGAGCCGGGCGCGGAACGCGAGGAGCAGGCGTTCGGCATCGTCCATCTCGGCGAGTTCGGCGAGGCGCTGGCGGAAGGGGCGCACATCGGCCGCGATGACGCCGTCGACGCCGCGAAGTGCTAAACGGGTGAACTGATCGACATCACGAACACCCCACACGTGCACGGGTTTGTTGGCGACGCGAGCGGACGCCAGGAACGCGTCGGTGGCGAGGCGGGCCTCGAGCGAGAAGAGGTCGGCGTCGATCTGGTGGAGGCTGCCGATGGAGACCGAGACGATCAGGCCGCTGGGGATCGACGGCAGTTCACGCCGGAACGATTGAAGAACTCCAGCCGAGAGCGAGGTCACGATGATGGGTGCCGCGGGAAGACGACCGCCCGGCTCGTCACGCAGCGCCGCGGCGACCAGTCTGGCGACCCGATCCTCGTCGCCCGTGGCCTTGATCTCGATGTTGAGCGCCACACGCCCCCGGGTGCGGTCAAGCACTTCCCGCAGCGTGGGCATCCGCTCGCCCGCGAACTGCGGGCCGAACCATGCGCCGACATCGACCTGTCGCAGCTCTTCAAGGGTGAGATCACGGATGCGGCGTGGGTCCCGGGCGAGCCGTCGTAAGTCGGTGTCGTGGCTGAGGACCAGTTGATCGTCCCGCGTGCGCATGACGTCGATCTCGACGCGATCAGCGCCCGCGGCGATCGCCGACTCGATCGCGGCAAGAGTGTTCTCCGGAGCATGCAACTCGTCGCCGCGGTGCGCAGAGAGTTCCACCGCGAGCGGCCGGCGAGCCGCAGTGAGTAACTGCAGGGAGACGAGCGTCGCGGCAAACGCCAGTGCGCCGAAGACGGCGACCAGCAGCACGCGGCGGCGTGACGGATCGAGCCTGAATCCCTCGACCGACGACGTCGTACTCGGGCGATCAATGCCAGGGGCGGCTAGTCGTCGCCACACCGCAAGACAGATCGCGGCGTCTCCGGCCGCGTGCAACGCGGAAGCCGCCGCCGCCGCACTCACGCTGACCGCCAGCACCGCGCCGGCCGCCAGCGCGGTGCGCAGCAGCGTCGAGAACTCATGCCGCAGCATCGCCTCGCCGGCTTCGTGAAGGATCGCGAGCATGCACACGCCGAGCAGCGACGCTGCCAGAAACCATACGACTCGAGCGAGGATGATCGGACGCAGGTTCGCGCGAAGCGCCTCGCGGCTGCTCGCCATCGCCTGCGCGGACGTTTGCCGCTGCAACAGACAGCGTGGCAACGCGATCGACCACGTCAGGATGCGGTGCACTGCCAGCCACGCCGCCGCGAGCACGATCGGGGTTGCGCACGCGGCCCCGATCCAGAATCGCGGCGGGCGCGCGGAGACCAACCAGTTCGGGTCCACGCCGCGGAGCGTGATCCACGCGATGAAGGCCAGAGCCCCGAGCCAGGGCAGAACGATCAGCCCGAGCGCGACGGCCTGCCGGGCCGCCAACTCGATCAGCACGGCGATGCGAGAGAACGCTCCCAGCACGGCCCGCACGCCAACGCCCGCCCCATCGCCCCGAGCCTCGCACGCGAGCATGACGCTGGCGCGACCGATCGAACCGCCCACGATCCAGGAGATCGCCACGAGCAACAGCGTGAGCACGCCGTAGACCGAGAACGCGAAGCCGAGAAGATCCTCGTTGGTGAACGCGTGCCTCCCGCTGCGGCCGACCAACCAACGGGCGCTCGACGCGGTGATGGGCGTGAGCAGCGACGCGACGCCGAGCTCGGCTAGCAGCAGAGCCACCCCCGCCGCAGCCGGGCGGCCGCGGAGGAGTGAAAGGGCGTCTCGAAGGATGCCGCGAGCGTTCATCGGCCGCACTCTACCCGAGCGACGGGGAGGGGATGATGCACGAAACCGCGGGTGGAGAAGTGACCCCGATGGGATTCGAACCCATGTCGCATCCGTGAAAGGGATGTGTCCTAGACCAGGCTAGACGACGGGGCCGGAAGCGAAATCTGAGCGAGGAATATAGGCGCGATTGCGGTGTAAAGATGGACTGTCGTGGCGGGCGGCGGCCGTCGGCGATGGCGGAACGGCGGCCGCGCGGGCGCCAGGACGGGTCGTTTCGCTCGTGCCGGTCGCGCGGTTTCGGCAGATTCGGCGAGGGCTGCGGGGCTTGCCGCTCAATGGGCGACCCCCAGGGCTGGATCGGCCTGCACCCGGCCGCGTGGTTCGCCGATGTTCCGGCATGATCCCGGCACGACCGCTGAATCGGATGGAATGGACCGCCATGGCCGCGACGTTTGTCGCGGTGGTGGCCGTCGGCCGCGCCTTCTCGGCCAAGGACGTGAGCGCCAAGACGCCCACTCTCAGTGGCGAGACGACCAGGGTGCAGCCGAGCAAGAACCTGCTCACGCTTATCGGGGCCGAGCACCTGGTGCGGGTCGACAGCCGCTCGGGCGCGACGGTGTACACAGTTTGCGATCGCAGCGGAAACGTGCTGGCTTCCAACCTGACGCAGGAACAGCTGGGCGAGCGCTTCCCGGCGCTGCGGCTTGAGGACCTCCACGCGCAATCAGATACCTTGATGATCGCCGATCCGCGCGAGTGATCGCCATCCACGTTGGTCGCAGCAGCACATGAGAGTCCTTGACCGGCTGCAGGATTGCGGCACCAAGCCCCGCTCGCTCACGCTTGAGGCTGGGCGTGCTCCATGTCTTCGGGAGGGGGGAGAGGGCTTGATCGCTTGCGGTGGCCGCCGACTACCCCACTACTCTTTGGCATGGACGATGCCCCGATCACGCCCTTGGCGGTGCCGAGCGAGGCTCGGACGCTGATCGTCTTCGGCGGAACCTTCGATCCGCCGCACTGGGGACATGTGAAACCGGTGGTGCAATCCCGCGAGTTGGCGGGGCCGCCCGACGCGTGGCTGGTGTACGTGCCCGCGGCCCGGAGCCCGCACAAGGACAGCCCGCCACGGTTTTCCGATGCGCAACGCGTGGACTTCCTGCGGCTCGCACTCGAGGGTGTCGAGCGGGCGACGATCTGGACCGACGAACTCGATCGCGCCGGTGGGCAGGCGACGTACACGATCGACACGCTGCGGCGGCTGCGGCGAGCACGCCCGGACGCGGCGCTGCGGCTCTTGATCGGTGCGGATCAGGCGCTGGCCCTGCACCGCTGGCGCGAGCCCGGGGAGATTGTGGGGCTGGCCCCGCCGCTGATCATGCTGCGGGGCGACGTGGAGTCGTCACGCGATGCGTTGGTCGCAGGCCTTCGCGCGCTGGGGGCGTGGAGCGCGGCAGAGCTTTCGGTGCTGGAATCGGGGGTGGTTGCGGTGACGCCCGTGACCGCGAGCGCGACCGCGATCCGCGCGGCCCTGGCGGAGGGCGGGCTGGACGACACGACTCGGGCGATGCTGCCGCCAGTGGTTGCACTGGCCTTGGGCACCAATACGGCCCGAACTGATAAATCGAATCGTCCGATAACTTAACTTCTTGCGCCTTTTTGCTTCCGTCGCTTGGCAGCGCCAGTAAACTACCCGAGCGATTTGGTGGAGCGAGAGGGACAAGACCTGCTTTGCGCGGCGCGTTTTCCGACGCGGCGTGAGTAAACGAAGCAAGCCGTTCTCCTTCATCAAGTCAGCACC
>JBILLU010000115.1:0-10659 GCA_044375915.1 Phycisphaerales bacterium
ACGGCAGCTCGCTTGGCAGCCCCGGCTGCGCCGGACCGTGCAGCAGCGAATTCGCCCCGTAACCCAAGACCCCGCGAAGCACCGTCGCCCCGGCGAGGCCCGCGGATCGGGCGACCTGCACGATCGCTTCGTGCAGCGGCTTGCCATCGAACACGTCAACGTCGCTGATGAAGATTCGCAGCAATTGCCCTTCACCTTCGATCTTCATGGCACGCTCCCAATGGGCGCCTGACATCATGCGGCACGACCCAACGCATCCGCCGGGCGTGCGTGATAGCCTACCCGAAACCAGCCCGGGCGAAAGCCCTGTCAACAGGAAAGCCCGAGGAATCCGAAGAAGAGGGCGGCGGCCAAGCCGCCTTTGGGAGCATGGCCTTGCAGAGGTACAACGTCGAAGCGGTAGATTCAAGCGGCAAGTCCGTCCGGCGAAGCGTGCAGGCGGGCAGCGTCGGGGACGTCGAGCGTCTGCTCGCCGGGGAAGGGCTGACGATTCGCGCGGTTGCAGCGGACACCAGCACCGATCCGGCTCCTGACACCCCCACCGTCAAGCCGGCCGGGCCCGAGGAAGTGGTGTGGACAGGATCGCCCAGCCAATGGCTGAACTTTTGGTGGTACCTGTCGTGCCTCCTGCTCATCCCGATCCCGATCGCGATCTGGAAGTTCCTCGAACTGCGGGCGACGGACTTCACCGTCACCTCGCAGCGCATCAAACTGGAGTCGGGCGTCCTTTCCAAGACCTACGACCAGGTCGAGTTGTACCGGGTGAAGGACACAATCCTGACCCGGTCGCTCCTGCAGCGAATGCTGGGCCTGGGCACCATCAAGATGATCACCAGCGACCCCAGCCAACCCGAGCTGGCGATCCCGAGCATCGCCGACTCCGAGAACGTGCGGGAGATGATCCGCCAGAACGTTGAGCGGATGCGGCGGCTCCGGGGCGTGCGAGAGCTCGACGTCGCCGACGACATGCTCCCGCACAGCCACGGGTAGAGACCGACAGGGAATTGTGCTTCCGAGAGACGGGCTTTGGCGTCGTGCCCGGGTGTGTGATACAGTCCGCTTCATCGCATGCCGCAGGACTTCCCCAAACGCATCGACGCCCTGGCCGCCGACCTGGAATCGCAGGGCCGTCGCGTGCAGTCGCTCCTTGAACTCGCCTTCGACGCGTTCTTCAACAAGGACGGCGCCAAGGCCCTTCAGGTCAACAGCGACGACGACGCGATCGACTCGGCGGACGTGGCGCTCGAGAAAGCCTGCGTGTCGCTTCTGACCGACGCGACGCACGAGACCTCCAGCCTCGGCGAGGCCAACCTCCGCCGCGTGCTGACCATCGTCAAGGTCAACAACGAACTCGAACGCATCGCCGACGGCGCGGTCGATATCGCCGCCCTGATCTCCCCGACCGCGCTACCCGGTCACAACCACCACACCGCCGCGCCGCCGCCCCCCGGCCTGACCGGCAAGCACATGGGCACGGGCTTCACGCTGTCGGCCCAGTCCGCGAGCCGCGCCATCCCGCCGACCTTCCGCATGATGGCCAACAGCGTCGTCGGCATTCTCCGCGACACCACCATCGCCGTCTCACGCTCCGACGCCGCACTCGCGAAAGTGGTGCTGCAAAGCCAGCACTGCGTGACGGCGTTCAAGGACGCGATCCTGCGCGACGCCGAACAGCAGATCGCCAAGGGCACCATGCCCACCGACTTTGCATTCCTCTTGCACGAGGTCGCCAGCCAGTGCGAGATTGTCGCCGACCACTGCACCAACATCGCCGAGCAAGTCATCTACGCCAGCACCGGCGCCATCGTGCGGCACACGCCCACCCAGTGGATTGAAGTGCCCCGCCAAGGGTGATATCCCCTGCCAGAGCCAGCGTGCGATTCTGGCCGCGGTGAAACCCACCAACCGATACTACAAACAAGCCTTCGTGCAGAGGTCCATGTGACCATGCGCGCTGGGGCCGCGGACGCCGTGCGATGCGGGATCGCCGACGCCTGCGGCGAACGGGGCTGAGCCCCGGGGGTTTCACATGATCGGGATGATCTTTTTCGCCGCCTCCGTCGTCCTCGCCCTCTTTATCGTCGGGGCATCAGTCAAGTTGCCCGGTCAGACCAAACTGCTCGGGCTCGCTCTCGCCCTCGTCGTGCTCATGGGTGGCGTCCTCGCCGGGAGCGTCAAGTACGTCGGCTCCAACGAGGTCGGCATCATCTCCAAGCAGGCATTGGGCGCCTCGCTCGCCGGCGGCAAGATCATCGCCGTCGACGGCGAGATGGGCGTTCAGGCCGATGTCCTCGCCCCCGGGTGGCACTTTGGTTTCATCCCCGGCATCTATTCCGTCAATAACGTCGATCTGATCGAGATCCGCAATGACGAGGTCGGGCTGATCGAGACCGCCGACGGCGAGCCGCTCAACGACGGGCAGCTCTTTGCGCCCGAGTTCAAACGCGAAGAGTTCCAGAAGATGCTTGACGCCCGCCACTTCCTCACCGCCGGCAAGGGCAAGAAGGGCAAGCAGACCTCGGTCCTGACTCCCGGCAAATATCGCATCAATACGGAGCTGTTCAAGATCCGCCCGGTGAAGCAGACAGAAGTCCTCGCGGGCGAGGTCGCCGTGCTCAAGGCCAACTTCGGCGTCGCGCCTTCGCAGGTGATCCGCGGCGTCGCCGGCGCGCTTGAACCCGGCATGGACGGCACCAACCTGCCGGATGAGAAACTACTCAAGCTCGCCAAGGCCGGAGAGATGGGCATCCAGGCCGATCCGCTGCCGCCCGGCAAGTACCCGCTCAACACCGAAGCCTTCACCGTGACCGAAGTCTGGACGACGCAGATGATCGCCCAGTTCACGGAGGCCTCGTGGGGCATCGCCACCTCCAACCAAACCGGAAACGTGCAGCAGCAGTCTGCCTCGAACGCCAAGATGACGCACGACCCGGTGCTGGAAGAGCGGGCCATCACGGTCCGCACCAGCGACGGCTTCACGTTCCCGGTGGATGTCCGGGTCGAGTACGTGATCGAGCCGCAGAACGCCGCCATTGTGGTCGCCAAACTCGGCGACGACGAGGGGGCCCGCTTCCGCAACGCGCTCAACAGCGCGGTCCGGGCGATCTTCCGCAACAACGCCGAGGGCGTGCGGGCGCTCGACTACGTGCAGCAGCGCTCGCACCAGGAATCGCAGTCGCTCGCCGCGCTGACCAAGCAGATGAGCCGCTTCGGCATCACCATCACCGCGGTGCGCATCGGCAACGTCGGCGATGAGAAAACCCTGGGAGCGCTGCTCAAGACCCAGACCGATCGCGAGATCGCCAAGCAGGAGCAGCAGACGTTCCAGGAGCAGCAGAAGGCTGCCGAGCAGAAAAAGAGCCTGGCCCGCGTGACGCAGGAATCGGAGGAAGAGAAGAAGCTCGCGACCGCGGCGTACAGCGTGAAGATCGCTGAAGAAGCTCAGAAGCAGAAGATCGTCGAGGCCAAAGCCGAGGCGGAATCAACCAAGATCAAGGCCACGGCCCAGTCGGATGCGTATCGCCTGATCGCCGAGCAGATCGGAAAGAGCAACGCGGCCCTGGTCGAGATCCTGAAGATCGTCGGCGAGAAGAACATCCAGATCGCGCCGCGGGTGATGGTGAGCGGCGACAAAGGCATGAGCGGCGGCGGGACCGCGCTCATCGGCACCATGCTCGACAGCATGGTGAGCAAGGACGACGCGCCGGCGCCCGCGAAGAAGTAAGCCGGCTCCCGCGCCGGCCTTGACGGAACGGGCCGCTTCTGAAAAGCGGGCAGCGACTTTTCGTTCTCTGATCGAACGGGGAGAATCCGCCAAAATCGCCGCCGGAAGGCGCTTCGATGCAACATCTGCTGGACAAGAGCAGTAGCATGATTCGGAGCACCCGCCGGAGCGACTCATGGCCCGAGAACACGCGATTGTCGGAGTCTTTGTCGGCCTCGCTGTGAGCGTCCTGAGCGGCGCCGCCGTGGCGGCCACGCAGACCGCCGTCGCACCGCAGGCCAACACCTTTGTCACGGGCTTTGGCCGCAACTTACTGGCGTTCGGGCGGGTGTACCAGATGATCTACGACCAGAACACGCTGACGATCCCGGTGGGTTCGAAGATCACGGGCGTGGCGTGGCGGATGAGTGACAATGGAACCACGCCGTACCCGCTGCTCAACGAGGAGTTCTTCCGGCTCGACATCTGGATGTCGAGCGCGACGCGACCCGCGGCGGCGATGTCGGCGGGATTCAGCGACAACGAGGGGCTGGATCGCGTCAAGGCTCGCGGCGGGTTCTATCGGTTGGTCTCCGGCACCATGCCTCGGGCGGTCGCCGGGCCGGCACCGTTCGGCGGCGTGATCGCGTTCACCACGCCGTTTGTCTACAAGGGCGGCCCGTTGTGCATGACGATCCGTTCGACCTCGCCGGTGCCCGCAGTTGGCAGCACCACGGACAACAACTTCGACGGGACCAATGTCAACGGCGCCGCCGGAAAGCGGGCGCTCGACGACCCGGATTCCGTCATCGGCGGCAACGTCGGCGCGCTGGTGTCGCTGTACACGTATCGCTTGCCCTGCCCCGCGGACCTGAACGGCGATGACCTGGTCGACGACGCGGACTTCTCGATCTTCGCGGTGGCGTACGACGTGCTCGCGTGCTCGTCTCCTTCGATGCCGGCGGGCTGTCCGGCGGATCTGAACGGGGACGGGGCAGTGGATGATGCGGACTTTTCGATCTTCGCGGTGGCGTATAACGATCTGTTGTGCCCGTGACCGCGGGGCGTCGAGAGAACGGGGATTGCCTGCATCCGCGGCCACTTCGGGCGAGTTGTCGCCGTAAACTTTGTGGTGCCAGATGCTTCAGAGAACACGCCGTGCCGTCCCCTTGGGCTGAACTCCGAGGTATTTGTGGCACGCGCGAAGGCGGAGCTCGGGCTGGCTCGACCCGCGGCTCTCGACGCGTACAAGGACTTCTTCTGGCACGCGAAGCCCTTCGACGCGGCGAATTATCCGTCGAGACATAACCGCCAACTCGCCGTACGAAACCTCCGCGCAAGCGGAGGGTCCGCTTCGCTCACAACCGGTGAGCCGCCACCTCAACCCCTCGCTCACGCTCGGGGCTCGTCAAGCCACTCCGTCTCCCCGATTTCCAGCGTCATCATCGACGAGGGCCCCGAAGGTAAGACCTTCAAGTTCACCCAGGACGTTCCCGCCGACGCGACCAAGCTCGCCCAACAGGTGAAGACGCTGCGGACCGAGAGCGTGCTGATCCCGATGATCGGCAAGCGCGGCGTGCGTACGTACACGCTTTGCGTCTCATCCCAGGTCGGCTGCGCCATGGGGTGCACCTTCTGCGAGACCGCCCAGATGGGGCTGATCCGCTCCCTGACTGCCGAAGAGATCGTGCAGCAGTGGTACGCGGCAACGCACCTCCTGAAGCACCCCGAAATCCCCGAGCCCGTGGTCACGCCGCAGGGGCTTGAGGGGCCAGTCCGCAACATCGTGTTCATGGGCATGGGCGAGCCGATGGACAACATCGAGAACGTCCTGGGCGCGATCGATGTGCTCCGCGATCACCGCGGCCCATCGATCCCGATCAGCAAGATCACGATCTCAACCGTCGGCCGCGTCGACGGCATCAACCGACTTGCGGAGCAGATCAAGACCGCGGGATGGCACCGGCTGAACCTTGCCATCTCGCTCAACGCCGCCGACGACGATATCCGCTCTCGCATTATGCCGGTCAACAAGCGGTGGAACCTCCGCGAGCTGCAGCAGGCCCTCATCGACTACCCCGTCTTCGGCGGCGGCAAACTCTGCATCGAGTACGTCCTCATCCCAGGCGTCAACGACGCCGAAGCCGATGCCCAGAAGATCGCCGACTTCTTCGCCCCCATCAACGGCGACTACCAGGCCAAACGTCAAATCAGCACCGCCCGCGCCCTGCTGAACCTCATCCCGTACAACCCGCGCCGGAACTCGCCCTGGCCTGCGCCCAGCGAAGAGTCCGTCGATCGATTCATGGCCTGGCTGACCCAGCGGAATGTCTACGCCAAGCGCCGCCGCACCAAGGGCCGCGACCTCATGGGCGCCTGCGGCCAGTTGGGCAGCGAGCACATCCGCCAGCGCAAGGTGGTTGACCTCACCGTGTCGACATAAGCCGCGATGGCGCTGTCCCGCAACCCGCGTTACCGCGGCGGCGCCTGCTCGCCCAGAATCGGCTGCCGCCCACGGGCCTGCTCAAGCTTCGGCGTCAACGTAAACCCAAAACGCGACTCATTGCTGATGACGCTGTGCGCCACGTTGAACCCGAGCTTCAAGCTCTGGAACTCACGCGAGACCGACGCGCCGACCGCCTGGAACTCGCCTGCGGTCGTGTCGTAACTCGTGCTCAACCCGAGGATGTACTGACTGGCGAGGCGATAGCTCATGTTCGCGCCCAGCGTCGTCAAGTCGAGCGCGTTGAGGTGGCGATAGTCAAACGCAGTCACCAAGTCCGGCGACTGCTGGAAGCTCACGCCCGCCGACGTCCGCGCCTGCTCTTTGCGATCAACGTCATACACCGACCCGCCGGTCAGCGTCGTCGCGTCGGTCACCCGCCACGAGCCGTCGACCATTCCAAATTCGCCGAACGACGACAATTCCGGCCGGAAATCCAGGAACCGCCCGACCGGCGACCCCAGTTCGGTATCGTTGCTCGCGTTCATGTAGTTCACGTCGAGGGCGAACACATCAACGCCGTAGTACCGACCCGGACGGCCGCGCTGCGTCTGCCACAGCTGATTCACACCGACCCGACCGACGGTCCCTTTATGAATGCCCTCGACGTCGTAGTCGTAGACCGGAAGCGTGTCCCCGCGGCGGTTCGTCGCGCTCGTGTACAGCGTCGCGTTCGGCTCGATGATGTGCCGCATCCGATGCAAGTCCAGCAGCCGGCTCTCCACCGAATCATCGACTCGCTGAATCTGTGTGCTGGCGTTCACACCCGTCGAACCCCAGAATCGATAACGATCGACGTCGTTCGTCCCCGCGAAGGTCTCGAACTTGTGGTCATATCCAGTCACCCGACCGACCGCGAACGGCACGACGTTGACCGGACCAAGCTCCAGTTTCGCATTCAACTCCTGACGCGAGTCGAAGCGGTACACATCCTGCGGCAAATAGCCCTGTGCCGTCAGGTTGTCGTAGATCGTCTGATTCGGCAGGATCCCGAACAGCCGCAGCGCCGTCTCCCGGTTCGCAACGCCGCGCTGGTCCAGTTGCGCCCGATCGAGCTTCATCGCCGTGCGGCTGAAGTCGTATTCGTGCGTCCACGTGAAGATGTCGCCGAACCAGTCGGACAGAATCGGGTCCGCCTGACGCAGATACGTGATCTGCGGCAGTTTCGACACCGAGTACCCCTGACTCAGCAACTGATACTCGTTGGTTGAGAAGTCGTTCAGCGATCCCTTGAGGCGGGTCGCGAACATCGTGTTGTCCTCGACCCGGCGCACGTAGGCCTGCGTCGAGAACTCCCGCCGCGTCTCCGCCATCTCCGGGTAGAACGATTCGACGAACGTCGCGTCCGACTGATACGCCATCTCGCCGAAGAACGACCAGTTGTCGTCGAAGTCCACGCGATGCTCGGTGAGGATGAGCCCGCGGTTGTCGCCCTGATTCTTGATCCGGTCGCCCGTCTTCAGAACGTCGGTCCCGCGATCGTCAAACAGGCCGTACAGGAACGCGTTGCCTTGCGTGTCCGGCCCCGCCCATTCCAGCCGCGTCCCGACGCCCGGACCGCGGCTGAAGTACGCATCCAGCAGCAAGTCCGCACGCGTGAACGCCGTGCCCTTGAGACCCAGCAACCGGTACGCGTTCCACCGCGTCTTGATCGCAAAGCCCGAACCCGAGCGGCTCTCGGCCCGAAGATCCCGCAGCAGCGGTTCGTCGATCGTGCCTTCGTAGCTCGGCCAGTAGAAGAACGGCACGCCTTCCGCGTTCAGCGTAATCCCGCGGGCGTCCAGGTAGTTCTCGCTGCCAGATCCGGCACCACCACCACCGCCGCCGCCCTGCGACGGATAGTCGGTATCGAGTTGATAGCCTCGGCCGTAACCCGCGGCATCCACCATCGAGGCACCGTCGCCTTCGCCGCCGCCACCGCTGCCCGACCCACCAACCCATCCCGACACGGTCGGAATGAGCCCCTCAGGCTGATTCTGGGCAGGCCGTCGCGTGATCGTCACCGTGCTTGCACCGACCGAAAAATCCGGCTCAAAGAAACTGCTCGTCGCCAATTTCGCTTTTTTCGCGACGAACTCGTTCGACGACTGCTGCCGGATCGACTCCGCACGCACGTACAGCGGCAACCGCCGCTGCGAGTCGTACGTCCAGAACACCGCGTCCAGCACCACCGCCTTGTTCTTCCGCACGTCGTAGTAGATCCGCGGCCCGCGCAGCGTGTACTGCCCGTCGGTCGCGATCACATCGCCCTCCAGATAGATCCCGCGCACATCCGCCGGACGCAACTTCCCCAAATCTTCGATCTTTCGCGGCTCCATGAACACGACACCTCGCTGGGCCGTGAGTTGCAGCGACCGCCCCGCTCGGGTATCCGAATACTGAATCACAACGCCGTTGGAAAGCAGCAGCGAGTTCTCCGTCTCGCCGCTGACCAGCGTCACGTCGCCCGGAGAAACCGTGAAGATCCCGTCCTTGGCGAAGATCGGACCCGAAAATGTCGCCGACTCACTGTCGCCGCCCGGCCCGATCTCGCTCGCAGCCCGCGCCTGCATCTGCGACGCCGTCGGCGGCAGGTACGAGCGTGCCTCCGACGGCACCGGCACCGAAGGCCCCCGGCGCGGAAAATCGCGATCCATAGTCGCCTCGGCATCGACGCCTTCCTGACGACGCAGCGCTGCCGCCAGTTGCGACTCACCCTCCGCGATGAACGGATCGCTCGGACGCCCCTGTGAGAACGTGTCGTATGTCATCGCGATCGGCCGGTCGATCCGGATCACCGCTCGCACCGGCAACCGATTCGCCTGCACGCTCACCCGCACATCCGCCACCGGTGACGCCACGCGATCAAAGTACACAAACACCTGATACACACCCGAGTCGCCCTTGGGCTTCGCAATCTCCGGCGGCCGCATCTCCGGCTTCCGCAGCCACTCCCAGTCCTCCTCGGTCGCATCGGTGTCCGCGATCTTCTCCAGCCACACCACCGCTTTCACCGCGGTGAACTCGTACAGCCCCAACTTCACCTGCACATCACCGGACAGGAACAACTGCTGCACCGAGCCGCCGGTGGCGTTGGACTCCTGGCTCCAGGTCGCAACGCGGGCGGCGGAGAACGACAACTCGCCGCTGGTGGCACGCATCGGGAACCGCAGCCCCGCAAAGTCGCGGCCGGAGAACTCGCTCGAAGCCGCAGCCTTGGGCGCAAACGGCCCGACCTGCGCCATCGCCGAACCCGCGTCGAACACCGATGCTGTTCCCGCGACCGCCATCAGCGCGTGTGAAAACCAGCGACGGGAGAACGAGGCGGCCGATCCGTGGCGCGTGAAGAACATGCTCCCAGTTTAGCGACTCGGCCTCGAACGTGCGGAATCAGGGGGCCCATACATTCGCCGTCGACGTCTTCACCGGAGCCACCCCGTTCGCCTTCGCCGTCCCGTTGGTCACCGGCGCCGGAATCACTGAACTCGCCACATCGGCCTTGATGACAGCGACCGGATTGACTTCCTTCGGGAACGCCGCGGCGCTCGAGGGCGGGACGGTCACACCGTTGAGGTGCATCTTGCCGGTCGAAAGGCCGGGGAAGTGCTCGCCCTGCCAGCTGGCAGGGTACTTGGAGTCGTCCATCTCGAGGGCGGCCCTGGTCGGGAAGAGCGGCCGGAACGTGTCGCACATCACGGCCAGTTCCTGCGTGTGCGTCGCCGCCAGGCTCGCCTCGATCGTCCCCGGGTGCGGGCCGTGCGGGATGCCCTGCGGGTGGGCCGTCAGGCTGCCGATCTCGATGCCCTTGCGGCTGCCGAAGTTGCCGTCCACGTAGTACAGCACCTCGTCGCTGTCGAGGTTGCTGTGGTTGTACGGCACCTTGATCGACTGGGGGTGGTAGTCGAGCATCCGCGGCGCAAACGTGCAGATCACGAAGTTGTGCGCCTCGAACGTCTGATGGATCGGCGGCGGCATGTGCAGCTTGCCGGTGATCGGGCTGAAGTCGTCAGCGTTGAAGATGAACGGGTAGTAGCAGCCGTCCCAGCCCACGATGTCGAGGGGGTGGTAGTGGTAGACGTACTCATGGATGAGGTCGCGGGCCTTGATGCGGACCGGGAAGTCGCCGCGTTCGTCGAAGGTCATCGGCATCTCGGGCATGCGGATGTCGCGCTCGCAGTACGGCGCGTGCTCGAGGAACTGCCCGTTGGCCTTGCTCACATACCGCGGCGGTGGGCCAATGTGGCTGCCGTTGGTGGTCTCAATGAGCAGGTAGCGGCCGAAGGGCGTGTTCTCGATCGCAGGGCCGCCGTCGGTGGGCTTGCCGTCGGCACCGTTGACGCGCTTGTCCCAGGTCAACTTGTAGATCACGCCCTTGGGGATCACCAAGTAATCCCGCGGGCCGAACTTCAGCGTGCCCAGCATGGTGTGGCACACGCCCGAGCCGTAATGGATGAAGATGCACTCGTCGCCCTGG
>JBILLU010000116.1:0-10637 GCA_044375915.1 Phycisphaerales bacterium
TCGTCGTGAAGTGCGCCGTGCCGCCGACACAGGTCGTGATGCTCTGCGGGTTCGTCGGCGCGACATTTGAGTTCATGGTGAGCGTGGCCGGATTGCTCGTGGCCGTGCCGCAGGCGTTGGTCACGATGCAGCGAACCTTGTACGTGCTCACGGACGGGCATGGGACGATGGTGATCCCGGCCTGCCGCGTCGTGGCTCCCGCCGCGTCTGCGCTTCCGCCGCAGGGCAATGCGATCGGATCAAGGGTCAAGTCCGTCCAGGTGTCGGGGCCGGTCTCGATCTGCCATTGATAGGTGAAGGGCGTACTGCCCGAGGTGGAGATGGAGAACGACCGCTGGTCGTTGGCGCAGACGATCGCATCGGCCGGATGATCCCGCACGTTCGGCGCGACGGGCTGTCCGAAATGCGCGAAGAACGGGGAGAACTCGGTTCCGCTGGTCAGAAAGTTGCCTCCGGCGATGGGCTCGCCGTGAAAGACCGCGACCGCATTGACGCTGCCGTCCAGGCCGGAGCCGATGGGTGACCAGGTGCTGGTGGCGGTGTTCCAGAGCGCGATGCGGTTGGCCACGACGCCGCCGCCCGGACCGCCGGCGACGGTGAAGCCGCCCCCGGCGAGCAGATTTCCATCGGGCGTGACCGAGAGGTCGTAGACACCGAAGTTCATCCCTCCGGCGCCCATCTCCTGCCAGTCGGTGCCGTCCCAGCGGGCGATGCCGTTGGCCGGGAAACCGCTCGCGGTTGTGAAGTACCCGCCCGCGACGATCTGCCCGCCGGGCAGGATCGCCAGAGACGTCACAATGTTGTTCATGACGCTCGTGCCCATCGCCGACCACTTGCTCGTGGCGTTGGTCCACTTCGCGATGAACCGGGCCGAGACACCGCCGGCAGCGGTGAAGTTGCCGCCAACAACCAGATCGCCCGCGGGCAGCGGTGCGAGCGCGTTGACCGTGAAGTTCGCTCCGGCTCCGAACGCCGACCAGGTCTGGGTCGAGGGCGTCCAGCGCGCGACGCGGCTGGCGGGGCTTCCCCCGGCGCTCAGGAACATGCCACCGGCGATGAGATCGCCCGTGGAGGTGACCGCGAGCGCGTAGACGGTGTTGTCGACTCCCGCGCCCAGGGGCGTCCACGCGGTGCCGTCCCACTTGGCGATCCGGCTCGCGGGTGCGCCGCCGGCGGTGATGAAATCGCCGCCCGCGACGAGTTCGCCGCTGGGCAAGACCGCAAGCGCATAAACGTTGTTGTTTCCGATGCCGCTGCCCAGCGCAAGCCACGAAGACCCATCCCACGCGACAATGCGCCCGGTCGCAAGTCCCGCAACGCTGCCGAAGCTGCCGCCGACAACCAGGACGGACGGCTTTGGCCCGGGCCCATCGGGATCCCAGACGGTCAAGGCGTAGACGATGCCGCCCGGCCCGCCCGATTCGCCGCCGCTGATCCAACGGGGCGAGCACTGGGCCGCCGCCGTTCCGGAGACGCCGAGAGCGAGCAGCCAAGCGACAGAACACGATCGATGGGATGGACGCACGTGCGCCTCCTTGAGGTCGGCGACGAGGGGACACGCGGGAAAAGCACTCGGCGTGCCGAACGGACCGCGCGCGGCACGGCGACATTGTCGCGGGCGCTCGGTCCTGACTCATCAGTTTCGATGCGGGCGGACGAGTTCTGGATGCGCCGCGCCGACAAACGCGTCGAGAATCGCTCCCGCATCACTTGTTCGCATCACGCTCGCATGGATGCGTGCCGGCCGCGTTGCGAGTGTGACTCATCCGCAGATCGGACGTGCGAACAGAATGTGAGCCGCGGCGCTGCAGGAGCGGAATGAGAGTGTTTGTCGCACCGAACCGCTCGAAGCGCCGGAGTTGCCGGCACCGCGCGGTACAATGCAATCGCTGGCCGAGGCGATGAGGCGTGACAAGCCGGTCTCGTTGATGCGACTTGCCCGGAGCGCCAAGTGCCCGACCGGGAAAGGCGGACAATATGTCGACGAGCAAGGCAATCGCGTTGGCGGCGGGGATGGCGGCGGCGATGACGGGAGGGGTGACCAGGGGTGCTATCACCGTCACTGATGTCACGTACGAGATCTCCATCATGGATAGCAGCAGCGGCGGCTACACAAAGATACCTTTTCCCGCCACGAATCCGAGCACGGCCACGCTTTCGGGGGCAAATTACACCAGTTCGCTGTCGTTGATGTACCACGAGAATCCCAATGTCTGGATCGCAGGCACCATGAAGTTGCGAGCCGACTTGAGCTACTGGGGCCCGTCGGCTCCGCAGGAATGGCGAATGGTGAAGGCGTTTGTCTGGATCACGTTTACCACCGATGAGATCATCACATGGACCTATTCCGGGAGTAGTCCCGGTCCTTACGGGCAGTACGCCTATGGCAATATGCAAGGCGAAGGTGGTTGGGGAGGGGAAACTGGCGGAGGCACGATCGGGCCGGGCACGCACACCTTTAGAGCCATGAGTAGTGTGGGAGGTGTTCCGGGCATGGCGACCAATGGGTATTCCTCAGTGTCTTTCGTGATCCCCGCCCCTTCCGCGGCGCTCACATTGCTCGGCGTTGGCTTCATCGCGTCGGCACGTCGGCGGCGGACTGAGTGACGAGCAATCGGCGTCGCACGAATCGACAGAACGTAGCAATGTCGGCCGGTGGTATCGGCCTTGATCGTCGCCACGGGTGCCGCAGTAGGGACCTCCGGTTCTTCCGGATGTCGGCGCGCCGTTGCCCGATTCCGGAGCCAACGACGTTGTTGGGCAAGGTCGCTGGCTCGAATCAAGCGTTCATGCCGCCGGGCGCGGGATGTTGTCCACCATCGATCTACGGACACACGAGTTCGTTGTACCCGGCCACGAACAGGATGAAGTCGGCGTCGTCCACCACCCCGTCGGCATTGAGATCGGAGGGACATCCGGCGGGCATCGACGCGTCGGCACAGTCGAGGATGTCGTAGGCGACGACGAAGATCTGGAAGTCGGCGTCGTCGACCTGGTTGTCGCTGTTGAGATCGCCCACGCACGCGGCGGCGTTGACCGAGATCCGCAGGTTGTCCATCGCCCACGACTCGTCGTTCAGATCCTGGATGCCGGGGCCTTCCATGACGAACGTGATGGTCGCGCTCGAAGCGGTGTGCGGGATGTTCTGGAAGCGCGGGTCGATCGCCATGTTGTACGCGCTGTCGGTGTAGAAGGAGCCGGGCCCGGTGAAGCCGAGGTCCACACGCCGCGCCAGCACGCCGCCTGGGGGGGCGACGTAGGTTTGATCCTGCGTCGAAGTTGCGTTCGCGAAGGACTCGCGGAAGATCGAGACGCCGTCGACCTTGACGTTGAGGAAGTCGCCTTCGGGGAAGGTGCCGGTGCCGTCGAGCGAGTCGATGGCGGCGAAGAGGAAGGCGATGCTGAGCGTGGTGTGCGTCGGAAGCCCGGCAAGGTTGATCGTGACCGTGTTGCCGGTCGGGCTGCGCAGGAACGAGCCGCCGAACTGGTAGCCGCTGGGCCCGAGGCCGGCGAAGAGCTGCACGGGGGTGATCAAAGCAACCCCGGCCGAGACCTGCGGCGGAACGGTCGAATCAAAGTTGTTGGAGAAGACAACCGTGCCAGCGCTCGCGAGCGGCGCGGCGACGCACAGGGCGGCGACCAACGAAGTCGAGTTATGCAAGACGCTCTCTCCTCATGTCGGATACGGAATCAATCAGCAGATAGAAACTGTACCGACTCTGTCAAACGCTTCGCACGCCGATGCACGTTCTTGCAGACACCCTTTTCAGCGCGAACGGTGTGGGCTCAACCGTTTCCCCCGAGTGCTGGCGGCTGACTCGGTGCGAGCGATGGGGAGCTGCTGTTATCGGAACGGGGTCGTTTGTTCTGCTCGCCTTGCCCACGAATCAGGGGCAGATCAAGCGGTCGTACGCCACGGCGAAGGCCTGAAAATCCAGATCGTCGACAAAGCCATCCGTGTTGAGATCGGCCGGGCAACCGCCGGGCATGTCGGGGTCCTCGCAGTCAAGGATGTTGTACGCGACGGCGAAGATCTGAAAATCGGCATCGTCGACCACGCCGTCCACATTGAAATCACCCGAGCAAGTTCGCAGGACGCGGAGGAAGAAGTTGTCGATCCGGCCCTCGGCGCTGATGGCAAATGATCCGCCGCTGCCGCCGTTCGAGGAATAGAAGCCGAACTGCAATGGACCGCCGGTTGGAGAAAAGTCTGGCTTTTCCGGGCCGCCACTTACTTCAACCCAACTGTCTGTTGGGGAGATCCCCCCGAGCGTCGTCCATCCAGCGCCCGCAATTGCCACGCCACCGGTGATGACAAACCACTTGTTGTCCTGGAAGAGCACGGGGCCGAATCCGATGGCGTGCACGTACGGCGCGACATCGCACGATGCCTGCAGCGACCACTGCACCGAGACGATTCCGGGCCCGGAAGCGGGGGCGATCGCGATGCCGGCGCGCAGATGCGCGAAAGCGATCGAGACACCCGGGCCGGTGATCTGCCACTGGTGCGCGATCGAGCGGCAGTTCCCGGGATTCCCGTTCAAGGTCTGTGAGCCAACGCAGCTCGCGTTGCCTCCCGGGGTTGTGTCAAGCATGGTGGCGATCGACCAGTTGACGTTCGCGAACTCGGTGTCCGTCAATGACTGACCCGAAGCCCGCAGCCCCGTGGCGGCGAGCAGCACAAGACCCGCAGTGAAACGCATGGGGATCTCCTTGAATGCGACGGAAAGGACGCTGGAGCTTCGTCGCTGTCGATCGTGATCAATTCCCAAACAAGTTCTTCTCCGCGAAGTACCCGTTCTGCTCGAAGTACTTCAGCGCCTCGGGCACGCTGGTGAAGATCTTGGTGGCGGTCTCGGTGATGAACGGGCTGGGGGCTTTCTTGGGCTTCCACACGACGAACACCTCTTTGGTGTGCTCGAAGGCGTGGTGGAGCTCGCGTTCGACGCCGCTGGAGAGGCCGGGGAACTCGGTGCCCTTGGCGGTGGGGATCTCGGGGATGAGGCTGACGATCATGTCGGACTGATCGATGAGCTTGAAGTCGCGCATGTAGATCTGGCCGTCGATGTCGCCGGCGATGTCGAGCACCTCGCGGATGCGGACCCGCAGGGGCGTGCCCTCGGCGTTCTTCGACCCGCCGTAGGAGTGGGGGGTGACATCGAGGAACTCCTTGCCCTCGCGAGCCGCGGCGATCGAGCGTTCGAGCAGCAGCTTCTCGTCCACGTCGCCCGGATCGAACGTGATGAAGTGCTCGGCCAGGGCGGCGCGGAACGCGTCGATCTCGGCCAGCACCTCGGGCATGTCGACCACGTGGCTCATCGGGAACGACGGGTACACCTTCTTCATCTGCGGGCGGCAGGCGAGGCGGAACAAGGTTCGTGTCGTGCTGGCGTGGCGGCCGCGGGCCATGATCGCGAACTGCGAGCCGGGGATCGCCTTGGACATGAGTTCGGTGGCGAGGATCTCTTCCTCGCGCCAGACCATGCAGTCCTTGAGCGTGGCGTCGATCTCGTGTTCTTTGTGGAGGCGGTCGTGCACGACCTCGATGTTGTCGACGAGGCAGATGAAGAGGTCGGGCTGGAACTTGGCGATCTGGTCGAAGTCGAAGGCGCTGAACAGGCCGTGGCGCCAGCGGAAGGTGGCGTGGGTGTTGAGCAGGACGTTCTTCTGATCGCGCGAGTCGGCGATGATGTCCTTGAACGCGGCGCGGCGGAGCGAGTTGAGGCGCGACAGCGGCAGATCGAGGATCCGGCCGCCCTTCACGTCCGGGGCTTCCTTGTACATCATGTCGCCGACGTGGTAGACCTGGAGCGTCTCGCCCTGCTGACCGGCGAACTTGGCGACGGTGTCGAGGTAGGGCTTCTTGTCCATTCCGATCTGGCCGGTCACGATGACGCGCATGGGCGATCTCCTAGGGGGAAAGCCTAGGTTGAAGGGCGAAACCGCGGCTGTCCGCGGGCACGGCCCCTACGGCAGCGGCGACGTGATGTCGTACTTCACCCGCACGTTGCCGATCCGGATCTGGTTCGTGATCGATGGCACGGGCCAGGTTGCATTGAGCGTGGGCGCAAACACGTTCGCGTCGACCGTTTCGTTCATGCCGGTGATCGAGATCGACGTGTTGCCCGGCGTGCCCGAGGTCAGCACCCCCGCCCCCAGCACGGACGGCGAGCCGTTGTTCTGCACGCGCCGCAGCGACATGGCGACGTTGCCTGTCGACGAGGAGTCATCGCAGAAGAGCGTGATCTCGCGGATGATCGCGCCGTCCGGCAGGTTCAGGGGCATGAACAGCGTCAGGGTAGAGCCCGCCGTGGAGCCCGTGATCCAGTCGCCGTTGTTGGTCGCGTACGAGGCGCTGCTCAGCACCGGCTGCCATGCGCACGCCGGGAAGAGGCGGCTGCGGCTGGTCGGGGCGAGGGTGATCTTCCCGCCCACGTTGACGTCGAAGCCGACGTTGGTGTTTCCCGATACCTGCAGCGACGAGTTCACCTTGGCAAACCCGGAGTTGTCCACTTCGAAAACCTTCGTCGGCGAACCGTCGGGGGCATCGAGCTGGTTCGCCGCCTTCGCCAGCGGCGTCGTCCCGGCGAAGGGCACGCCCGTCACCGGTGTGCGGGGCAGGATCGCGGTGAAATCAACTTCCGGCGCGACCATCGATTCAACCTGCAGGAACCGGCGCTTCTCCGAGAAGACGCTGGAACCAAAGTCGAGTTGCACCGTGAAGACGCCGTTGCTCACCGGCACGCCGGTTCGGAGAATCGACCCGCCGTACTGCGAGCCAGGCAGCGTGCTGGCCGCGTCGTTCCAAAGCGAGAAGCGCAGGTCCGCCGCGCCGGTGAACGGAGTGCCGTCTTTCTTCAGGACACCCTGGTACGAGAACTCGGTGCCGGATTGGACCGACTCTTGGATCGGGTCGTTGAACCGTATCGACCAGCCCGCGATCGAGCCCGTGGTGGTGAGGGGGCCAACGCTGTCGTCGACGATGAACAGCGACCAGGTGAGCTTGGCGGACCCGCCATCGAACACCGCGAGATCGGTGTTGCTGACGAGCGACGGACCCGGTGTCGGGAAGTTCTCGAGCGTGTTGCCAAAGTTGACGGGCGCGAATGTTCCACTCGCAGGGATCAAGTCGGTCTGCGTGAGCACGCGGCCGGTGCGGGAGAAAGTGAGATCAACACCCGCGACGGCTTCGTCGTTGCCCGCGTCGGAGATGAGCATGCAGACCTGCCCACCCGGGGCGACCAGCACGACGTCGAGGTCCGAGACGCGGGGATGGGTGACGCCCTTGAGCGTCACGACGACGTTGGAGATGCTGGCGTTGGGGGTCAGGCCGCCGATCCCGATCGTGCTCGGGTAGGTGATCGCGTTGCCGTTCGAAGGGATCGAGATCGGCGTGTTGTTGGTGAAGATGTTCTGAGCGTGAACGAGCCCGCCGTACGCGACGATGGCTATCCACGAGAAGATCTGAACGCTGGTGAATGAGCGCATAAAAACTCCATGCCACACCCCAACCCGGAATGTCTCAGTCTACTCGTACCGTGCGGGAATCCACCAAACCAAATCGAGATTCGCTCGATGGAGTGATTCTTCTCGGACGGATCGTGATGACAAGCGATCAGGCGTAGATGTACGTGATCGGTGCATCCACCTCGGGATGCAGGCTCGCGTGCACCGGGCAGGTGTGCCCGACACGCTCGAGGCGCTCGCGCATCTCGGCGGGCACGCTGGCGGGGAGCGTGACCACGACCGGCAGCCGTGCAATGCGGCGTGGCGCCGGCGGCTGGCTCATGTGCTTCTCGACGGTCGCCGTCGCGCCTGTGAGGTCGATCCCGTGGCGCTCGCCGAACATCGCCATGGTGGTGAGGATGCACGAGGCAAGCCCGCTGGCGACGAGGTCGGTGGGCGAGAACGCGCTGGCGTCGCCGCCGATGTCCTTGGGGGCATCGGTGCGAAGCGTCGCGCCCTCGGGGTGTTGGAGGTCACACTTCTTGCTGCCGCTGTAACGGACCTTGATCTCGACCATGGGAACAGTGTACGACTTCGCGGCGGGGTTGCGAAGGAGGCGGTTCAGCGGAGAACTCGGTAATGGAACGTGTTCACAGGAGGGTTGATCGCGGCGGCGGTGTTGTTCCGCATCCGAAATCCGATCTGGGTCGCGGACTGCACTCTCGCGTATTCGATGCTGATCCCCGCGGGCAAGTCGCTCTGAGGCGAGAACACGACAACGTCGGTCAGTTCCAGCCCGCTCAACCCCCCGGCGGCCGTGAACGATTGACTCCCCGCGGCAATGCTGGGGACATCGATCGTGAGCGACCCGCGGGCAACGATCGGCGAGACCGCGGCGCTGGTCTGCACCGTGTCATCCGGGAACTTGATGCCGCCGGACGTTGACTCGATCGTGCCGTTGACGGTGAGTTTCGACGTGCCGGTCGTTGTGCCGATGAGCACGTTCCCCAGCGAATAGCTGATCGCGTTGCCGGCCTGGCTCAGCCACGGGCTGAACGCGTTCGCGACGTTCGGCGGCACGCTCACGATGTTGCTGTAGCTCACCGACCCAGCGTTGTCGGCAAAATCGGCTGATTGCGCGAACAGCGAATACGTCGCGAAAGGCGTCGCCGCGAGCGGCTGGCGACCAGGCAGCGTCACAAAGTCCGGGTCGGTCGGGCCTTTGACGGCGATCTCCACCCAGAGTGCACGGCCCGCGCTCAGGGCGCTGGTCGATGGCGAGAATCGGGTCGTGAACACGCCGTTCTCGAGCGGCACCGCGAACGACGTTGACGAGGCGACCTTGTCTCCGGCGAACTCGCTCGTCGGGCTCCGCCACAGATCAGCGCGGACGTCGTAGGTCCCGCTGATCGGCCCGGCGGCGTCCTTGAGCACGCCCTGGTACACGAACTCGCTCGACACCGGCGAGATCACCGCGGTGTTGATGCCCAGGCTCCACCCGCCCGACACGAGCCCCGTCTCGCCCGACACGTTGTCGCGGATGTACAGCGACCACGTCCCGATCGCGTCGTCGCCGATCAGAGACGCGAACGAGGTCTCGTACGGCAACGCCGGCGCCGGGGCGGGCATGAGCACGGTGCTGGGCACGACCGTCGGGCGATAGGCAATCTTCGAGAGCGGATCGCCGTTCAGCGCGGCACCGGCATCGGCGATCGTCAGCGGCAGCGCCGCTGCCGCACTCCCCGGAGCGTTGGCGAGCAGCTGTACTTTCTTCCCCGTCGGCGACACCAGCAGGATGGTCAGATCGCTGATCCGAGTGTGCGAGAACCCGTTCAACAAGACAGCGATGCTTTGGATCGGCGTGTTCGTGCCGACGTTGATCGTGCTCGGATACAGCGACGCGTTCGCGTTGTCGTTGATCGTGATCGCGGCCGTGTTCGAAAACGTTGCCGCCTCGGCAAGCGGGCCGTTCAAGCCAACCGCCGCGGTCATCAAGTTCAAGCCAACGAGAAGTGCATTCTGGCGCATGAAAAGGCCTCCCGCGACAATGTCGCAGAGAAGGCCTTCTCATGCAAGGGAATCCTCTAGACCGGCGCGTTTGTCGAAGAAGACTCGGCGACACTCCGAACATGGTCCTATCAGATCACTTGGTGGAGCCAACTGCCCCCCGCTCGATCGCGGCTTCGAGGCGGAGCAGCCGCGCCTCAAGGGCCTCGATCCGCGCGTCGCGTTGCCGGATCTGTTCGTCCTTCTCCGCCCGCAGGTCGCGGAGCGCCTCGACCATCAGCGCCGTGGTGCTGCGCTCGGTCACCATCCGCATGCCGTCCTTGTCGCGCGAGACCCAGTCGGGGAAGACCTGCTCGACCTCGTCGGCCATCAGTCCAATCTGCACGCCCGGCAGGGCGCGCCCGTTCTTGATCTCGGCCTCGTTGTAGTAGTACTGATAGCCGCGAAGTGAGAGCAGGCGATCGAGCGTGCCCCTCAGCGGCGAGACATCGTGCTTGGTGCGCGGGTCGGAGATCGTGGCCCACGTGCCGCCGCCGGGCTTGCTGGCGAGGCCGTCCATGCGGAACTGGAACGCCGGCGTCCAAGTCCCGCTGGGAATGCTCCCGATCGTGAAGTAGTCCGCGGAAGCAGCGTTGCTGGTCGGATCGTCGCCGATGACGAGTCGCAGATCGACCACGTTGCTGCTGCTGTTCCTTCGCTGGAAGAACACCGCGTCGCTGCCTTCAGCGGTAAGGCCCAGGTTTCCAAGTGTTCCGAAGGCCAGCATGCCGCTCGTCGCGAACGCTCCCGTCAGAATCTGGGCGCTGCCCCCGACCCACAGCCGCGTCTCGGGGCTGACGTTGCCGACGCCGACGTTCCCGTTGGGCAGCATGGTCATGACGTTGGTGGTGTCGTTGGTGCGGATGGCCCAGCCGCTGGCACCGAAGTTGGTGTACATCCAGTCGTCCGACCAGCGCGGCCACATCCAGGTCTCCAAACTGCCGGATGCGTTGCGCGCGAACAAACTATCGGTGTTCCGCATTCCGATCGTGCCGGCCACGTCGAGCGCACCCTCCGCCGTGGTGGTTTTGATGCCCACGTTGCCGTTGGGCAGGAAGGCCGCACGCACCGCCGCGGCGGATGTATCGCGGATCAGCAGCGCCCCCGCGCCTTCGGAGTTGCTCTGCCCGGTCGAGATGAGCGAC
>JBILLU010000333.1:0-2530 GCA_044375915.1 Phycisphaerales bacterium
TGGGTCGGCTCCGAGCAGCCGACCCACGGCACCCGACCTTGCGAGTCGCGGGCATCAGCCCGCGCGGGTTTGACTGTCGGACTGCGTCGCGCGTTTGGGTACGCTCGTCCCCTCATCCGGCCTCGCGGACTCGGCCACCTTCTCCCCGCTGGAGCGGGGAGACGGGGCGCGGTCGTCTATCCTCTGTGCAGCGAAAGGAGTTCGCATGAACTGGTGGGTCACGAGCGCGATGGAAGGCGGCATCATCGTCCTGGGGTCGTGGGTGTTCTGGGTGATCTTCTCGATCTGCTTGCACGAGCTGGCCCACGGCTATGCCGCGATCTGGCAGGGTGACGACACGCCGCGGGCCACGGGGCACATGACGTGGAACCCGCTGGTGCACATGGGGCCGACGAGCTTGCTCTTCTTCGCGATTCTTGGGATCGCCTGGGGAGCGATGCCGGTGAACCCGTACAACTTTCGGAGCCGCTACGGCGACGCGATTGTCGCGGCGGCCGGGCCGGCGACGAACGCGATTCTCATGGTCTTGTGCGTGATCGGGTCCGTTGTGTGGATTCTCACGGCTCAGGGCCTCGGCGACCCGTACTTCAAGAACGTGCTTCGGTTTCTCGAACTCGGGGCCATGCTCAATGCAGTGCTCATGTTGTTCAATTTGCTGCCTGTGCCTCCCTTGGACGGCGGCCGCATTCTCGCGGATTTCGTGCCTGCCTATGGCCGCCTCTGGCAAACGGAAAAGGGTGCCATAGCCGGACTGTTGATTTTCGGTTTGCTCTTCTTCTCAGCAGGCCCGTCGGTCTTTCGGGCTGGGGACGCGCTCGTGGGGTTCGTTGAGAAAGCGGTCGTCGCTGCTATCGCGCCGAAGTCTCAACCATCACCTTGAGTCGACAGCATGAAGCACATCATCATCATCCCCGATGGCGGCGGCGACAAGCCGCTGGAGCAGCTTGGTGGCAAGACCGCGTTCCAGGCGGCTCGCACGCCGAATCTGGATGCGCTGGCGCGGGTCGGGACGGTGGGCGTGGCGAAGACCACGCCGCCGGGGTTTGAGGCGGGGTCGGATGTGTGCTCGATGTCGCTGCTCGGGTACGACCCGGCGGTGTATCACACTGGGCGGGCCCCGCTCGAGGCTGCGTCGCTGGGATTGAAGCCCGCCGACACGGATTGGATCTTCCGGCTGAATCTGGTGACGACGGGCGCGTCGGTGCAGGGGCCGTACCACGCGGGTGATGATGCGCTCATGATCGATCACTCGGCGGGCGCGATCTCGGACGCGGAGGCGCGGGAATTGTTGTCGGCGCTGTTGTCGCGATTCGCGGCGGAGCATCCGACTCTTGCGGCACAGATGGCGGTGACGCCGGGCGTGTCGTATCGGAACATTCTGATCGATTCGGGGCCGCGGGCGTATGGGGGGATCGTGACGACTCCGCCGCACGCGGTGCCGGGGGAGTCTTGGCGGAGGCATGTGCAGCGGAGCGAGAAAGCGAATGACGTCGCGAGCCTCGCGGCTTTGGAGGCGATGCGGTCCGTCTCCGTGCGTGTTTTCGCAGAGCATCCGATCAACGCGGCTCGCGTGCGGGCCGGGAAGCGGCCGGCGACGATGGCGTGGCTGTGGGGGCAGGGAAAGAAGCCGTCGATGCCGTCGTTTTCGTCGCGGTTTGGATTGCGGGGCGCCATGATCACGGCGGTGGACCTGCTCTCGGGCATCGCGGCGTACATGGGTTGGGATCGACTGCACGTGCCGGGTGTGACGAGTTACCACGACACGGATTACGGGGCCCAGGGTGCGGCGGCGGTGGCGGCGGTTGAACGCGATGGATACGACATCGTCTGCTGCCATGTCGAGGCGCCCGACGAGGCATCGCATCAGTCGGATTGGAAGACCAAGGTAGCTGCGATCGAGGCGATCGACGAGAAGGTGGTAGGGCCGGTGCGGGCGGCGATGGAGCGGTTGGAGGGCGGCTGCCGCGTACTGGTGCTGCCGGATCACTACACGCTGGTAAGCACCCGGAAGCACGACGCGACGCCGGTGCCGTTTCTCGCGGCGGGCAGCGGGATCGGTCGAAATGGAGCCGGGGCGTTTGACGAGGCAGAGGCCGAGCGAACGGGGCTCGTGGTCGAGCACGGCCACGACTTGATGGGGCTGTTTCTGAAGGGCTTTTCGCGGTAGCGAAACCACACCCGGTGCGAATCGCAAAGAGCAGTTATGAGCGACGAAGCCAAGCCAATCGACGGTCCGCACGGAGCGGAGGAAGCCAAGCCTGCGGGGAGTGCGCCTGTGTCGAGTGCGCCGGAACCGATCGCGCTCGAGCCGTTGCCGGAGTCGGCGCCACCACCGCCGCCTCCGCCGCCCCCGAAGCCGACGGCGACCAAGCCGATCACTCCCGCGACGGCGTTCATCAAGCCCGGGATGGGCTCCGCGCAGAACGTCGCGATCGCTGGCGGCGTGCTGCTCCTGGTCGCGGTGATCGGATCGATCTGGACATCGTGGAACGCGGGGACGTCGTGGTGGGCCAACGGGCTCTTGACGGCG
>JBILLU010000334.1:0-2524 GCA_044375915.1 Phycisphaerales bacterium
TGAACGTCACCCCGTTGGGATGGAACGGCAGCGCCCGATCCATATGGAAGCGCAGATCGCTCGCCGCGTCGAAGTCGATCTCGCGGGCACCGGCCAGTCCCAGGCGCTTGCTCTTCACGATCGCGTGAAACCGTTCGGTCAAGCCTTCGACTTTGCACGTCACCGGATCTTCACCGGCGAGCGCGAGCACCACGGCGAGGTCCGTGCCGTGGCCTTTGCCGGTTTTCGCGAGCGAGCCGAAGAGGTCCACCTGCACCCGCTGCACGTTCGCCAGCCCGACGCGCTCGTCCACCGCCTTCAGGAACCGCTGCGTCGCCCGCCACGGGCCCATGGTGTGGCTGCTCGAAGGTCCGACGCCGATCTTGAAGATGTCGAAGACGGAGATGGCTTCCACGGCAGAGGGTTCCTTGACGGCCGCGCCGGGTGCATGTGCCTGCAGGGTTGGCAGTGAGATGGACGTCATACGCCGTAGACCGCCTTGGTCTTGGTGCCCAGGTATCGCAGCAGCGGGTCAGCGCTCAGCGGCTTGCCGGTGATCCGCTTGCACAGGTCCGCGGCGCGGTAGCGCTTGCCATGCACGTGGATCTTGGTCCGCAGCCACTCGCGGAGCGGCGCGAACTCGCCGCGGCTGATCTTGGCCTTCACGTCGGGGATCTCCTGCTCGATCGTCTCCCAGAACTGGGCGGCGTAGAGGTTCCCCAGCGTGTATGTCGGGAAGTAGCCGATCAAGCCCGCCGACCAGTGCACGTCCTGCAGGCAGCCGCGACGGTCGTCGGGCACGTCGATGCCGAGATAGTCCTTGTACCGCCGGTTCCACTCGCCCGGCACGTCCTTCACCTTCATCGCGCCCGAGAGCAGGGCACGCTCGAGCTCGAAGCGCACCATGACGTGCATGTTGTACGTGCCCTCGTCGGCCTCGACGCGGATCAGGCTCGGCGTCGTGGTGTTCACGGCGGCGAACATCGTGTCGGGCGTCACGTTCGCCATCGCCGCGCCGAAGTACTGCTTCGCGTGCGGCAGGGCCCACACCCAGAACTCGCGGCTGCGCCCGACCAGGTTCTCCCACATGCGGCTCTGGCTCTCGTGGATGCCCAGCGAGATCGCCTCGCTCAGCGGCTGGCCGAACAAGCCCTCGGGCGAGCCCGACTTGGGCAGGCCCTGCTCGTAGAGCCCGTGGCCCGCTTCGTGCAGCGTGCCGTAGAGCGCGTCTGTGAACTTCTCATCGCGGTACCGGGTGGTGAGCCGGGTATCGCCCGGGGCGACGCCGCTGCAGAACGGGTGCGTGGTGACGTCGAGGCGCCCGGCCTCGAGGTCGAACGTGATCGCCTTGAGGATCATCTGCCCGAACGCGTGCTGCTTGTCGGCGGGGATCGAGGCCGACAGGATCGACGTGTCGGGCTTCTTGCCCGAGGCTGCGACGCTGTGGATCAGGGCCGCGAGCTTCGCACGCAGCGGCGTAAAGGTCGCCTCGATCTCCTTGGCGCTCGCGCCGGGCTCGTACTCGTCGAGCAGCGCGTCGTAGCGCTCGCCGCCAGCGGGAATGCCGTAGCAATCAGCCTTCTGGCGCGTGAGTTCGAACACACGCTCGAGCTTCGGCACGAACGCGGCGAAGTCGCTGTTCTGGCGGGCGTGCTTCCAGGCTTCCTGCGCCTGGCTGGTGGTCGTTGCGAGTTCGGAGACCAGGCTGGTAGGCAGCTTGGTCATCCGGTCGTAGTCACGCCGCAGTTCGCGGATGTTGGCCGCGATGGTCTCGTTCGCGAGCAGCCCCTTGTCGGCCTCGCACGCGGCGATCAGGTCGCCAATCTTCGGATCCGTCGCGTGCTTGTGGTGCAGTTCGGCGAGCAGACCGAGCTGCTCGGCACGGAACGCAGCGCCCGCGGGCGGCATGTACGTTTCCTGATCCCAAGAGACCAGGGCCCCGATGGAGCCGAGTACGCCGGAGCGACGGGCGAGGGAGCAGAGTTGGTGATAGTTGGTGGACATGGGAGGAAGGGGAGGAGGAGAGCAGGGGAGGAGGGAAAGACCGAGGGTGCCGTGGGTCGGCGGCTTGGAGCCGATCCACGCTTGAACCGCGATCGACACGCTCGCGTGGGTCGTTCCAGAGCCAACGACCCACGGCACCCGACATCCCTCGACATCGGGTCGAGCGTCCGCATCGAATACACTGCGACGCCCGCATCAGTTTACGGTGTCGCGGCCGGAGATGTTTGCCTTGCCTGCCGAGCCGATCCCAACGCCGACGTACGCCGACGCCGACGCGATGCCCGGCGTGCGGCTGGCCGACCTCGCGGGCAACCAGCGATTGCCCCTGCTGCTGAACCTCACCCACAAGCTCTTCCACCAGACCCACGACCACGGCATCATCAACGAGTTCGCCGAGGCCATGGGGCGCGTCCGGGGCCGCTCGTGCATGGTGATGGTGCGGACGCGCGACTGTCCGCCGGGCTCCTATCGCATCACCCGCTGGCGCACGCCCGACGGCCTGGAACTGGTGCCCCCGATCGTGCACGAGGGGCAGGTGAAC
>JBILLU010000335.1:0-2512 GCA_044375915.1 Phycisphaerales bacterium
GTGCCCAGGCCCGCGTCCGGCTCAACACCGCCATCCTCGCGCCCTCAAACCGCAGCGCCGACCATATCGACGCCGCACTCATCGGAGGTCTTATCGACTTCCGCGTGCTGCGTCCGGGGATCCGCTGGCCGCTCTCCAATCCGCGC
The DNA here is from genome assembly GCA_044375915.1 of Phycisphaerales bacterium. Classification (GTDB taxonomy): domain Bacteria; phylum Planctomycetota; class Phycisphaerae; order Phycisphaerales; family UBA1924; genus JAFEBO01. Next base: position 147 of record JBILLU010000335.1, read on the forward strand.
TTCTACACCGACGACGGCACGCCGCTGAGCAAATCGGCCGACGAGGAAGCGCTCGACCCGATCTTCGCCGCGTGCGAAGGCCCGCCGATGCTCGGATCATTCTGCAAGCCGGGCCTGCCCAAGATCCATCGCGCCAAGACCTCGCTCGGCTATGTCTACGAACTCGAAGCCGACTCGATTGGGAACACCGGGCAGCAGACGTGCATGTTCGGCAGCATCCAGCGCCGGGCATTCCCGCGCCGACGGACGCCGCGGGACGAGTTCGGCGAGTTGCTCACCCATGTTTCATTGCCCGTGGAACACCTCCAGTTCGACGTGATTGCGCATAAGGACCTCGCCTTTGTGTTTGAGTCCCGGCTCCACGTCCGCGGCAGCAGCGACGGCTCCGCCGCCGGTCCGGGCTCCGATCAGCTGCGGATTCCGATCTCTGAGCGGCCCGTCGAGCTCACAGGGCGCCCCGTGGTCGTTTCTTCGCCGCTGGTCGCCAGCTACGACAAGCTGGTGGGCATGGCGATGGATCGCTGCGGGTGGAGCGTGCGTGACTTTCGGGCGTTGCGACTGATCGTGCCGTACCCGCCGATGCACGCCAGTTTCGTCATGAAGTTCCTGTTGCCCGCGTAGCGGAATATCGGCATGCCGAGCAATCGTCGGGCTCTGTGGCGTTCCCACGATTCGATGCGCGACGGAACTTGTGGATAAACCGTCCGCGAGCTTGCAATTCTGCGCAAACTCGTCAAGATACAGGAGAGGAGGGGCGTCGTCCTGAAAAGGAGGCACGACCCGTGGGAATTACTCTGTCCGAGAGCCGAAATGGCTTTTCGGCGGCTGGATCGCAGCAGACCCAGAGCATCCACAAGGCATGGGCGAGCATCGCCTGTGCGACCGGATGCTGCACGTTCTTGGCAACACGAGACGGCATCTATCGAACGGGCGCCAAGACCATGGCGGCGGCGATGAGCATTCCGGTCGAGTCGATGGTGGGCAAATCAGTCAGCGACTTCTTCCCGCCGGAGATCGCGAACGACATGCATGGCTGGATCCGGGAATGCCTCGACGCCGACGCGAGGGGCGACGCGGAACCGCGACATCACAACATCGTCCTATTCGGGCGTGTCTGGTCCCTGTTCATGCAGGCCACCGACGACTGGGAGACGCACAGCCGCATCGTGATCGTTGCGGCGACGCCGGCGTCCAAGCCGATCGATCTCTCGTTCATCATCAATCAGGTCCGCCAAGCCCGCGATCGGAAACTGATCCTCGGCGATATCGCGAAGCTGAGCGACGCGGAGCTTGAGGTGTTCGCGCTCGTCGGATCCGGTATTCGCGACGTTGACGTCTCAAAGGTTCTCAGCCGCAGCGTACGGACCGTCAACGGCAACGTTCGGCGCATCATGCAAAAGCTCGGCTTCGAACGGCGCACGCAGATGGTGAAGCTCGCCAACGAGATCGGCATGGTCGCGAAGATTGCCGCGTGAGATCGTCGCACGAGCTCGACGCTGAAGCGAGCGAAGCTCTCTCGTTCGTTGCGGTCGCGTATTCATGCCGCATTGGCTGATGTCGCGCCAACATCTTGGCGGTTGGTGCAAGCCGCTCGACCCGCTGCCGCGCGGATCAGTAGACCAAGCTCCACCATCATCCACGCGAACGCCGCGGGCAGCAGCATCCACCCGTACGGGTCGATCGCCGCGGCGACGCGCTGCACGGCGGCGGGGATCGTGCCTTTGTACACACCCTTGAAGATGCCCAGCAGAGGATGGGGCCGTGTCAGGACGCGTGCCGCCGGGCTGGCGAGGAACCGTGCTCCCGCCGGTCCTTTCTTCGCCGCGATCAGGACGACATCGTCCGCGACCCGCACGCCCGGTTCGGCGGCACGCAGCAACGCGGCGCCCTCGCGACCAGTGATCAAGAGTGCTGCGCCGCCCTTGACGCCGTTGCGTTCGGCGAACGCGGCGAGTTTCGCCAGATCGGCCTCGTTCTCTGCGAATCGCAGAATCCGCAGCGCACCAGCGGGCGAGGCGTGCGTCGCGAGCCGGGTCGCGTCGCCACAGGCCGCGGCGAGGGCCTCAGTGCGATTGGTCTTGATCGCGCGAACAAAGAAGTCCTTCAAGCCCTCCGTGACGGCGCCGGACTTGCGAGCAATCTTCAGCAGCGCGGGAGCCCAATCGATCTCGGGCGCGAGCGTGAGCACGAGGCCCAGCGACGAGAGCGCGACGATCAGTTCGTCGGGATCATCGCCGCGGGCGTAGGTCACGCCTTGCACGACGAGATCGCGGATATCGCCGACCACGAACAGATCCGCCGCGATCGCACCGAGCAGTTGCTCGATGCTCTCGCCGCGCCCGGTGAGGGCGCCGTACCCCGCGTCC
>JBILLU010000336.1:0-2504 GCA_044375915.1 Phycisphaerales bacterium
TGTGGGAGAACTTCCCAAACACCTGCATCGAGGCCATGCTGCATGCTCGTCCGGTCGTCGTTTCAAATAACGGCGGCATGTCGGAGATGATCGACGACACCGACGCGGGCCTTGTCTGCCGCGCCGGAGATCCCGCTTCGCTTGCGGATGCCATCAATCGATTGCTCGATGAGCCAGCCGAAGCGAGGGCGTGCCGGGGCGGGAACGGGAGATCGCGAATCCTGCAGATGTGCGATCCGGCGCGGATCGCCAAGGCTCGCATCGAGATGTATCGCGAGGCGGTCGCGACGGCGCAGGGGCGGCGGGAAGCATCCGACGACGACTCGTCCATGTTCGCGGAATGGAAGCGGTGTGAGGCTGCGATTGCGGGCGACGTCGCGACGATGTCGATGCCGACGTTCGAGGGCGATATCACTCGGTGGATCTCGCTGGATCGCAAGAGCACCGAGATCGCGGGGGCGGGCGCATGAGCGAGCTCGCAACCGTCATCATCACGCCGCACTTCGATGAACCGTCGGACGACCGCGCGATGGCCGCGCGTGCCATTGCAAGTGCATGGGCATCCGAGGGTATTCGCACGACGGTGATCTGCCCGGAAACGGCATTGACCCCGGCGATTCGGACCGCTCCCATGCTCGAGATTCGTCGCTTGGAGATTCCGCGTCAAGAGCACGCCACATTCTGTGTGCGAGCGATGATTGACGCGTGGCATCGCGAGCGTCGCCGTCCGCTTGTCGCGATCCACTGTGTAGACGATTCCCGATCGGTCATCGCAGCGAAGTTCGCATCTCTTGCCGGGCTTGTTTCGGCACCGGTGGTCGATATTCGCGTTGCGGCCGCGGCTGGCGAACACGACGCTACCGCCGACGCGCTCGCTGATGGAGTCATGGCGTTTGCCACCGCGTTCTCCGATCGCAGGGATGCGGTTCTGATGTCGTTGCCCGCTCTGCCCCGTCTGTGGCAAGTACCCGCGGCGGCACGGGTGTTCGCGGTTGCAACGACGATTGCCGAGCCTCGACATCGGGAGATCGCCGCCGCTCTTGCTGAAAGCGGTGCGGCGTCGCAGGGTTGGAGCATTGCCGCGTCGGGCCCGAACGGCCGATGGATTCTCGCCGATGCAGCGGCCGCGGGCACGGACGGTTCCGCGGGCGAGTGTGTCACAGTCGTGACCAGTGGCGACGTCTTCCCGGCGGTAGCTATCCAATCGATCGCCCGCGGCTGTCTCGCCTTGATACACGCTGAGTCGCCGCTTGCGCCCATGTTGCCAGCGTGGCTGCGGGAGCAGATCGTCTACCGCGATGTCGCGAGCCTCGCGAGTGTGATGCGGCGGGTGGCGACGGCGACGTCCGCCGCACGCGGCGTGTGGCAGCAGGCGCTGATGAACGCCCTGGCGGTGTCCCCGTCATCGTTCGTGCAGCAGTCGCATCGTTTCTGGCGGGATCTCCGACGCACGCACGATACCGCCGCGGTTGCCCGCATGTGGAACTTGATCGAACGCGAGGCCGACCTGGCCCCGCTCTTGTTGGAGGCTTCGAGGTGATGCGAGCTGATGCCGTCATTGTTCGTGCGGGTTCACGCAGTGTTGAGCTCACCTTGAGCGACACGAGCCTGTGGACAAGGCTGCTTGGTCGGTTTCCTGTGCCTCGGGAGGGATCGATTGATCAGCTGCGGCAGGCCTTTGCGGAGTCGGCACCGCTTGAGAGCGTGACCCTTTCGGGCTGCCCATCTGCGTGTCTGCTTCCGATCCTGTGGCTGCGGTCGATGTGGCTTGCGCCGGATGCAAAGGTCGTGCTGGAGTGGGATCGAGTAGAGGATCCGTCCGTGACGCCGAGCCGCCAGGCCGCGGGACGTCTGGCTTGTTTGCTGGCGAGCGATGTTCGATGTGCAGATCCCGCCAAGGCGATGAAGTGGTGGGGCTGGGACGGCCCTTCGACACGCTGGAGCGACAACGCGCTCGAAGCGTTCGACCTGCTCACGAACCTTGTCGATTGCTGGGGCGGTGCCGAACGCTACGCGTCGCCGGCCGCTGGCTGGTGCGAGGCGGCACGCAAGGCGATTGCGACGTTCCAGTCGCTTGGCATGAAACGCATTGCCCTCTACGGTGCTGGAACCCACACCCGTGCGATCGGAGAGGCGCTGATGGACCCGGGTGTCGAGATCGTCGGCATCATCGACGATGATCACCGACGCCACGGCCAGCGACTGTGGGGGTTTCCCATCATCTCGCCCGCGGCGGCCTTGGAGCTCAAGCCCGATGCGATCATCCTGTCCGCGAACTCCTTCGAGGAGAAGCTCTGGGACAAGACCGCCGTCCACCGGGCGGCTGGCATTCGGGTGGCAAGGCTTTACGGCGGCAGCGAGCCAGCGGCGGCGTGAGGTTCCAACGTCCGAGAGCCCGCCGGATTGTCCAAAGAACGACCCGGAAAGGACCGATATCTCTCGAAACACCCGCGTGTCACCCGAACACGTCCGTTCGGGTTGATGCAGTACTTCGCCGACCGCGC
>JBILLU010000337.1:0-2502 GCA_044375915.1 Phycisphaerales bacterium
AGATTCCCATGCCGTCCATCTCGCTCTCTGCTCTCGCCGCCGGACTCTCGCTCGTTGTCGCGGGCGAGCCCGCCTCCACTGTTCCGGCCAAGGACCCGAAACCCGCAACCAGCGAGCCAGCGAAAGCCAAGCCCACCGGCCCCGGCCCCATCATCGCATCCACCGGCGTCCTCGACCGCGCCAAGAAGGTCGGCGACAAGGCCCCCGACTTCAAACTCCCCGACGCCCAGGGCGGCACGTTCGATCTCAAGGAAGCCCGCGCCAAAGGCCCCGTCATCGTCACGTGGTTCCGCGGCGAGTGGTGCCCCTTCTGCAACAAGCAGCTCGTCGGCATGCAAGAACGCCTGAAGGACCTCGAAGCCGCGGGCGCGACCGTCGTCGCCATCAGCCCCCAGACCATGGAGCACACCGAGGCCACCGTCACCAAGGACAGCGTGACCTTCCACATGCTCAGCGACGAGGGCTTCAAGGTCGGCGAGGCCTACGGCGTGCGCTACGAGATGCCGCCGGCGATGAAGGAACAACTCAAGAAGTACAACCTCGACCTCACCAAATACAACGGCGGCACGCCCGGCCAGGACGGCGACGAACTGCCGCTCACCGCCACCTACATCATCGATCAGGAAGGCACCATCCAGTACGCGTTCCTCGACCCCGACTACACCAAGCGTGCGTCGCCGGACGACCTGCTGAAGGTGCTGGGCGAGATGAAGAAGAAGTGATTCGCCTGCGGAGCCCTCGCCTTGACGAGCCCCGAGCGTGAGCGAGTGGGTGTTCCTTCGCGATGAGGCGTCCAAACCAACCCGCTCGCTCACGCTCGGGGCTCGTTTTGATCGCCTTCACGCGATCCTGACACTCCGTTCGAGTTCTTGACGGGTCGCCGCCCGGCCCACTCTTCGCGCCCGCTTCACACGATCTGAATCCGCCGCCGCCGGCCTTGGTCTTCACTTTGCCTCACCGGTTTCCGCCGGTGCTGGTTTTCTTATTCGTTCGATTGGATCACTAAGGAGAGAAGAGATGAAGACGTTTATCGCGCTCGCGATCGCGGGCACCGCGCTGTCGGCTCAGGCCGCCATCATCACCAAGTGGGACTTCGAGGCCGCGAACCTCACCGCCTCGATCGGCGCGGGCACCGCGTCGTACGTCGGCGGCACCGGTGCCGCGAGCGCTGGAGAGTTCGCGAGCGGTTTCGGTGGCAGCGTCGCGGGCTGGAACACGAGCAGCTACGCTGCGAGCGGCAGCGGCAACAAGTCGGCCGGCGTCCAGTTCGCCGTCTCGACCTCCGGATTCCAGGGCATCAAGGTCAGCTACAACCACCGCCACAGCAACACCAGCGCGAACACCAACGTGCTGCAGTACACCATCAACGGCACCACCTGGATCGACGCCCAGACCTTCTCCTTCACCCCCGCCGCCTCCGGCACCGGTGACACCTGGTACAGCCGCGCGTTCGACTTCACCGGCTTCGCCGGCGTCGACAACAACGCCCTCTTCGCCGTGCGCGTCGTCAGCGCGTTCGACAGCAGCACCGGCAACTACCGTGCCAGCCGCTCGACCAGCAGCTACGCCGCCACCGGCACCTACCGGTTCGACAACGTGACGATCGAAGGCACGCTGATCCCGTCCTCGGGCTCGCTGGCCCTCATGGGTATGGGTTTGGCCGTCGCCGCCCGTCGCCGTCGCGCCTAAAGCCTCCAAGTTCGAGAGAGAGCTTCGAGTTTGTCGTATTCGACTGTGACCAAGGCCCGCCCCGGTTGACGCCGGGGCGGATCATTCCCGGCCGGAAATGCGTCTCCTGCCCAATTGGCCATCCCACCGACGTCGCAGCCTCCCGGCCGTAACGCCGGGGGCTAGATGTCACACAGTCCACGCCAAGGACCGGAAACTCCTAGCATTTCGGCCCTGCACACCATCTTCCGGGAGTCAGGGGCCCGGGTCGCCCGAAGCCGACCTTCCGGTCGGTCGATAGACCCGACTCGGGAGAGACCCGATCCGGGGGCCGCGGTGTCGGCCCCGGGAAACTTCGTGGCCGCGGCAAACCCGCGGCGTGGACGGGACGTACCAACGCCCCCCACCCCCGCCCGACCGGACGGGGCTCGAGCCGGACAGTGTCACCGCCGGGCAACCGGCCGCTTCAGGAGTGTCTTTCATGTCGATGACCCGTCGCGCTCTCATCACCGGCATCACCGGACAAGACGGCTCGTACCTCGCGGAGTTCCTGCTCGGCAAGGGCTACGAAGTCCACGGCATCATCCGCCGCTCGTCCTCGTTCAACACCGGGCGCATCGACGGCATCTATCAGGACCCCCACGCCAAGGGCGGGAAGCTGAAGCTGCACTACGGCGACCTGTGTGACGCCAACAACCTGTCCAAGCTGATGCGTGAAGTCCGCCCGCACGAGGTCTACAACCTCGGCGCCCAGTCGCACGTCCGCGTGTCGTTCGACATGCCGATCTACACCGCCGAGACGGTGGGCATGGGCGCCCTCAAGCTGCTCGAAGC
>JBILLU010000007.1:0-37729 GCA_044375915.1 Phycisphaerales bacterium
CCGATGTGGGCGCGGCCGAACTCGCGGTGGTCGCCGGGGCTGACCTTTCCGCCGAGGAGATGGGCCGCGATCTGCAGGCCGTAGCAGATGCCTAGAACGGGCACGCCGAGATCGAAGATGCGTGGGTCGATGGTGGGGGCGTCCTTGTCGTAGACGCTGGAGGGGCCGCCCGAGAGGATGATGCCCTTGGGGCGCATCGCCAGCATTTGCTCGGGAGTGATGCTGGGGGCGACGAGGACGGAGTAGACGCCGGCGTCGCGGGCACGGCGGCAGATGAGCTGGGCGGTCTGGCCGCCGAAGTCGACGACGGGCACGACTTCGCGTGCGGTGTCGAAGGGGGCGGGGCCGGAAGTGAGGAAATCGCGCTGCGTCACGGGCTGCTCCGGAGCGGCGAGTGTACGGCGAGTGGGGGGCCGGGTCGCAGGGTGCGAGCAAGGAGCGGGTGAGACTTGCGCAAGTCCTTGCGGTCTCCGCGTTCGCAACTTGATACCATGCTGGCAGTGAACGCTCGATGCGCTTTGATCCTGTTCCCCTTTGTCCTCGCGGCGGGCGGTTGCCCGACGTATCAGCCGTCATTCGATTCCGACGACCCGCAGATGCGGCTCGCCGAAGCGGTGGAGAGCGCGACGCGCAACGACCCCGCGGACTATCCGCATCTGGTCGCGATGCTGGACGACGCCGACATTGAGGCGCGAATGCTGGCGATCGAGGTGCTGGAACGCCGAACAGGAACCACGCGCGGGTTTGAATACGACGCTCCGCCGGAGCGCCGCGAGGGCCCGCTGAAGGAGTGGCAAGCATGGGCGCTGCAATTCGTTCGGGCGGAGCATTTGGCGGAGGGCCGCTCGGCGGGACCGGAGACGGTGTCATCGGGACCATCCGCTACCACCAAGCTGCCGGAGTCGACGCGGTGAGCCAGTCTCACGGTTCCAGATCCGCGGCGATGCAGGACGCGCAGGTGCGTGTCGAGTTGCTCAGCCATCCGACCTACATCAGCGGCGTACGCGAGTTGGTGTCGTCGATCTGCCGCCGCATCGGCTTCCCGGAACTCTGCTGCGGGCAGATGGCGTTGGCGGTGGACGAGGCCCTGTGTAACGTGATGAAGCACGGCTATGACGGGCGCGAGGATCAGCCGATCTCGATCGGTATGCAGGTCCACGAGGACAAGGGCGGGAACGACCATTCCTCGATCCGAATCGTGATCGAGGATCGCGCCAAGCAGGTGGATCCCAAGACGATCTGCGGGCGCGACCTGCAGGATGTTCGGCCCGGCGGCCTCGGTGTGCACATGATCCGTGAGATCATGGACGACGCAGTCTACGAGAAACGCGAGGGCGGAGGGATGCGGTTGATCATGAGCAAGAAGAACCCGTCGCAAGGCGCGTCCTGCGGCTTGCCGGATGCTGGCGGAGGAAAGAACCATGGCTGACGGAACGTTGCAGGTCGGGTTCGAGACGCAGGGCAGCGTGGTGATCGTCTCGCCGCAGGGCGAGATCGGCTACAGCGAGGCGACGGTCTTTCGCACCTGGCTGCGCAAAGCCCACGACGCCAAGTCGCCGCGGGTCGTCGTCGACCTGTCCAAGGTCGACTACATGAACACGCCGGGCGTCGCCACGCTGGTGGAGTCGCTGCAGATCGCCAAGAAGGGCAAGACGCGGCTGATCCTGTGCGGTATGAACGAGAAGGTATTCGCGATCTTCAAGATCGCGAGATTGGATACCGTGTTTGAAATTACGCCAACGGCCGCGGATGCGGTCGCGAAGGCCTGAGCGTGACTGCCGGCGGATGAGAGAACGGAGCCGAATACACGTGTCGAGCCTTCCCACCAGCCCGAACAGCAGTCCCGGCGCCAAGCCGAGCGAGCAGCCGTTGCCCGAACCGCCGCCGCCCGCGGGGCTGGACTACTTGATCGCGATGATCGGCGAACGAGCATTGGCGATGGTGCGGCACATCGGCGCGATCACGTTGCTGTTCGGGGATGTCTCGAAATGGATCGTTCGATCGTTCTATTCGCCCAAGGTCCGCATCGGCCGCCCGGCGATCGTGACCCAGATCGTCCGCATCGGGGTGCGATCGATCGGCATCGTGAGCCTGGTGTCGGGCTGCGTGGGGTTGATCCTCGCGTTTCAGTTGAGCCCGCCGTTGGATGAGTTCGGGCAGAAGGACAAGGTCGCGAACATCGTGGGCGTGGCGGTGCTGCGGGAACTGGGCCCCTTGATCGCGGCGATCGTGCTGACGGGTTTCGCGGGCGCATCGATCGCCGCAGAGATCGGCACGATGGTGGTGGGCGAGGAGATCGAGGCCCTTGAAGCCCACGCGATGAACCCGGTGAAGTTCCTCGTGGTGCCGCGGGTGGTGGCGTCGATCGTTTCGCTGACCTGCCTGAGCGTGATCTCGAACGTGGTCGCGGTGGCGGCTGCACTAGGCATCGCGGTGCTCGCTCTCGACATTTCCTACGCCTCGTTCATGAGCAACTTCTTCGATCAGGTGAAGCTGGTCGATTTCGTCACCGGCGTCAGCAAGGGAGCGGTCTTCGGCATCCTGATCGCGATCATCGCCTGCTACAACGGGCTGAAGGTCACGGGCGGTGCCGCGGGCGTGGGCCAGGCGACCACCGGCACGGTGGTGCAGTCGGTGGTCGCGGTGATCATCTGCGATTTGGTATTCACGACGATCTTCTTCGCGCTGAAGTTGGTGTGACGCTTCGCCGCTTCTCTAGCCCTCGAAATCCCAGCATGCCTCGTCGAGCGCCTTGCGGAACTCGCGCAGAAACGCGGGCTGTTGGCCGCTGGCGGGGAAGGGGATGCGGGCATCGATCGCGTTCAGTCCGGCGTCCCGCAGCGGCTGGAATGCGACGTCATAGATCTGCGATTTGATCAGGATCATCGCTTCGGGCTTGAGGGCCTTTGCCCGGACGACAACGTCGGGCACGAGCGGGAGCAGTTTCTTCGGCGTCGGGTCCTTCATGCCGCCGGCCGCGAGCTCGATCAGGAAGACGCCGCGGTCGTGCATGCGGGTCAGGTACGCCGGTTTCTCGGCCCGGAGTTTCGCGACCGGCGTCTCGCCGAAGAGGCCCTTGCAGACGTAGATGTACAGCCAATCGTGCTTGGGCACGTCCTCGAAGTAGAAGTACCGCGACGTGTCGCAGGGCGGGGCCTCGCCAAGCAATAGCAGCTTGACCTTCCGCGGTCGATACTTGGCGGCGGCCATTTCACGACGGGCGATGTCGGCGGCGGAATGCATTCCATGATCCTTCGCCGCAACCTTCGGCGTCGATGCACGAGCCTTCACGAGCCCCGAGCGTGAGCGAGTGGGTTGCATTCATGTGAGGCAAGCGACAAACACGCCAATTCACGGCCTGTTCAAAGCCATTTCAGCGTCGCGTCACCCGAGGCATTCCCCCGCTCGTCAAGCCGAACGAGACCAGCAGCCGGTGCATCTTCTCCGCGTCGTGCTCGTCGAACGCGCCGATCGCGTAGCTGTCGATGTCGAGCACGCCGAAGCAGGTGCCCTTCACGTCCACCAGCGGCACCACCAGCTCGCTCTGATCGCGCGGGTCGCAGGCGATGTAGTTGCCTCCCAGCGTGCGGACGTCATCGATGATGATGGAGTTGTTCTCGACCATGCCGCGGCCGCACATGCCGTGGAGCCCGATGGGCGAGCACGCCGGCTTGGGCTCGCGGTCGATGAGCAGCATCTGTTCGGGGTTGGCCGGGTCCCGCTCGTAGAAGCCGATCCACGAGATGGTCTTGCGCTCGGCGCTGGGGGCGTCGTCTCCGAAAGCTCGCCAAGTGAGCTCGAGGAAGTGCCGCATGGCCGCGATGCGGTCGGGTGCGGGCGCAGCAGCGGCGAGCAGTGGGGCGTAATCACGCATGGGGAAACTCTACGAATGCGGGGCGATCGTGATCTGGCTTGGCGATGGGTGCCACGGCTTGGCGGCTTTGGGCCAAGCCGTGCGAGGGTTTGATGATGATCGAGCGTGTGGAGTTACCCGGCGCCTTCACACTGGGTGCCTCCGAACAGCCAACCAGTGGCACCCGGAATCTGAGTGATGACCGGCCGGATGTCGGTCCCACTGGTGTCGGAGGCAAAAACAAACAAGGCCCGCGTGGCGGGCCTTGTCGTTGATTCGGGATCGCGTCGGCTTACAGCGTCGCGCTGGTGTAGGGCAGCAGGGCCATGAAGCGGGCCCGCTTGACAGCCTGGGCGAGCAGACGCTGCTCCTGGGCCGAGGTGCCGTTGCGCTTGCGGGCGTAGATCTTGCCGTTCGGCGACATCGTGCGGCGGAGGTTCTCAATGTCCTTCCAATCCACGAGGATGTTGCCCTTGGGCGAGCTCTTGGTGATCTTGGGCTTGGGCTGGGGGCCGGCGCTGAACTTCTGGAACTTGCTCATCGAAAACTCTCCGTCACGGTCTTGGGCCCGGGGTCTCGGAGCGACCGCTCCGTCCGGGCGACGTGTTCTGGGCCGAGATAATAGGCGGGAGAGCCGGTCGGGGCGAATCGGGTTAGAGGCGGCCCACCAAAGGCCGCACCAAAGACGCTCCCAAAGACAATCCAGTTGCTACCCGACCACCTCCCGCACTACACTCCGCGCGATGACTCTGCCTGACTTCGTCACCGCCCAGTTCTTCGTCAGCATCCACGTCCTGATCATCGTTGTCCACGTGATTCTCGTGGGCGCGGGTGGGTGCATTTATCTCGAACGCAAGATCTCGGCGTATATCCAGGACCGTCTGGGCCCCAACCGCGTGGGCTTTGACCTCGGCCTGCCGTTTCTGTCGTTTCTGAAGGGCTTCTGGGGCTTGGGTCAGTCGCTGGCCGACGGCATCAAGTTGTTCCTGAAGGAAGACTACGTCCCAGCCCGCGTGGACAAGATACTCTTCGCGCTCGCGCCGATGATCGTGGTGATCCCGCCGCTCGTGGCGTTTGCGATCATTCCATGGGGTGGGTACTGGGCGTGTCCCGACATCCCGATCCCGTTTGTCGGGACCATCGCGGGCGACACCGTACTGGTCGCGGGCGCCAACGTCAGTGTCGGCGTCGTCTACCTGCTCACCGTCGCGGCCCTAGGCGTCTACGGCATCACGCTGGGCGGCTGGGCGGCGAACAACAAGTACACGTTCCTGGGCGGCCTCCGCGCGACGGCTCAGATGATCTCGTACGAGATTCCCATGGGCCTCGCGTTGCTGGCGGTGCTTCTTCTCGTCGGCTCGCTCCAGCCGCAGGACATGATCCGATACCAGTACGAGCACGGCTGGCTGATCCTGAGCCACCCGCTGGCCGCGGCTCTGTTCTACATCACGTCGCTCGCCGAGGGCAATCGCGCTCCGTTCGATAACGCCGAGTGCGAGCAGGAACTCGTCGGTGGATTCCACACCGAGTTCTCGTCGATGCGGTTTGCGCTCTATCCGCTCGCCGAGTACGCCCACCTGATCACCGGCAGCGCGATCTTCGCGATGATCTTCCTTGGCGGGTACCACCTGCCGCTGGGCTTCTTTGGCGACAACCACCTGCTCAGCCCCGACAACACCACGCTCTTGGGCGTCCTCGCCAAACTCGGCGTGTTCGGCGGCAAGACCGTGCTGCTGATCGCGTTCGCGATGCTGGTCCGCTGGACGATCCCGCGGCTGCGGTACGACCAAGTGATGACCACCGCGTGGCAAGGAGCGATCCCGCTTTCGCTGCTGGTCGTTGTTGTGACCAGCGTGATGGTGTATCTCGGTCAGACGAGCCTGCTCCCCATGCTCGGCGCCAACGTCGGCATGGTGGTGCTGGCCATGATCGCGATGCCGCTGATGCCCAAGACCAACAACAACAAGCGGATCCCGCTTTACGGCAGCCGATACAGCTCGATGCCGGGTGAGCGTGTCTTCACTGCCCCGCTGGACCCGATCGCCCGCGAGGACCGGCCGGTGGAGGGGTCGCTGGCGTCGTAAATCGGTTGATCACGGTTCGTGCCGCCGTGTGATTACGATTGGAAGTGATCGCACGCCCGCTCCAACTCGGTCCCATCCGGCTCGCGAGCAACTTACTGCTCGCGCCGATCGCGGGATACTGCGATCTGGCGTTCCGCACCATCGTGCGCGAATGGTCAGCGCATCCGGCGGGCGTCGGTATTGGCGTCGGTTTGGCGTGCACGGATTTGCTCTCGCCGCAGGGCCTGCTCCGCGGGACGGCGACCAGCCTCGACCTTGCCGCGACCAACGACATTGACAAGCCGGTGGGGATGCAGCTCTACGGCAGCGACCCGGAGATCATGGCCCAGGGCGCCCGCTGGGCCGTCGAGCACGGGGCGACCATCGTCGACATCAACATGGGTTGCCCGGTCGACAAGGTGACCAAGAAAGACGGTGGGAGCAAGCTGCTCACCGACCTCTCGCGTGCTGTGGCGATCGCGAAGCGTGTGGTCGAGGAACTCGCGAAGTGCCCGCTCAGCCGCGATGAATGGATGCGGCGAACGGGCAACTCGGATTTTCTTGTTGCTGGTACCCACTGCCCGGTGCCGCTCACATGCAAGATGCGTTTGTGCTGGTCGACATCGGACTACGAAGGCGGCCTCGCCTGCTCGCCGCATCTGGCGAAGATGCTGGCGGATGTCGGTGTGGTGGGCGTCACCGTCCACGGGCGCACCACAGAGATGAAGTTCAGCGGCGAGGTGCAGCTCGCCGGCATCGCCCGCGTGGTCGAGGCCGTGAATGGTGCGATCCCGGTGATCGGCAACGGCGACGTGCGTGAGCCTGAGGACGCGGTGCGGATGATCAACGCGACGGGATGCCAGGGCGTGATGATCGGGCGTGGGGCGCTGAGCACGCCGTGGATATTCAGGGATGCGTGGGCGCTGCAGACCACGGGCGTGACGCCCGCCAAGCCCAGCGAGCGGGAGATCATCGACAGCGTGCGGCGGTATCTCGCCCTTATGGTCGAGTATCGCGACGAGCACTACGCGATGGTGCAGATTCGGCGGCGGATGACGTGGTTCGCGAAGCGACTTATGACGCTCGACGAACGCGGGCGGATCGTGGGTGTGAAGCCTCTGAAAGAAGCGGTGCGGAACAGCAAGTCGCCTCTGGAAGTGAATCGGCATCTGGACACGTTTTTGGCCGGCGGCCTTCGTGGGGGGGCGTACGAGACCGAAGAGGCGGGTGCCTGAGGCCCGTTCGCGGGTTGCCGACGCCGCTGGCCATTGCCCGCTGCGGTTGACAGGCGAGTTGGAATCGGTTATTTCTATGTGCTCGCCTGTTCGAAGATGCTCGAGTTCGTGGAACTCCGCGGCTTCTCGGGCGGATAGGCTCGGAGCGGCCGCCGTGCGGGAGGCCGAACCGAACCTTTGGGATCACGATTTGATTGGGGCCGGTGAGGGACGAATGATTCGGCCCTCCCGTGGCCGGAAGGTCGCCGAAGCGACATCCGGGTTCGAGAGACGCAGCGGCGGCGAAGCCCGCCCGAGTTACCAGAGGAGCCACGAGTGGCGACGCTCACGAAAGTCCTTGTCATCTTCGCCGCGGTCCTGAGCCTGTTCCTGTCGGCGCTCGTCATCGCCTACTCGGTGAACACCGACCGCATCGTCGCAGACCGCGACGCCGAGATCGCACGCAGCCAGAACGCTCTGGCCGGCGCGGCGTCGACCGCGACCCAAGCCAGCGAGGAGCGCATCCGGGCCCAGACCGAGAAGGACACCCTGACCAAGGCGCTCGGCGACGCGACCGCGAAGCTCTCCGAACTCGAGCGTGTGAACGCCGACCTGACCCGCGGCAAGGCCAAGGCCGAGCAGGAACTCCAGGCCATCACCCTCAAGATCGCCGAGTTGGGCGAGACGGTGAAGACTCAGGCGACGCTGCTCACCGGCTATCGCGATGAGGTTTCGGCGCTCCGCAAGAACGAGCTTCGATTCCGCGAGCAGGCCGTGCAGTCCGATGACCGCATCAGCGATCTCGAGAGCCAGAACGAAGTTCTGACCCAGAGCGTGCGAGCGCTTCGTGAACAGCTCGAAGAAGCCCGTCTCGCCCGCGAGGGCGGCGCTTCGATGGGCGTGGTTTCGGGCGCGTCCCTGAGCCGCTCCGGTGATCCGTTTGTGGACACTGGGATCCCGGTGACCGGCAGCATCGAGACGGTCAGCACCGACCCCTCGACCGGCGCAACTCTCGTCAAGATCAACCTCGGAAGCAACGACCGCATCCGCGAGAATCAGAAGCTCTTCGTCAGCCGCGGCAAGGATTTCATCGCCAACCTCGTGGTCGTTAAGACCGACCTTCGTTTCGCGATCGCCAAGGTTGACGCTCTGAGCCGCAAGGTTGAGGTGCAGTCCGGCGACGCCGTCGCATCGCGCCTGCAGTAATCGCCGACGTCTGTTCCAGCAATCCCTCCCCGACTTCAGGAGCGTTCCATGTCCCAGTTCGGAATGCAGATGCCCGGCGGCAAGGCCAAGCGAGGCAGCACGCTCGACGTGTACACGGTTCTTGCCTTTCTCGCTGTTGTCGCACTTGGTGCGGCCTGCGTGGTGATGTACTTTGCCGCAATGAAGGTTGCTCCGGCCGACGCCGGTCACCCGTTCGCTGTCCACGAGAAGGGACAGCCGATCCGTCTTGCCGTCGATAAGCGCTGAGATCGTGACTGTCAGCCAGAATTCGAACAGGCCGGCCCAATGGGCCGGTCTGTTTTCTTTTGCGGGTGCACGATTTCGTTGACCGACCTCGGAACTCACGTGCGACCCGCGGTCACCAGATCGCTGGCTGCCGTGCACGGTGAATCTGCAGCCGTCGCAGCCTTGCCCCGACCCGAACGGCGTACACTCCGGCCTGCCCGCCGATCGGCGCGCATGGGGTGTGTGCGTTTTGCTGTTGGGGCGATCCCTGGTCCTTTCTTCTCTCGGCGCATGAACCTTCTCGACATACTTCGAATCGATTGCATCCGCGCCCCGCTCGTCGCCACCGACAAGCGCGGCGTGATCAACGAACTAGTCGACGTCCTCGGCGCGGCTGGGGCGGTCGGCGATGTCGCCGCATTGAAGGACGCTGTGTGGACCCGCGAGCAGACTCGCACCACCGGGATCGGCCACGGCCTCGCCATCCCGCACGGCAAGTGCGCCGGCATCAACGGCCTCGCGATGGCCATCGGCAAGCCCGCGGCCCCGATGGAGTTTGAGTCCATCGACCGCCAGCCCGTCCGCTTCATCGTTCTGCTCGCAAGCCCGCCCGACAAGACCAGCGACCACATCCAGGCCCTGGCCCAGGTCAGCCGCCTCATGATGGCCGAGGCGTTCCGTGAGCGTCTCTACGCCGCGGCCGGACCTCAGGAAGTCTTCGACCTCATCCGCAGCCAGCAGGCGGCGACGCCGGGGCGCGTCTGAATGGCGCTCGCGACGATGTCGGCATCCTCCGCGGACATCTTCGCCCCGTTGGACTCCATCGAGCGGTCGCTCGAGAAGTACGTCTCCAACCTCCGCATCGGTGATCGCCTTCGCGACGCCGTCGCCTACTCGCTGCTCGGCGGCGGGAAGCGTCTGCGCCCCGTGCTCGCGTGGCACGCCTGCGCCGCTGCAGGAGGCGACCCGCAGGACGCTCTGCCCGCCGCCGTCGCGGTCGAACTGGTCCACTGCTTCAGCCTCGTCCACGACGACCTGCCCGCTATGGACGACGACGATCTCCGCCGCGGCAAGCCCACGCTTCACAAGCACGCCGGCGAGGCCATGGCCATCCTCGCCGGTGACGCGATGATGACCCTGGCGTTCGACCCGATCACCAGCGGCGTGGTGAACCCCAAACTCGCCGGTGAGCGCGACGCCGCCATCAGCCACCGGCTGGTGCGAGAACTGATGCTCGCGACCACCGGCATGATCGTCGGTCAGGTCTACGACACCATCCCCGGCTCCGTGCCCGGGATGGAGCCGCTGGCCAAGGTGAAAGAGATCCACCGCCACAAGACCGGTGCCCTGATCCGCGCCTCGTGCGTGATGGGCGCGATCTGCGCCGAGTTGTCGGGCGTCGACACCAAAGCCGTCGAGACTCGGCGTGCCGCCCTCGCTCGCTACGGCGAGGCCATCGGCCTCATGTTCCAGATCGTCGACGACGTCATCGACGAGACTCAGTCCGCTGAGCACACCGGGAAACGCACCGGCAAGGACAAGGACGCGGGCAAGCTCACCTACCCGCTCGCCCACGGCGGCGGTCAGGCCGGGCTCGAGAAGTGCCGCAGCGAGATCACGCGGCTGCACGAAGAAGCGACGACGCACCTCGCGCCGCTCGGCCCCGCCGCCGAGCCGCTGCGAGCGCTCTGCGAGTTCCTTGCGACCCGCACGAAGTGAAACAAGCGTGAACCCGGTAGGCGCCACCAGTCTGCGCCTGCTCGGAGCCCCGCGACTGGTGCGACTGGAACTCTGATCGCTGGTGCCGCAATGCATCAGTCGCGCTGCAGAGCCGGCGGACTGATGGCACCTGACCTTGGGCGCCAGCGCAGATCGCTGGCCCGAGAACGACCTAACCCGCATCGATTTTCGCTCGCCGTACGAACACAAAGGACAAGAAACTCGTCTGAGTCTTCACGCCCCGTCAGGGATTCGTCCCTGCCTTCCTATCGTTCTTGGGGCCTGTGCGGGGTCGGGCGGTTTCGTGGACGAGTGGGGGTCGCGGCTCAGTGCCGCCGCGGCATGGAAGAGCGAACGGACGGACACGATGTCAGACACGCGCAACGCTGCCGGATCCAACCCTGCCGCCTCCAACGCCTCGGCGTTCCCGCTGCTCTCGGCCCTCCAGGGCCCGGCGGACCTGCGCAAGATGCCGATCGAGCAGTTGCCAGCCCTCGCCGCTGAGATCCGCCGCGCGATCTACGACCAGGTTTCCAAAGTCGGCGGCCACCTCGCCCCTAACCTCGGCGTCGTCGAGCTTTCCATCGCTCTACACTACGTCTTTGACTTCGCCCACGACCGCCTGCTCTTCGACGTCGGCCACCAGTGCTACCCGCACAAGCTGCTCACCGGTCGCTTCGGCCTGCTCGAGAACCTCCGCACCCGCCAGGGCATGGCCGGCTTCCCCGAGCCCGCGGAATCGCCCTACGACCTCTTCCGCGTCGGCCACGCCGGCACCGCGATCTCCACCGCCGTCGGCATGGCCCGCGGCGACTCGCTGAACAAGGAAGGCTTCGACCCCGCGGCGAAGGCCGACGGCCGCCGCGTCGTCACCGTCATCGGCGACGCCTCGATCGCCAACGGCGTCGCGATGGAAGGTCTCAACGGTGCCGGCGTGCTCAAGCGCCAGTTCCTCGTTGTCCTCAACGACAACGGCATGAGCATCAGCAAGCCCCAGGGCGCGCTCGCCACCTACTTCGATCGCTTCCGCCTCAGCCAGTCCTACGGCCAGTTCAAGAAGCAGGCCAAGGAAGCCCTCAAGAAGGTCCCCGGCGGCAGCGTGCTCAAGGAGGCTTACCACGCCGCCGGCGAAGCCGCCAAAAGCTGGTTCCATACCGACAAGATCGAGGGCGGCTGGTTCGAGCACTTCGGGCTCGTCACCGTCGGCCCGATCGACGGCCACGACATCCCCACGCTCATCGAGTTCCTCCGCGAGGCCCGCGACTTCGACAAGCCCATGGTCCTGCACGTCAAGACCGTCAAGGGCAAGGGCTACGAGTTCGCCGAGAAGGACACGACCCGCTTCCACTCGCCCGCCGCGTTCACCGTCACCAACCCCGACGGCGAGATGGTGAAGGAAGGCTGCCGCGTCGAGATCAAGAGCGAGGGCCGCTCCTTCACCGCCGCCATCGGCGACATCATGCTCGAGACGATGGCGAAGGACCTCCGCGTGGTGTGCGCCACCGCCGCGATGCCCGACGGCACCGGCATCGCCAAGCCGCTCGCGAAGTTCCCCGATCGCTCCTTCGACACCGGCATCTGCGAGAGCCACGCCATGGACATGATGGCCGGCCTCGCGAAGACCGGCTGGAAGCCCTTCTTCGCGGTCTACTCGACCTTCCTGCAGAGAGCCTTCGATCAGGCCTTCCAGGAAGTCTCGCTCCAGGGCCTCGCCGTCCGCCTGCTGCTCGATCGCGCCGGCCTCGTCGGCGGCGACGGCGCGGTGCACCACGGCTTCTGCGACATCGCTTTGCTCCGCACGCTGCCCAACGCCGCCCTGCTCGCCCCGATCGACGAGCCGAGCCTCAAGGCCTCCATCGAGTTCATGCGGAACTACGACGCGGGTCTCTCCGCCGTCCGCTACCCGCGTGACGTCGTCAGTCCGCGCTTCGCGAACGAGCCCTGCCCGGCGTTCGAACTCGGCAAGGCCCGCTGCCTCACGCCCGAGTTCGCCAACGACGACGCCGAGATGGATGTCGCGATCCTCGCCTTCGGCACGCCCGCCATCACGGCCGTCGAGGCGGCTGAGAAGCTCCACGGCGTGGTCCGTATCGGCGTCTGGGACGCCCGCTTTGCCAAGCCAGTCGACACCGCGCTCATCGCCTCGCTCGTCCGCCGCGGCATCCCGATCCTGACGCTCGAGGACCACAGCGTCATCGGTGGCTTCGGCTCCGCGGTCGTTGAGGCTGCCGCCCAGATGGGCCTGGAGAACGCCAAGATCACCCGGCACGGCCTGCCCGACGCCTGGATCCTGCAGGACAGCCGCGCCAAGCAGCTCGCCGAGGTCGAACTCGACGTCCCCGGCCTCATCCGCTGGATCAGCAAGGCCGCGGGCGGCCCGACCGAGCCCAGCGGCGAACAGATCCGTGCGGCCCGCGCCTCGCGTGCACCGCGTCGGTAACGAGGCGGTAGACTCCAGCCCATGCGCCGCCGAGCGTTCCTGATCGTCAACACCGACAAGCCCGAGGCCGGAGAGGCTGCGGGCTTGGTTCGCTCGCTCATCGAGCAGCACGGCACGCTCGTCGGCGAATCCGGCGCGACGACCGACGCGCTGCCCGCGTCCGCATCGACCGCCGATCTCGTCATCGTGCTCGGCGGCGACGGCACCATCCTCAGCCAGGTCCGCCGCTGCGAGCACCTCAACAAGCCGATGCTCGGCATCAACTTCGGCAAGCTCGGCTTCATGGCCGAGTTCGACCTCGGCGCCTTCGCCACCGCCGCCGGAGCGATCCTCGCCGGGCCTGAGCTGCCCGTCCGCGAGTTCCCGATGCTCGAGGCCCGCGTGGTCGATGCCACCGGCGGCATCCGCTTCTCCTCGCTCGCCGTCAACGACTGCGTCCTCACCGCCGGGCCGCCTTTCCGCATGATCGGCATGGCCATCTTCATCGACGACAACGTCGGCCCGCGCGTCAGCGGCGACGGGCTCATTGTCAGCACTTCAACCGGCTCCACCGCGTACAACCTCTCCGTCGGCGGCCCCATCGTCTCGCCCCGCCTCGACGCCATCGCCCTCACGCCCATCGCCGCCCACTCGCTCAGCTTCCGCCCCATCGTCGTCCCCGCCGACAGCGACATCGAAATCGCCGTCACTCGCGTCAACGACGACGGCCACGGCGGCGGCACCACGCTGGTGATGGACGGCCAGGTCCACACCCTCATCCGCGAGGGCGACGTCATCTGCATCACCAAACACGCCCGCCCCGCCCGCTTCGTCGAGAACAAGAAGTCCTCGTACTGGGCCACCTTGATCCACAAGCTCCGCTGGGCCGAAGCCCCACGGCTCCGAGGCGGCGGGGAATCCTGAGTTCGCCGCGCCTCCCCGCCCCGCGCAGCGGGGAGGGGTGGTCGAGGCTCGGCGAGACCGGGGAGGGGCGCACGGCGTCCGTGGACCGAATCGCGTAGGTACCCGCAATCCCCTCACCTGACTCAACGCTTTGCGTCGAGTCGTCCTCTCCCCGCATGCGGGGAGAGGAGGCGCGGCAGCACCGAAACCCGCTCCCCGCACTCCGGTATCCTCTCATCATGCACGATCCCCGCGTCCTCAAGCTCGCCGACGTCCTTGTCAACTACTCCACCCGCGTCAAGAAGGGCGACCTCGTCGCCATCCGCGGCGACTACAACGCTTGGCCCGCCATCGAGGCCACCTACGCCGCCGTCCTCAAGGCCGGCGGCAACCCCTTCTTCGTCATCCAGTCCGAACGCTTCGCCGAGCTGCTCCTCCAGCACGGCAGCGACGAGCAGATCGCGTTCCTGAACCCGCTCGACCTCGAACGCATCGGCCGCATCGACGTGCAGATCGCTTTCTGGTCGGAGAACAACACCAAGAGTCTCTCGCGCTTTCCCAGCGAGAAAGTCGCCAAGCAGCAAAACGCCCGCCGCCCGTTCATGAAGATCTTCATGGAGCGAGCCGCGAAGAAGGAGCTGCGCTGGACCGGCACGCAGTTCCCGACCAACGCCAGCGCTCAGGACGCGGAGATGAGCCTCGAGCAGTACGCCGACTTCGTCTACCGCGCCGGCCTGCTCCACCTGCCCGACCCCGCCGCGGCGTGGAAGAAGATCAGCGAGAAGCAAGAACGCGTCCGCGCGTTCTTGCAAGGCAAGAAGCAGGTCCACTTCCACGTCCCGCCGCACGACGGTCACGACGGCACCGATCTTCGCGTTGACGTTTCCAAAGCCACCTGGATCAACTGCGACGGCCACGAGAACTTCCCTGACGGCGAGGTCTTCGCCGGACCTCAGGGCGTCGACGGGCACGTCAACTACACCTTCCCCGCCGTGTACCAAGGCAAGGAAGTCGAGGGCGTCCGCCTCGTCTTCAAGGGCGGCCGCGTTGTCGACGCAACCGCCAAGAAGAACGAGGACTTCCTCATCAAGATGCTCGATCAGGACGCCGGCGCTCGCATCATGGGCGAGATCGCGATCGGCACCAACTACTCGATCACCGAGTTCAGCCGCAACACGCTCTTCGACGAGAAGATCGGCGGCACCTTCCACGCCGCCGTCGGCGCTGGCTATCCCGAAAGCGGCAGCACCA
This sequence comes from Phycisphaerales bacterium, assembly GCA_044375915.1. GTDB lineage: Bacteria > Planctomycetota > Phycisphaerae > Phycisphaerales > UBA1924 > JAFEBO01. The sequence goes on from JBILLU010000007.1 coordinate 14,875, forward strand.
ACGAGAGCGGCCTGCACTGGGACATGGTTTGCGATCTCCGCGGAAGTGGTGGTGGAGGTGGAGGAAAAAGTCGCCCCGGCGGCACCATCGCCGCCGACGGCGAAGTCTTCCACAAAGACGGCAAGTTTCTCTACGCCGGTTGGCCGGGGAATGAGTGATGAGGGGGCTGAGGGGTGAGGACTGAGGGCTTAGGACTGCGCACTGAGTGCTGAGGGCGAACAGTGCCAGAGACAGCGAGCCGGGGCGTCCTCGCCTCGGTGCAGTCAACGTTCAATCGTTCATGCGTCCTCGTTCACGCCCCGTCTTCGGTCGGGTGCTCTGACCCATCACCTACATCCGCTTTCTCCGAACCCCGAGCCGCCTCCTGTACCCGCGATTCCAGCCGCGTGAGCTTCACCAGCAGCGTTTCGAACCGATGCGACAGGTCCTCGAGGGCCGCGAGCATGGCTTCCTGGTCGTGCTGGGCGTAGAGCTGCGCCTCTTCCAGCCGCTGCAGGCGGGTTTCCACCGATTCTGGTTGCTCGGGTTGCACAGGTTCCTGGGGCACCCGGCATTGTTGCCGCCCCGTAGCGCTCCGATGCGCGCGACTTCGACGCGCACCGTTCCCCGAGATCGGCTACATTCCCATCATGGAACGGATTCCTACCTGCGTCGCTGTTGCTCTTTCCGCCCTCGCGTTCGCCGCCCCGGCCCTCGCCGACGGGTCCACGCTGGACGCATCGCCCGCCTCGTTCTCGATGACCGGCGCCGCCTCGCGCCTCGCCGCCGAGGACTCCAAGCCCTCCGTCAAGGCCTTCGGCGCCCCCGGCTGGCAAGCCATCACCGTCGGCGCCGGCGTCGCCTTCGGCCGCACCGACAGCCAGTCCGCCACCGACATCAACGGTTCGGTCGCTTGGAACTATTTCCTCGTCCAGGACTTTGAGTTTTCTCTCGAAGGTGCTGGCTGGTACTTCAACCAGCCCGGTGAGGATCAGGGCGGCGGTAGCGCCTCGCTTGCCTTCCGCTGGCATTTTTTCAACAAGAAGTCATGGTCGATCTTCGCCGAGGCCGGTATCGGAGTGCTCGGCGCCGGCGGCGAAGTCCCCACTGGCGGCACCGAGTTCAACTTCCTCCCCCGCGCCGGAATCGGATTTACCTATCAGCTCACCGACAGCGGCATTCGCCTCCAGGGTGGCGTCCGCTGGCACCATATCTCGAACGCCCGCATCAACGGCGATTCCAACAACCCCTCACGCGACGGCGTGATGATCTTCACCGGCATCATGTTCCCATTCTGATTCTGGTGGTTTCCGATAGCACTGGCGTGCTGCCCGTGCGGAACCACATGAAATCATCGTTCGGGCATTAGCCCGCCTTGCGCAGCGGAGCCGGATCCAGCGCCGCCGCGGGCTTGCCCGCCGACAGATCGTTCATGATGACCCGGTTGCGGCCCGACTTCTTCGCCGAGTACACGCACTGGTCCGCCGCCTCGACCCACGCGGCCGCCGTCAGGCCGGCGCCGGTGTTCGAGCCCGCCACGCCCATTGAGACCGTCACCTTCCGCTCGGGATGCCGTGGCCAGACCAGCGACTCGATCGTCGTGCGGATGCGATCGCAAAGCGCCTGGGCGTCGGCCGGGGGCGTTGCAGGCATGATCAGCACGAACTCCTCGCCGCCGTATCGGCATGCGATGTCCGTCTGGCGAATGCTCCGCTGCAGCGTCCGGCCGATGCCCTGCAGCACGGCGTCGCCGGCGGGATGGCCGAACGTGTCGTTGATCGATTTGAAGTGATCGGCGTCGATGAACGCGATCGAGAGCGGCCCGGGGTGCCGCTGCACGCGGGCGACTTCATCCTGCACCCGCTGATCGAAATAAGCTCGGTTCCACAGACCCGTCAGGCCATCGATCTGAGCCCGCTGCGAGAGCATCTGCAACAGCGCGTTCATGCGGAGCGCTGCACGGATTCGGACCCGAAGCTCGGTCAGCTCGAAAGGCTTGGTGACAAAGTCGTGGGCACCAAGGTCAAACGCCGCGACTTTATCCTGCGGGTTTGACATCGCGGACAGAATCACGACCGGGATGTGGTGCGTCGAGCTGTCTTCCTTCAACGCGCGCAGGAACTCGAAGCCGTCCATGCCTGGCATGTCGAGGTCCAGCAAGATGAGCGAGGGACGCTGCTTCGCGACCTCATCGAGTCCGGCCCTTCCCGATTCGGCTGAGACGATCTCAATCTCTTCTTGCTTGAGACGGGCTCGAAGCAGGCGGTGGACGTCGGGCGAATCGTCGACGATCAGCACGCGGCTTCGCGTTCCGGCGGGATTGTCAGCGCTGCTCGTCATCCGAGGTTCCGCATCCGCGTGACTACTCAAAGACCCCAAGGAAGGCCTCGCGACCTTCACCACGTTACCCAGTGTGTCGTCAGAAATGCCGAACACCCTGAGCAGGATTGCGCTGGAATCGTCACGATGCCGTGGCGCGTCGGCACAGACCGACTAGCTCGTCCACCTGCGAGCGCAGATTCTGCAGCTGGGCGGCGTCAACATCGGACTTCAGCAGCGTCTCGACCTTGGCCGCGCTCTCGCTGATCGGCGAGAACCCATAACCCCCGGCGGCACCCTTCATCTGGTGTGCCAGCCTGCGCAGGTCCGAATACGACGACGTTGCGAGCAGCGACTCGAGAGAGTCGGCTCGGCTGGGCAGCTCCTGAACGAACTCTTGGACGAGCTCGATCATGTCCGGATCGGTTGCAAACTCGCTTCGCAGCGGCGGTTGTGGTACTGGCTGAGACATAGAGCCTCCCGCTGTAACCATCGGGCAGACCAACGATTTCCTACACGATCGTGAACCAATTCCGGGACATTCTCAGACGTATTCTGGTGCGAGCCTGTCTTATTTTGCCCATCTTTACTGCCGTCGACCCGAGGTTTCTTCGTCCTGCCAGTTCTTCAGGTATTCGTTCGTGAGGTCTTCGAGGTCCTTGGCGTTCACTACGCCGTCCCGATTGACGTCGATCGGAGCCTGATTCTGCTTGTAGATGTCGTTGATGTCGAAACCGCCGCTGCGAGTGACATCCAGATCCATCCCGATGTCCACCGTCAGGAGCGTGTGCAGGATCAGTTGATCCGAGTAGTCCACGATGCCATCGCCGTTGAGGTCGTAAAGGTGCAGCACGCCGGTCAGGACTTGGCGACCGTTGATGCACTGCAGAAGAGCGTCAAGGCTCCGTTGGTCGACCACGCCGTCCTCGCCGAAGCGAAACTTCGAGAACTCGGCTTTGAACGCCGTCCAGTCGCTGTCGTTGATCACGTTGTCGGCGTTGTAGTCCAGCCGCCGGTTGGAGTTGCCGACCGCGAGCGGCGAGCCGCTGTAGATCGATCGGAAGTACTGCCAATCGACGGCGTCGATCCAGCCGTCCTCATTGAAGTCGCCGCGCTGCTGGGTGGCCGCATTGAGAATCCAGTTGCGGATGTCGGCACGCATGGCCGGATTGTTGTTGAGAGTGGGGGCGTCGAACCAGCACCAGTCCTCGATGCCGCGCAGTCGCGCGGTATTGAGCTGGTCGAGGAGCGGCGGGCGGGTCTGGTTCGTCAGGTTCGCCAGCCCGGCGACGATGCGTTTGCCCGGGAGCGCTGTCTGCGCGCGACCGAGGTCCGTGTCGATCGCGCTCGTGCTCGTGAAGTACGACATCACGAAGTACAGCTCCGCCGCGTTGCTCGTGCCCCAGGCTGGCAGGTCGATCATCTTGCTGGTGTGCGTTGCACCGTTCCAATCGGCGAACGCGACGGCGCTGAAGACGGGCCGCGTGCTGACCCCGTCGACCGCGTTTCGGATCTGCACCAGGGCCTGCGTCACGTTGTTTCGGTTCCAGCTCAGCCACTGCGTGTCGTACGTCGATCCGCTGGTGTTCGATGTCGTCCGCGGGTCACGACCGAACTGCTGCTGGAACGCGCCGACGGCCCATGCGTCGTACGACCACGGTGCCCATCCGTTCGTCGCGAGCGGAAAGAAGTGATAGTCAGCTTGAATGCCGAATAAGCCCTTGTAGTTGGTCGTCAGCCGCGTGAAGTAGTCGTTCAGAGCCGAGCGCACACCCGGATTGCCGAGGTTCACGAACCGCTGGTTCGCGAGGTCGCCCGTGATCGTGACGGCCGGGTCGCGGTTGTCCACGACGAAGCCCGGATTCGCGGCGAGGAACGCCGAAGGATTGGTGCCGAAGTCGAGATATCCCGTTTCGCACCACGCATGAATGCGAATGCCGTAGCGTGCCGCGAGCGTGATTGCGCTTTGCAGGTAGTCCGTCGTGAACCGTGCCGGGAAGTCCGGATCGTTGTTTCTTCCCGTGTCCTTGCCCCAGTAGAGCGTCTCGAGGAACACATCGGTGATCCCCGCCTGCGCCAGCGACGAGATGGTGGTCAGGAACCCATCCGTCGACGGCGTCGAGGTCGCGGTGCCCCCGCCCGGCGGGCGCAGCCACGCCCCGCGGATCGGCCGCGTGGTGCGATACACCGCGTTCGCCGGCAACAAGACCACCCCCAGGTGATTCGCTACCGCGCGGAACGATCCGCCGCTGGGGGAGTTCTGCACCACCGTGCCGTTGTCGAGCGTCGCCGAGAAACTCGTGCTCCCGCCGCCGTCGAGATTGATCGCACGCCACGCCCCGATCGAGATCATGTACGACCCGAGCTCCGACAGGTTGATGCCCGACGAGGTCCCGCCGACATCGAACGTCACCATGTATAGCGTCGTGCCCGCTTGGTTGATGCCCACCGCGGTGCGTGCGGTGCGCGTCGTCGGCTGCACCCGCGCCGTGGCGCCGTTGTTCACGCCGTTGATCACCAGCATGGTGCCCGGGTCGGTGTCGGTGTTGCTCGGCCCCACGCCCGCGACCGCGTCGAAGATGCTCGGATCCGCCGCTGTGATGTAGTCGATCTTCGCCAGCTTGTTGCGATCGAACGTGATCGCCGGATCAGGGAACGAGCCGAACTGGCGCACCGGCGAGATGACGTTGCCGTTGATTGCCGAGAGCCCGATGATGTCGCCCACGGTGCTCGACACCGTGCCGTAGAAGTTTGCGTTGATCGCAACGCGAGCGCCCGTGTTTGTCCGGAATGTCGGCGCTGTCATCAACAGCGAGTCGCCGCCGGACGCCGTCAGCGACGGCGGCGTGGTCACGATCCGCACCCGCGGGTTCGTGAGGTCAACCACCGCTTGCCAGCCGCGTGCTGTGGAACCGCCGCCCAAGTTGCGGCTGATCTGCGTGATCGTCAGCTGTGCCGATGCTGCCGACGCGAGCGTGCCAGCCGCCGCGACCAAGACCACGGGCCTCCACCAGCAACTGCCTTGGAACGAACACACCATGAATCTTGTCTCCGTGCTTTTGCCGATATCTGTTTGTATCGGAAGCCCGCCGACGGAGCAAGGAGAAACCGCGGACATTCGCAGCCATTCCGCTGCGATTCCGCCGTTTCTTCGTGATCAAGCATGTCCGTGAACTACTCGGACAGCAGTGATATTCCGGTCATCTCTGTCGGCTTCGGAAGCCCCATGATCGACAGTGCCGTCGGCATGATGTCCGCCAGTCGCCCACGCTTGGCACGGACCTCGGGCTTGAACCAGCCCGCCGCGTCCTGGTCGCCGCGGAGCGTCTTGCCCTTGAACCGATCGCCCACCACGATCAATGGCACGTCGTACGTCGTGTGCGCCGTGTGCGGCGCCTTGGTCTCGGGATCGAACATCTGCTCACTGTTGCCGTGGTCGGCGGTGACGATCAGCGACCCACCCTTGGCCAGTGTCGCATCGACCAACGCGCCCACGCACGCGTCCACTGTCTCGCACGCCTTGATCGCCGCGGGCAGGCTGCCGGTGTGACCGACCATGTCGGCGTTGGCAAAGTTGACGACGATCAGTTCGTCGCAGTCGGGCGCTGCGATCCGGCGCAGCACCGCGTCACGGATCTCTTCCGCCGACATCTCCGGCTTCATGTCGTACGTCTTTACCTTCGGGCTGGGCGGGTTCTCCCGCGTCTCGCCCGGGAACGGCTCCTCGCGGTAGTCGTTGAAGAAGAAGGTGACGTGCGGGTACTTCTCCGTCTCGGCGCAGCGGAACTGGTGCAGGTTGCTCGCCTTGCCGGTCTGCTTGCTGATCCACTCGCCCGCGATGTTCACCATCCGCGGCGGCTTGGGGAACGCCACCGCTGAAACGAACGGTGTCAACGCCTCCCAGTAGTCCGTCATCGTCACATAGAACAAATCCAGCTTCGCACCGCGATCAAACCCGTTCTTCCCCGAGTCCGGCGAGGGCTTCACCTTCGTCCACTTGTCATCGGGGAAGACGAACGCCGCCGAGATCTCGCGGGGACGGTCACCCCGATAGTTGAAGAAGATGACGCTGTCGCCGCTCTTGATCCGCGAGGCGGCGATCTGCTCCGGCGTTCCAACCGCCGTGGGCGTCACGAACTCGTCGCCCTTGAGCGTGTCACCCGAGGGGTTGTCGTAGTAGTGCTGAATCGCCGCGGCAGCGGTGGGGGAGGCCTCCTTGACTCCTCGCCCTGTCAGGCAATCAAACGCGATCTGCACCCGCTCCCAGCGGTGGTCGCGGTCCATCGCGTAGTAGCGACCCATCACGCTCGCGACCCGCCCCACGCCCAACTGCTTGCACTTGTCTTCCACCGCCTTGGTGAACCCCAGCCCCGTGAACGGTCCGGTGTCGCGTCCGTCGGTGAACATGTGCAGGAAGACCCGCGACCCGTCGAACCCCAGCGCCTTCGCCGCCGCCAGAATCGCGTACAGATGCTCGAGCAGCCCGTGCACGCCAGCGTCGGAGTTGATGCCGAGCAGGTGCAGGTTGCTGTTCTTCTGCTTCGCGTGCGCCACCGCCGCCGCGATCGCCTTGTTGGTGTGCAGGCCAGTCGTGCACGCCTTGGTCATCACCAGCGATTCCTGCGGCACCACCCTTCCCGCCCCGATGTTCTGGTGCCCGACCTCGCTGTTGCCCATCGTGCCGTCGGGCAGACCCACGTCCTCGCCGCTGGTCTTGATCAGCGTCCACGGATACTCGCGCATCAGCCGATCCGCGACCGGGGTCTTGGCGAGCTTGACGGCGTTGAAGGAATCGTGCGACGGATTCGGGTTCATGCCCCAGCCGTCACGGATGATCAGAACAAAAGGAAAGCTGCTCATACCCGCAGGGTACGCGCGAACAAAAGAAAAGCCGCGGGGCTCGGAGCCCCGCGGATCAGGTTGCGGATGGATTGTCAGCGGCTCAGTTCGCCAGCCACGCCAGCACTTCCTCGAAGTTCATGGCCTTCCCCGGCTCGCGGTTCTGGGCCCACTTCACCTTCGCCACGCCGTCGGCCGACTGGCCGATCACCACCGTCCCGCGCTGCGAGACGTTCAGGTCCTTCCAGTACAGCCCGAACGCCTTGCACACCTCGCGGTGCATGTCGGCCAGCAGCGTCTGCTTCAGGCCCAACTGCTTGGCCCACTCGGCCTGTACCGCGAACGAATCGCACGATACGCCGATGACCTGCGAGCCCTTGCTCGACCACTTCGCCATCTCGTCGCTCACACACTTCATCTCCGTGCTGCACACGCTGGTGAACGCCAGCGGGTAGAAGCACAGCACGACATCGCCCTTCTTCACGGCGTCGCTCAGGGTCCAGTCATTGCGGTTCTGGTCCTTGAGCGTGAAGTTCGGGGCGGTTTCGCCGACGGCAAGGGGCTTTTCGCGGGGCGTCAGGGTGGTCGACATCGGAACTCCGGTGAAAGGGTGGGGGGTGCGGGGTCGTAATCAGTGCCCACGCCGGGCGGCGTGGCGGGTGCCGCTGCACACGATCGCGAACGGCGCGATATGCTATTCCCACGCGGCGGAGCCGCAGCGTTCGATTCCCACACGCGGCGCACACACGACGCAGGCAGGAGGCCGACATGGCACGCCCCAAATCGACACCATCGTCCGCAAAGGGCAGCAAGCACGGCAAGCCGACCGCCACCACCACGACCAAGCCTGCCGCCAAGGGCTCCGTGAAGCTTGCCGCCAAATCAGGCTCTCGGCCGATGTCCAAGCCGGCCGCGAAGGCTCTCTCGAAGCCCACGGCCAAGACCAGTTCGAAGCGGGCAGCCAACGCTGAACGCCCGGCGGTGGTCGTGAAGGTCACACAGATGTCGAGCAAGACCGCCGCCAAGCCGACCGGCAAGGCCGCAACTCGGAACGCCGCCCAGAAGACCGTGGCGCGGGCATCCGCCAAAGCTCGGGTTGCCGAATTCGATGAGCCGTTGGATGCAATGGAACTGGACACTGAAAGTCTGGACGTCGCAGATCTCGACTCCGAAAGCCTCGAAGCCGACACGCCCGAAGACCCCGTCGCGATCGCGGCAAACACCGCGTCGCCCACCCGAATCGCTGCGTTGGCGAACCCCATGCCCACCTCCCGCGCTCCACAGCGTCGGGAGCCCGTCGCCGTGACACCGGTCGCACCCATCATGTCCACCCCCCGCGCCCTGCCCGAGACGCTCGTCGAGCGTTACGAACTCGTCAAGTCCCGCATCGCCGCCGCGGCCAAGCGCAGCGGCCGCCGCGCCGAGGACATCCTCCTGGTCGCCGTCACCAAGTACGCCACGCCCGAGCAGGTGCGTGAGTTACTCGCCCTGGGTCACCGCGATCTGGGCGAAAACCGCGTGCAGCACCTGTTGCAGCAGGCCGCGATGGTGGAGGAGTACCAGGCACGCCTCAAGACGCTGCCCGCGACTCGCAAGGCCGCCGCCGACGCCGCTGCCACGCTGTTTGACGCAGTTCCGGGAAAGCCAGGCATCCCCGATCTCGCCAGCACCAACGCCCGCTGGCACATGATCGGGCATCTGCAGCGGAACAAGGCCAAGAAGATTGTCGAACTGGTGCGACTCACCCACTCCGTCGATTCACTCCGCGTCGCCGAGGAACTCCAGACCCTTGCGCTCAAGAAAGACCGCGTGATCGATGTTCTGATCCAGGTCAACTGCTCGGGCGAGGATCAGAAGTTCGGCTGCCCCATCCCAGCGACCATCCCGCTCGCCGAGCAGATCGGGTCGATGATCAATGTTCGTGTCCGCGGACTCATGACCATGGCGGCCTACAGCGACAACCCGGAGGACGCCCGGGCAACCTTCGGACGCTGCCGCGAGATGTTCGAGGAACTCAAGGGCAGCGGCGTCGTCGAAGGACCTGTCAACATCCTTTCCATGGGGATGACTGGCGATTTCGAGGTCGCCATCGAAGAGGGTGCAAACTGCATCCGCATCGGATCCGCGATCTTCGGCGAGCCGCCCGCGACCGCGACGGACGAGGCGGAGAGCGATGAGGAGTAAGGTGATCATCGCATCGGTGTGCCTGCTTTTCGCCGCGCCGCTCGCGGCGGCGCAAGTCGGCCCGCAGATTCCGACGGCACCCGTCACCACGAGCGACGAGGTTCAGACGCGACTGGAAGCGCTCGTGCAGGCGTATCGCCAGGGGCCGACGCGGGAATCGGTATCGATTCGTGTGAAGAATGATCGCGGCCAGACGTCGCAATCCACGGTGCAGGTCGCCGTCGATCCCGGGTCGCCGACGCGGCTGCGGATGGAACTGGGGCGTCTCGTGGTGACCGCCACGGGGCCGATTGTTCACGCCACCATCAAGAGCGACCAGGCCCGCTACTGCGAGTTCACACTGCCGGACGGCCCGCTCAAGAGCGGGCTCGAGAAGCTCTTTCCGAAGCTCGCCCTGCCGCAACTGGTGCTCGCCGATCCCGGGGTTGCGAGCGACAAGCTGGCTGATCTGGGCTTGGACCCGCGGGGCGTGAGCGATGTGCGATGGCGCAGCAGCCGTGTGGAGCGAGGCACGGGTCGGATCGTGCTCGAAGGCGATATCTCCGGCGGAACGATCAAGCTCGGTATCGATCGGACCACGAACCGCCTTCGCACTGCTGAAGTGATTCTGGATGAAGGTCCGGTGCGGTCGATCGATGTGTCGTGCCGGGCGATGGACGCCGGCGAGCCGCAGGGTTGGGCGGTCGATGTGACGGGACGCACGAAGGTCGACGCGCTCAGCGATCTCCAGGGCGATGGCGAGGTGATCCGGGTGGGCCACGCTCTGCCCAAGACGCTGATTTTCTACACGACCGGCGGCTCGCGCTGGGAGGAGCAGAGCGACCAGTTCAGCTCTGTGCTCATTCTCACGCGATTCAACGTCAAGCCGATGCGTGACGCCGACCTTGAAGCTCGCGATGCCGCGTTTCGCGACGCTCGGCGCGTGGTCCTGCCTTCGGTGCGGCTGCGAGACCAACTGCTCGTCGGGTCGGACGGGCGCTACAGCGCTCGCTGCGTGCCCGTGATCGACGACGCAGACATGACCGTGAATATGGCCGCGTTGCTCTTCCGCGTGTTCGACAGCGAAGACAACGTCGCGGTCCCGGACAGACGCAACGAGACCGTTCTGCTCGCTGAGTCTTCCGGCGATTTCGACCCGGTTCTCGCCGGAGGCCTGGCATCGGCCGTCGTGGTTGACAAGGAACGCGTGGTTCGCGGCATCGTGACGCTCGACGACCCGAACGCTGCCGAGAAGCGTGTACGCGAGATTCTCGACGAAATCAGCAAGAAGTAGCCGGTCGGGCCGCTCTGCGTGAAATCCAAAGAAAACGCCCGCGTGCGAAACGCGGGCGTCGAAGGGTGGACTGTGTGTGCGGACTCAGCTCGCTTGCGCCCGGGGGTGCGAGCGGTTGAAGGCGTCCTGCATGCGCTGGGCGGTGAGGTGCGTGTAGACCTGCGTCGTGGAGAGCGACTGGTGGCCCAGGAGCTCCTGCACGCTGCGGAGGTCGGCGCCGTTGTCCAGAAGGTGGGTCGCGAAGCTGTGCCGCAGCGTGTGCGGGCTGATGGTCGGATCAAGGCCGACCTGCTTGAGGTACTTGTCCAGCTTGCGGCGGACCGAGCGGCTGCTCAGGCGGCCGCCGTGCTTGTTGATGAACAGCGGACGCAGCTTGCGGTCCTGGCTCCAGCACTGGGCGAAGCGAGGATCGTTCTTGACGAGCTCGGCGTAGCGGTTGATGGCGTTGATGGCGTGGCTGCCGAGCGGAACGATGCGTTCCTTCTTGCCCTTGCCACGGACATGCAGCGCCTCGCCGGCGATGTCGAGATCTTCGAGCTCAAGCCCGATCAGCTCGCTGACGCGTAGGCCGGTCGAGTACAGCGTCTCGAGCATCGCGCGGTCGCGACGGCCCAGCACGTCGTTGTCGTCCGGAGCGGCCAGCAACTTCTCGATCTGCTCGATCGAGATCGCCTTCGGGAGCCGCTTGCCCTGACGGGGCGTGCGGATGAGCGTCATCGGGTTGGCCGCGGCCAGCGCCTTGCGGTCGGCCCACTTGTAGAACGAACGCAGCGTGGCGATCTTGCGCGCCATCGTCGCGGCCGAGTACTGGTTCTCGCCAAGGTGGGCGAGGAAGCCGCGGATCACGTCGGCCGACGCCTGGCAGACGGCGTCGGTCAGCGTCGCGGGCGCGAAGCCGTTGCCGGCCATCGTCGGGCGCTTGCCGCCGCGGGCGTCCTCGGCGTACTTGCTGGTCGCCGACTTCTCGTGCGACTCGTCAGGCTTGATCTTGAACTCGGCGGCCAGGTACTCCATGTACTGGCGCAGATCGGCGCCGTAGCAACGAGCCGTGTACGGGCTGAAATGGCGCTCGTCGCCCAGGTACCGAGTGAACATGTCAACGATCGGAAGGGTGAACATCGGCAACTCTCCGGGCCGCTCAAGCCTGATCCCGTAACCACGGCACCAGGCGCTCTCGGCGGATAACACACGTCGCGAGACGACCGCTAGACCCTTCAATCGGTTCTCGCCCCCACCGGCTGAACGCCGGCCGCAAGGAAGAACGCAAGTCTTGTCGGACCAGCGTGTTGCTCGGATGTTTATACGCGTCCGAAGCCCTTCCGGTTTTCTCGGACTATGGCATTTTATGCCTGAAAGCCTTATCAGAAAAGGCTTTATGAAAAATTTCGACTGGTCCGAATCGGTTATTCGTCTCGCGTTTGGGGGCTGGCAGAGGCCGCGGCTGGCGTCGCGGTGGCCTTCGAGGGGGCAGTGCCCCGGAGGGGTGCGGAGGTCGCCACACGCACTGTTTCCGCCTGCATGAGGGCGTCGATGGTCCGGTAGGCCGCGAACTCCGAGAACAGATCCACACTCTTGAGGTAGCGCCGCCAGCCGTTGGCAGAGACGGCTTCGGAGCGTCCTTCGGCGAACGTGCGTACGTCCATCTGCACGGCCTGGTTCTTGCCGTCAAAGAGCTCGGAGACCGCCGAGGCCGGCTCTCCGGCGTTGGGGGGCGGAGCGATTTCGGTCGCACTGCTCTGCACGGCTCGTGGGTCGACGGTGGGGCCGGGCGTGAAGTTCCCGCTCTGCATCACAGCCGTTCGTGGCACCAGGGCGAGGGCGAGCCCCAGCTTGGGGTCGTAGGGCTCGTAGGTTGTGATCGTGCCGACGACGAGCGCATCGACGCCAAGGGCGTCGGCGAGCTTTCTCGCGTCGCCGGGGGTCTGTACCAGAGGCATTTTGAGGGCCCGCATCGTCTCGATCGTGCGGTTCATGGGCACGGCACGCACGCCCTTGACCTGCTCGACGGCTTCGACGACGCGGTCGCTGATCGCCAGCGCGTCGACCGTGCTGGTCGCCGATTCGTTGCGGAGGGGAGCGACCGCCCACAGCAATTCGCCGCGAGATGTGTCGTACGGCGCGAGCGTCGAGCGAGGTGTGGCGAGTTCGGGCTTGGAGGCGCAGCCCGCGCAGGCGACCCAAGCGGACAGGGCGGCGAGCGCGAAGGCGTGAACGCAAAAACGGCGATTGGTGACAGCACGTGACACGACCGGATCCTCCAGTCCGCACGCGGCCGATGCGATCCGGCCCGGCGTGCAAAGAACAACGCTCGGGATTCCTTCCCGAGCGTTGCGTCTATCGGCTGGATTTCAGGCGGATCACGACTTTCCCCGCCGAACGTCGTCCGGTCGGATCACTTCTGCTCTGCAGGCTGCTCGGCTTCCTCGGCCGCGGCCTGGGCCGGGGCGTCCTGTGCGGCCGACGCGTGTTCGACGCCGGTCGAGCCGCCGCACGCCAGTACCGCGTTGTTCACGTCCATCGTCCAGACGTTTCCGCGTCCGGCGCGATCGCTGAAGAAGACCATGCGGTTGTTCGCGCCCCAATGAGGCATAAGAGCGACGGCGTTGCCGTCGGTCAGCTTGACGCGGGCCGAGCCGTCCACCGCGGCCATCCACAGATCGCTCTGGCTCGGGCGCGACTGGTTGATCTCGACGCGGCCTTCCGGAGCGGGCACTTCGGCGTAGGCGATGAACTTGCCGTCGGGTGACCATGTCGGGTTGATCAGGGCCGAGCCGCCGCTGGTGGCGATGGCCATGGCGTTGCTGGTCACGCCGTCCTTGAAGTCGATGGTCCAGACGCCGAAGGTGCGGGCGCCGCGCTCACGCGGGAGCTGGAACAAAATGCGGTCGGCGCCGTTCTCGCCGGTGCCGGCGACGGGGCACCACTCGGGCAGCAGGCCGTAGCCGACGAAGTGCGACGCGCTGGGGTTCGAGGCGTCGGTGACCCACATTTCCCACCGGTGCGAGACTTCGCCCAGGCGGCTGAAGACCAGGTGCTTTCCGTCCGGCGACCACGAGGGGTGCAGATCGTGCGCGCCGGTCGAGGTGACCTGCACCGGGCGGCCGCCGGTGATCGGCATCACGTAGATGTTCCACGAGCCGCTGCGGTTGCTGGCGAAAGCGACCTTCTTGCCGTCGGGGCTGACGGCGGGCATCACGTCGTCGGCGGGGTCGCTGGTGAGCTGGGTGACGACGCTGCCCTTGACGGGCTTGGCGTAGATGTCGCTGGTGGCGCGGTACTGCGTGCTGGCGAAGATCATCTTCTCGCCGTCGGGCGTGAGGGCCGGATCGAAGTCCTCGCCTTCCTGGGCGAAGGAAACCTGCGACAGGCCGTCGACGCTGGCCGGGCCGGTTTCGTCGAAGCGATCACGCTTGGCAATAACGGGCATCGGCGCAAGTCGGCGTTCGGGGATCGCCGGCAAGGCTTCGGCGATCGGGGCGGGGGCGATCGCGGCCTCGTTCGCCGCGACTTCGGGTTCCGCCGTCGCGACATCGCCGGACGTCTGGAACGCACGGCTGGTCTCGCTGGAGGCTTGCTGGTGCTTGGCGGCGGTCTCGGGCTGGTCCGCGGAACGCTCGGCGTAGGTGCCCGAGGTGCCGCAGGCGCCGAGGCCGAGGACGGTGCCAGCAAGGACGAAACGAGCGAGGGCGGCGTGCATGGTCGATCTCCGTTGAAGCAGCGCGGCGGGTGCCGGTGCTGAGTCGAAGGGGCATCGACCGGTAACCCCGGTGAGTTGAGCGAGAGTGCGATCAACGGCCGAGAACGGCGGTTGCGGCACCGGGAAGACCCCATGCCCTCGCCCCCAGGCCCCGTTCGCGTGGAGCGCAGCAATAAAAAAGGCCCGCCAAGGGGCGGGCCTTTCGAGGTCTTCTGTCGCTGTCAGCGAGCGTACTCGCCGAACGTCTGGATTACTCCATGATGTTCGGGCAGAGCAGGTCGTTGTAGGCGCCAGCGAAGGTCACGAAGTCGGAGTCGTCGACGAGGCCGTCGCCGTTGACGTCGCCCAGAGCCCAGCGGCTGGGGGCGATGAGGTCGTTGTAGGCGGACGCGAAGAGAACGAAGTCGGAATCGTCCACGAAGGTGTCGTTGTTGAAGTCAGCGGGGCAGGTCTCGTAGGCGAGGACCCACTGCTTGCCGGGGATGGTGTCGAAGTTGACCGCGCTGGCAACGCCGACGTTGCTGCCCGTGGGCAGGTCGCCGTAGCTGGCCGGGAGTTCGCCGAAGACCTGGTTGGTGATGGTGAACCCGCCGACGGTCTCGATGAAGCCAGCGATCTTGATGTCGCTGACGCCGTCGTAGCCGAGCTCGGCGAGGTCGATGGACCACTCGAGGCCGGAGTTGACAGCGAGGACGTCTTCCTCGGTGAAGGCCGCGCCGCCGACGGCGGTCTGACCGCCGAGGTTGGACTGATCCATGCGCATCAGGATGATGCCGCCCGCGGGCTTGGCCGCGGCGGGGTTGCCGGGGATGCTGTTGCAGGGCTCACCGACGTACTCGGCCATGAACTTGTGGCTGGCGTAGGGGGGGAAGTTGCCTTCGAGGTCGGTGCGGGTGCCGTCCTGCTCCTGGATGCCGATGAACGGCTCGGTGACGCCGCCCGGATAGCCCTGGAGGCCGTTGTACTTGATCACGTCGTAGATCTGGCCCTGGGGGTTCGGGTTGGCCTTGTTGCCGCCGTCGAAGGTGCCGTAGTCGATCACAGCGCCGCAGACGGTCGCGCGGCCGTTGGTCCGCAGCATCTGGGCGTGCGAGAAGTTGTCGACGTTGCCGCCGTTCTTGTAGTCGAGGAAGTAGGTGGGGCTGAAGTCGGCGTCGAAGGTGAGGCCCGGGTTGGTGCCGGTGCCGTCGCCGCCGTGGCCGTTGAGGTAGCCGAAGTCGGCGTTGGTGTTGTCGTTGCGGATGCGGTTCTGGCCGAGTTCTTCGCCGCCGGGGGTCATGAAGCCGCCGACGTCGATGAAGAAGAGGGCGCCGGAGTAGTCGGTCTTGACGTTGCCCGAGGTGAAGAGGTACAGGCGCTTGTTGACCTTGTCAACGTAGCTGTAGAGGGCGCCGAGCTCGGAGCCGTTGGACACGTCGGCATTGCCCGTGGGGGGCGGGCAGAAGGGGGGGACGCCGAGGATGTTGGAGTTGTTGATGGTGCCGAGGATGGCCGGAGCGCCGACCTCGCCGCCGGCGAGGACGCCGTTCGACGCCGCGCCCGACGAGCCGCAGTACTGGGCGATGCCCGGGACCGTGCCGTCAGCGCTGGTGAGCTTGGCGTAGTCGACGTAGAACTGGAACGGCACGTTGCCGCAGTTCACGCCGAGCCAGTAGCTGGCCTTGAAATCGCTGTCGAAGGTGAGGCCGTTGCCGGTGCCGTCGTCGCCCATGCGGTTGAGGCGGCCGTCGGTGCCGCCGATCAGCGGGTTGTCGCCGCGGAGCTTGTTCTGACCGGTGGCGTCGTTGACGTCAAAGAAGATCTCGAGGCGGTTGCCGTTGCTCTCGAGGTTGCCGGCGAAGAAGAGATACAGCACGCCGCCGGCGACGCGGGAGTAGCCGCGATCGAGTTCGGAGCCACCGGCGCCGTCCACGGTGCCCTGGGTGGCATCACCGAAGCCGGTGCGGGCGCCCTGCTGGAAGCGGGCGGACCAGCCGCTGGCGTCGCGGGAGCCGTCGATGACCGGCGCGGTGCCGGCGCCAGCGAGGTTGACGGTGAAGTACTGCTTGCCGGCGGCGCGGACATCGGACTCGATGTTGATCGCGCGGGTCTCGCCGAAGTTGGCGGGCTGAGCGAGCTCACCTGCGGCGCCGACGAGCGAGGTGCCGGACCACTGGTTGGAGGCGAAGCCGCCGTCCTGGTTGTTGATGAAGGCGGTGATCTTGATGGTGCCGGTGGGGTTGCCCAGGGCCGACAGCGGGATCGCGAGCTCGACGCCCGTGAGCACGGTGGCGAGGTTCACGCCGCCGATCGTGTTCTTGTCGCAGCTCAGCGTGGCGTTATCGCCGGCGTTGGTGGGAATCGTGTTGACCCAGCGCGGGTTGCCGTATTCGGCCTTCTTCTGACCGGTGATGGCCAGCGGCTGCGCGACGGCAAGGCCGGCAAAGGCCGACAGAACTAGGGCCGAAGCGATTTGACATTGACGCATTTGAGAATTCTCCCTCGTTCGAGAAACGCTGTGAAACACCGAAGCCCTCCCACCAACCGAACCCGGAGTTTCGGCGGGCAGGGGCGCAAACGCGCACGGCGTGCCGTCCGGGCACGCCAAAGCTCTTGTTACAAGATACCACGGAGCTGATGAAAATCGCACGGACTGTGCGCCCAAACTCGGAAGATTTCACGATTTTCGCAGCAGGAAACCGGTTCCAACGTCCGCTTTCAGTTCTCGATACCGAGTCTCAGCCAGCCCCGAGGGGTTTCCCCGGCGAAGGCGAATCGATCCGTTGCGCCCAACCCAATTGCTTCGGCGAGCTGCCGAACCAGTGGCCTCGGGCGGCCGTTTCGCGTTCCGATCGCCTCTTCCGCGATCTTTCTGACATCCGGCATTTGGCCTCCCACATTCTGCGTTTCCGCTTGACGCGACCTTCACTTTGTCGATAGGTTGTCGGACGGGAACGCAGCCTCGGTGATTCTGCGGCGTACAACTTCTGGGCGTTACAGAATCGGTGAGAATGCGTTACAGTGGAGTGGGTAAGGTTTCGGGCTGAGGTTGGAGTGGTGGTCGGAGACGGTGGGGCAGTGGGGCAGTGGGGCGGTGGGGGGGGATTGAGAGCGGCGGCG
This sequence comes from Phycisphaerales bacterium, assembly GCA_044375915.1. Classification (GTDB taxonomy): domain Bacteria; phylum Planctomycetota; class Phycisphaerae; order Phycisphaerales; family UBA1924; genus JAFEBO01. The sequence goes on from JBILLU010000007.1 coordinate 32,265, forward strand.
TTCTGCCGTGCTCTCCAGCACTCGCGGCCGGGGCTGCGGGTGAGAAAGAGTTGTCGCCCGGCCAACCGCCGGTGCCGTGCTGCAAGGACGTGCTTCATGCGATCCAACAACACACAAACCAACGACCGCTCCGCCAACTCGAACGTGCGGTTCGCGCCTCGCCGCGGATTCACGCTCATCGAACTGCTGGTCGTGATCGCGATCATCGCGCTGCTCATCGGAATTCTGTTGCCGGCGCTGGGGAAGGCACGGAACTCGGCGCGGTCGCTCAAGTGTTTGACGAACGTGCGATCCGTCGGCACTTCGATGCTCCTCTACGCGAACGAAAACAAGTCTTGGTACCCCACGCCGCCGCTCGCGTCGACGGCCGCGGCGGAGAAGGCGCTCGATGTGAAGAAGCCTTACACGGTTGGCGGCAAGACGTACTACACCGCCGACCGTTGGTCGCAGCAGGCCCGCTACGGCGGCGTCGCGGGTCTCTTCAGCCTCCGGCAGGTCGGAAATGGTGACCGGTCGAACGTGGGTGATCCCTGGTGGGGCTATCGCAGCGGATTTCATGCGGTGAATGGGCCGTTCACGTACGCCGACAACCGCACTCAGGCGCTCATGCCGAAGTATCTCGACGGCTTTGGTTCGTTGCTGTGTCCATCCGATCGCACGGATCGCTTCTATCCGTACAACAAGGGCTCCAACAACATGAATGCCCCGGCGTATACCGCCCAGGCAGACTCGACTCCCGCCGGCCCGACGGGGAACTGGCAGGTTGAAGTCGCTCCGAGGATTCCGGGCAGTCAGTTTGATGTGGTCTCGTACAACATCAGCTACTTGTACTTCGCCGGGCTTCGCTCCGACGATCCGGACGTGATCTTTGCCGTTCCGTTCTGGGGCGACGAGACCAACGGGCCTGACAACGGAACGACCGGGTGGTACTCCGGCGGCAGCGTTACCGGCAAGACCGCGGCTGGAGATAACGTGACTTCCGGCTCGACGGCGGCTGGAGCCCAGTCGTCGCAGTACTACGGCCGCGTCGACAATCACGGTCGTGATGGGGCAAACTTTGTATTCACGGACGGTCACGGTGAGTTCGTGACCGCGAGCGTGAACCTGACCTTCTTCACAACCGGGACCGGCAACAAGAGCATTAACGCGGTCAATCCGAGCCGAAGCAGCTTCATCCAGACCATCGATTGAATTCCGTGCAACACCTCCTCGGACCCGGTACAGTCATCCCGTGACTTCCTCGACCCCCTCCGGTCCGGTTGCCCGGCCGTCTCTGCTCAAGCGATTGCTCTCGGCCCAGGAATCCGGGCTCATCTTTGTCATTCTGCTTCTGGGCCTCGCCCTCACCTTCTTCGGCGGCACCAAGCCCGCCCAGGTGAAGTTCGCTCTGCCGCAGGACGCCGTCGTGTCCAGCGAGGGCGGGACGCTCGCGATCACCTTCCCGAGCGGCGCGGCGGCGGGATCGGACTTCGCGTCCGCGCTCGGCTCGTCGCTTCCGGCGTCCGCTGACAGCGCGAACCTCAAGATCATCGTGGGCGGGCAGACGACGGGCCTCAGCAGCGCTCGGACCCCCCGCGTGCTTGACGGCCCGCCGCGGGAGTTGATGGTCTCGCGCGAAGAAAGCAAGTTCCTCAACACCGAAAATCTGATCCTGCTGGCGACGCAGGCGAGTTTCATCGCCGTGATGGCCGTGGGGATGACCGCGGTGATCGTCTTGGGTGGCATCGATCTTTCTGTCGGCTCGATCTACGGCCTGGCGGCTGTGATCGGCGCGGGCGCCCTGCAGACGCTGCAGCGCAAGTACCTCGGCCTCGATGTGGACGCGATGGTCCCCAGCGAAGGCGGGGCTCCGCTGTGGCTGAGTTTGCCCATCGGTGTCGGCGTGTGCATGCTCGTTGGTGCGGCGTGCGGCGCGTTCAGTGGCAGTCTCATCGTCGGGCTCCGCGTGCACCCGTTCATCATCACGCTCGGCATGATGGCCGTGCTATCGGGCATTGTCTTCGTACGGACGCAGGGGCAATCGATCACCGGCTTCCCGGAGAGCTTCACCAAGGGCTTCATGAAGCTGCAGACGGGGAACGTGTACCCGATTCCGATGATCATCATGGTGGTGATCATGCTCGCCGGGATGTTTGCGCTCAGCCGTCTGGTGATCGGGCGGCGGGTCTTCGCGATCGGCGGGAACGAGACCGCGGCGTACTACGCAGGCATTCCCGTCGGCCGCGTCAAGATCATCGTCTTTACCTGCTGCGGCGCCCTGGCGGGCTTGTCGGCGGCGATGTACCTCGGCTACTACGGTGCCGCGGCTCCGGGCGCGGGTCAGGGCTACGAACTCAGCGTCATTGCGGCGGCTGTCATCGGCGGGGCGTCGCTCTCGGGCGGCAAGGGCTCGGCGTTCGGTGCCGTGCTGGGCGCGCTCTTGGTCCAGATGATCAACAACGGCATGCTGGTGCTCGAGATCGATCAGGCGTACACCCAGATCGTGATGGGCGCGGCGATCGTGGCGGCGGTGGTTCTGGATCAGACCAAGGCGCGGTTCACGAAGGTGGGGCGGTAGGGCAGGGCTGCAAAAGCCCAAAGCGGAAAAGCTCAAAGCAGCAAATTCGGAGCGACCACGGGGAACGACCCGTGACGCGGTGCATCTTTTTCTGTGTCAGTCCGAATACAGACTCGAGATGATCGGGAGCGACGGGCACGGCATGCCTTGATTTGAGCTTTGCCGATTTGAGCTTTGAGCTTTTCCCCCAGCCCCCCAACGATCCCGAATCACACTGCACGGAGGGACTCATGCGCACTCTCGTCTCGCGTCGCGTTCTCGGTTCGGCCCTTGGGTTGGTTCTTGCGAGCGGGCTGGCCTTCGCCGGCGACCGCATCGGCTCGATCGAGATCCGGGGTAAGCCGCACAACCAGCCCCCGGCTTCGGCGCTCTTCGGCGGCAAGCACTCGGCGACGCTTCGCGATTACGTCGAGGCAATCGACGCCGCCGCGACCAATGACGACGTCGGGACGGTGCTGGTGCGACTGAAGGATGCGCAGCTGAGCATGAGCCAGACCGAGGAACTCGGCGCGGCGATCAAGCGTGTGCGGGCGGGCGGCAAGAAGGTCTCGGTCTTCAGCGAGGGCTACGCCGCGACCGACCTGATGCTGGCTTCGTACGCGGACAACGCCGTCATCCAGAGCGGCGGCGCGGTGTCGCTGCCGGGCATGCACATGGAGGAGATGTTCCTCGCCGACACGCTGGCATGGGCGGGCCTGAAGGCCGACATGGTGCAGGTCGGCGACTACAAGGGCGCTAACGAGCAGATGACCCGCAGCGCCCCGAGCAAGGCGTGGGACGAGAACATCAACCAGTTGCTGGACAGCCTCTACGCGAACCAGCGTGCCGCTCTCAAGAGCGGGCGGAACATGGACGACGCGAAGCTCGACGAGGCGATGAAGGCGGCGTGGATGGCCAACGGCGACGACGCGGTGAAGACGGGCCTGGTGGATTCGCAGATCGATCTGCCGCTGCTGCACGACACGGTCGCGAAGCAGGCGGGCCTGTCCGAGACGCGGATCACGAACCTGACCAAGTCCGACACCGAGATTGATCTGGAGTCGGCGAACCCGTTCACGCTGCTCTCGCAGATCATGAAGCCCCAGCAGCAGACGATCACCGGCGAGACGATCGCGATCCTGCACATCGACGGCACGATCGTGGACGGCGATTCGAAGTCCGGGTTCAGCGGCGACAAGAGCGTCGGCAGTCGCACGGTGCGGAATGCCATCGAGGACATGCTCGACGAAAGCCTGATCAAGGGTGTGATCGTGCGGGTGAACTCGCCGGGCGGCTCGGCGATCGCCAGCGAGATCATGTGGCAGGGCCTGAAGCGGCTTGCCGCGAAGAAGCCGGTGTGGATCAGCGTCGGTGATATGGCGGCGAGCGGCGGGTACTACGTGCTCGCGGCCGGGTCGCGCGTCTACGTGAATCCGTCGAGCATCGTCGGCAGCATCGGCGTGGTCGGCGGCAAGATCAGCATGGGCGGGCTGTACGAGAAGCTGAAGGTGCACACCGTCAGCCGCTCGCGCGGACCGATGGCCAGCATGTTCGATTCCTCCAGCCCGTGGAACGACGAAGAACTGAAGACGGTCAAGAACAAGATGACCGAGACGTTCGACCTCTTCAAGAAGCGCGTCGCCGAGGGACGCCACGGGATCGATCTGGCGAAGACGGCGGGCGGCTGGCTGTTCGCCGGGCAGAAGGCGATCGACCTGAAGATGGCCGACCGCCTCGGCGGCCTGCACGAGGCGATCGCGGACATGAAGAAGGAACTGAACCTCGAAGACGCTGAGGTCGCGGACTACCCGCCCGCCCCGTCGCTGGGCGACGTGCTCGAGGACATGTTCGGCGGCCAGGCCGCGGCTCCGCTGAACTTCGCGGCACCGATGGCCACCGAGGCCCAGCTCGCCAGCGCCGGTCGCCTGCTCTTCGGCGACGCGACGTGGCAGCAGCTCGCGCAGTCGGCCAATGGCCTGCTGCAGCTCCGCAAGGAGCCGGTGCTGCTGATGCACCCGGGGGTGTTGGTGATCCGCTGACGCGGAAATGCCAAGTGGCAACGGGCCAAAGGGCAAAGTCGGACTCAAGCCCGCGGCCACGCGGGATCGCTTCGCCAGTTTCAACTCGGTCTAGGGCATCGTGTTCGCGATGCCTTGATTTGCGATTTGCTCATTTGCGATTTGAGATCTTTCTATGAACTTCCGCACCCTCGGCCGCACCAACATCCGTGTCTCTGAAATCGGCTTCGGCTGCTGGACCATGGGCGGGCCGAACTGGTCCTCGTCCAACGGCCAGCCCATCGGCTGGGCCGATGTGAGCGAAGACGAGGTCGTCGCTGGCATTAAGGTCGGGCTGGACGCGGGTGTGAACCACTGGGACAACGCCGACGTCTACGGCAACGGCAAGGCCGAGCGTCTGCTCGCCAAGTGCTTCAAGAAACTCGGCGTCAAGCCGGGTTCGCAGGTCATCGCGACCAAGGTCGGCCACTTTGCCGGCACCGCGCCGCACGCGTTCGAGCCCCGGCAGATCCGCAACCAGTGCGAGCAGTCGCTCCGCAATCTTGGTGTCGATGCGATTGACATCTACTACTTCCACCACGGCACGTATGTCGGCCCCGGCTACGACGGCCAGCCGCACGATTACCTGCAAGAAGCCGCCGCAACCATGCACACGCTGGTGAAGGAAGGCAAGGTCCGGGCCGTCGGCCAGAGCGCGTACAGCGATGAGGACTTCGAGCGGGCGATTCCCGTGCTGAAGCCCGACGTCTTGCAGAGCAAGGCCAACATGCGTTACGACCCGTTCATCCGCCCCGGCAGCAAAGTGCAGGCGCTGATGAAGCAGTACGGCTGCAGGTTCGTCGCGTTCGGCCCGCTCGACCAGGGCATCCTGCTCGACAAGTTTGATCCGGAGGACCCGCCGAAGTTCGCCG
>JBILLU010000117.1:0-10510 GCA_044375915.1 Phycisphaerales bacterium
CCTGCCCGTCAGCGGATGGGGGCGGCGGGTCTGAACGCGCGACAGGCCCGGGTGCTACGGCTTGGGCGGTGCGAGCTCGAGGCGTCTGCCGAGCACCATGCAGTTGAAGAGGATGCGACCGGCCTGATCCCGAGTCATGAACGCATTGCTTCCGGCGACTTCGTCGAGCGACACCACAACCTTGGTGTCGATCTCGAAGACGCGGACGCTCAGGTTCTCGTGTTCCCAGACCCGCGGGTCTGCGAGATCGATGTCGGAATCGAAACGCAAGAGCCGGCGCCCGGACTCCCAGAACACCCACGCCTCGTTGGCGACCGACGAGAGCGGGGCGAGGTGGATGACATTCGCTGCCTCGCCCGCGGGGCGTTGGACGCCAGCCTTCTCGAGCTCGCGGCGTGCCGCGGCACGAAGCCGCTCGAGCAGTTCACCTTCCGGAAAGCGAGCCTGGTTCCGCGTGCGGAAGAGCTCGTCACGCAGATCCGTGTAGTTGTGCTTGATCTCGAAGGCGTCTTGCGGGCGGGTATCTGGGTCGATCGTGGCCACCGAGACGATTCGATACTGCTCGTTGATGACCCGGACATCGCGCTCGGGAATGGCGTAGTCGGCTTTCTTCAGGCGCACTTCGAGCCGGAACTGCGGCAGGGTGACGGTTGCGAAGCGGCTGTTGTCGTTCTCGTCCAGCGCGACCTTGACCTCGCGGATCCAGAACACGACCTCGTTGCTGTCGACAACGCGATCGATGTCCGCTTCGTCGATGTGCCAGCGGTAAAGGTACCGCACGATCTCGTAGAGCAGCGGCTTTGCCGTCAGTTCCGTGGGCGCTGCCGGAGCATCAACGCGGGCGGAGTTCTCTGACCGCGCGGATGGCCCGGGCACGAACAGTGCGAGCAGGAATGCGAGGACGAGGGCGAGCGGACGCATACATGTTCCTCAGTTCTTTCGGCGGAGGGTGAAGAAGCGGTTGCCGCCGAGCGAACCTTGCCGCTCGTCGGGGATTCGAACGAAGCTCCCGCCCGGCGCGTAGTTGTTGCGGTCGGTCATCCATGAATAGGCGCGACCCGTCACAGGGATGCCCGCAACGTCTCGCAGACCCGCGAATCGGTCGGCCTCGGAGATACCACCTTCGACATAAGCCCGCGCCAATCCCGCGGCGTAGTCGAGCAGGCGCGCGAAGCGTCCGGGTTCGCCCTTGGAGGCACAGCTTTCGAGGTATTCCACACGCTCGCGCACGCGATCGACGGTCACGAAGCGGCCTGTCTGGTCGCGATAGAAGCCGTCGCACTGCCCCTTCTCGCCTCCGGCGGTGATGACGTCGATCACGTCGTCGCAGCGTTCAGACGCGATGTGCTCCTGGCGGTACCCGGGCGGAACATGCTTCAACCGGGACTCAAGCACCCAGAGAATCGCGAGCATGCCGGCCTTGGTGTCCTGCTCGCTGACCCAGCCGCGTTCGCCCGGGAAGGGTGTTTCGTTCACCAGCAGCAGCGCGACGTAGCCGGACACCGTGCTCGGCGCGTCGAGCCGGGCGGGCGCGGAAACACCGGCGGCGAACGCCGACATCACCACGCAGACCGCCATCCACAGGGCCTTTGCTCGCATCCGCAGAGGATACCAGACAATCAAGTCGGCGCGTGGCCACACAGCAGAGGCCGGGGACCGCGGCGGTGAACACGTGCTCCGAGATCTTCAGAACATGGCGCCCGAAACGCTGCTGACCATCCCCGCGCCGCTGTTGTCCACGGCGGCGGAGTAGTTCAGCATCTCCACACGCTCGGGGCTCGTGATCTTGAGCGCGGCGACGAGGTTGCCGGTGCTGCACCAGCGGGTCGGGTTCTGCTGCCACGCCATGGAGGCGATGAGATCATCGGGCTTGTTGGTACGGACCAACTCGAGCAATTCCTTGTCGTGGCCGAAGGTCTTGTTGCGGAAGTCTGCCGCTTCCTTGGTGTCGCCACCGGGGTTCTGCTGATCGCCGAACGCAGGGCCGACGTGCGAGAGGTCCGCGCTGCTCACGATCAGCGTCTTGCCCGGCAGTTCCGCGAGCGCGGCCCGCAGCGCATCGATGAACGGCTGCATGCCAAGGCCCTTGCCGTCGTAGCTCTCGCCGTTGTTGACGGCCGGGTCGTGGATGAGCGCTCCGAAGACCTTCGGGAAGTGGCCCTGCTCGTCCGGGCCGAAGCAGTGCTGCAGCCACGGGATCTGCAGTTCCACGGAGTGCTCACGCTCGTGGTCGAAGCGGTGCTGGAAGAGCAGGTCGGCGTTCTGGGCGCCGAGCTTGGACTTGAGGGTCTGCACGAGGCGATCATCGAGCTCGCAGGTGCCGAGCACGGTGCGGTAGCCCTTGTCGCAGCCGCAGACGCCGGTGGCGTCGCCGAAGTGATTGGTGCCGAGAATGACGATGCGGTCGGGGCGATCAACGACGCGCAGGCGGCCCCAGACGCTGGCGTAGTTGATCCAGCCGCGGCCGTAGTCGATATGCGGCGCGATGACGGCCTTGGGCAGGCTGTCGAAGCTGGGCTTCTCGACGTTCTCAAGCGCCTTCGCGATCCACGCTTCCATGAGTTCGCGGAGCTTGGTGGCGCCGATCTCGTCCTTGCGGCTGTCGGGAAGCGACGCGGCCTTCTCCTGCACCTGACGCTGCAGCTTCTGCAGTTCCGCCTGATCGGCCGGCGGAGTCTCGGGGAAGTTCAATTCGCGGGCCACTTCCTGCATCACCAGCGAATCGACGAAGTTCGCCGTCGTCGCCGGCGGCAGCACCGGAGCCGAGTCAAAGTCGGCGTGCATCTGCTTGATGATGGCGTCAAACCGCGGTCCGAAGAGCAGCCCGGCGTCGTCGAGCTGAGCGATGAACTGGCCCAGGATCTCCGTGTTCAAACCACGACCGACTTCGGCGCAGATCTGATCGACGGTGCGCTCGCCGTTCATCAAGGGCAGGACGAGCTGCATGGCCGGTGCGGCGACGACGATGCGTTCGGTGACTTGCTTGGCGTCGGCGAGCCCCATCGCCTGCTGGTTGCCGATCTGGGCCGCGAACCCACGGAGGGCGCGGATCTTGGGCTTCGCGTGGTGGGCCCACTCGGGGTGGAAGGGCGGCAGCTGCGGGGCGGTCGGGTTCTGGCCGGGATTCTCGTTGGACATCGGGTGCTCGCTATAGGAAGGGAAGTCTAGGGGGAGAGGACAGGAGGTGAAGAGGTTGGAGGGTTGCGGTTTGAGGAAGAACCACGGCCCGTCTCGATTGGGTGCCACGGCTTGGCGGGATTTGGCCAACCCGTGCACGGACAGACGCTTGCAACCGGGGCACGGCTTGACCCGGGGCGGTCAAGCCGTGGCACCCCGAGCGCGGGCACTCGAAACGCTTCAGGTTACCGCCTATCATCTCGACCCGTTGGTGGGGTCCGGCTCTGCCGGAAGTTTGCAAGGATCGATCTATGAGCAGCCTCAAGCCCGGCCAGAACGTCATCTGCACTGTCAACGCCGTCCCCCGCGCGACGGGCAAGATTTCGACCATCGAGCGTCTGATGCGTCGCGATCCCGACAACCGTCGGGCCCTCGGCCGCGCTCAGACCAAGCGTCGTCAGCGCATCACGATTTACAACCGCGGCAATCGCCAGTGGGTCAGCCGCGAGACCCCGGCCAAGGTCGTTCGCGTTGCCAAGGGCGCCGAGTGGAAGATGACCTACACCCTCGATGTCGCCCCCGACATCGCGTCGGTCAGCAACTTCATCGAGATCCGCCCCGCCTAGGAACTGGGCACACATCCTGCTGCTTGCGAACACCGAGGCTCTTGCCTCGGTGTTTTTCTTTGGCAATGGGGCCGGCGGCGCGCCCATGTCCAGCTGGCCCGGGACCGATCAGCGTCAAGCGTTGCCGGTATGGGAGGAAGCCGGATCGGCCTGCCGCGCCCGACGTTCGGTCGGCGTCGCGACTGCGACGCTCGAGGCTGCCTCTCGTCGCGGCTGCTGGCCCGGGGCCTTGCCACCGAACCACCAGCGGACAAACTTGGCCATGCCTTGCTCGATGGCGGGCGTCACGGTGGACATCGAGAATCGCAGCAGCGGCGAGGTCGTGGTCGTGTACATCGGGCGGGTCATGGCGAGGAGGCCTTCTTCGCCCTTGGTGACGCCCCAGCCGGAGGCGCCGTGGCCGCTGAGGCCGACGGAGGCATGGGCGGTTGGGGTCAGGCAGTCGTTGACGGTGACGATGGTGGAGCGGAGGCGTTCGCGGAAAGCGTCGACGCGGGAGGGGTCTTTGGTGAAGACGGCGGTGGCGAGCACCTGATCAACGCTGTCGTGGAGCGTGAGTGCGTCTTCGAGATCGCGGACGCGGACGACGGCGAGGAGCGGGCCGAAGTGGCGGCCCTCGATGAGCGTGGCGTGGCGCGGGCAGTCGGCGAAGACCATGGGGCGGATGAGGCGACAGACGCCGTGGCTGTCGGCGACGGGGGGCTCGACGACGCCGCTGAGAGAGCGGCAGCCGTCGGCGTGGGCTTGCAATGCCAGCGCGTGGATCTCGTTGGCGGCGCGTTCGTTGACGAGCGGCACTGGGCGGGCGGCGCCGGCGCGGGCCATGAGGCGACGGACAAACTCGGCGTAGATCTGTTCATCGACCAGGGCGCGGCGCGGGGCCATGCAGGTCTGGCCGGCGTTCATGGTGATGCCGTTCCAGAGCGCGTCGGCGGCGAGTTCGGGGTCGGCGTCGCCCAGCACGAACGCGCTGTCGCGGCCGGAGAGCTCGAGCGTGCTGGAGGTGAGGCGGGGGGCGAGGGTCTCGGCGATGGCGCGGCCGACGTTGGTGCTGCCGGTGAAGACGACGTGGTCGAAGGCGTTGTCGCGGAGGAGCGAGGCGCCGGCTTCGCGGCTGGCGTCGGTGCGGACTAGCCAGCCTTCGGGCATGTGCGTCTCGCGGCCAGCTTCGAGCGCGAGATCGAGGAGCAGGGTCTGCGAGCGTGGGGCGTTTTCGGAGGGCTTGACGGTGACGCGGTTGCCGGCGGCGATGGCTTGGACGAGCTCGATGCCGAGGAGTTGGACGGGGTAGTTCCAGGTGGCGATGATGGCGACGCGGCCGAGGGGGGCGCGGGTGACGATGCCGCGGACTGCGGTGGAGAGCACGCCGCCGGCGGGGAGGCGGCGGGGCTTCAGGATGCGGGCGCCGTGCTTCTCGACCCAGGCGCAAGCGGCGAGCAGCGGGGCGACGTCGCCGACGAGGCCCTCGAAGCGCGGCTTGGCGATGTCGGCGTGCATCGCTTCGATCAGGTCGTCCTGACGCGTGGCGACAAGGCGGCGGAAGGCGCCGACCCAGTTAAGGCGGCGGCCCAGAGGCCAGGAGATTGAGGCAGGATCGTGGTGCGGCACCGGGAACATTAGTGGTTCGCGAGCGGGAGGATTTTGGTTCGTGGCGGGAGTCGGTGGGAATCGGGCGGGTCGGCGTGCTTATGGGGTATGGCGACGCCGCGGCGACTGGTGGGGCGCGACATTCGATTTCACCACAGAGGCACAGAGACACAGAGCGAGGCCTTGGGTTTCAGACCAGAAACCAATGCCGCGTTGCTGCATCGAAGGCAGGTCTTTGTCTTTCTCTGTGTCTCTGTGCCTCCGTGGTGAATGCCATCCCCCGATACACTCCGCCCGTGCGCGTTCTTGATCTTTCCGACAATCCCCGCATCAAGGTCATCGAGGAGCTGCTCGTCGAGGCGAGCCGTGCGCGCGAGCCGACGGATGTGTTCAAGGTGTTCGGGCCGCGGATGTGGAAGATCCGGCCCATCGAGTACTTCATCTCGCTGTCGACGCGGAATCTGCCGGAGGGGCAGTACAAGATCACGCGGCGGTACGACGTGAAGGAGATGCAGGCCGCGGCGGAGCGCAACGACGGCACGCTGCCCGCGAACGTGAACGCCGATCCGTGGAAGACGTTCCAGCAATTACCGGCGTACCGCGACGGGGTGCTGGGCGCCGCAATCGCCAACGGCACGCCGAAGATTCTGAAGGAGCTTGACCTCTCCAACGACCCGGTGCTGGGCAACGAGCTCCGGGAGTTCCGCTCGGCCCTCGCCATCCCGCTGCTCGACAACGGCAAGCCGCTGAACTGGTCGATCCAATTGCGCCGCGACCCAGACGCGCACACCGAGCAATCGCTCGAGGACGCGATGCTGCTCGCCAACCTGATCGGCGCGATGACGCGGAACCTGGTGGCGATCAAGGAAGTGGAGCGGCTGAATAGGGCACTCAACGCGCAGTTTGAAGAGGTTGCTCGGGTGCAGCAGTCGCTGTTGCCGGAGAAACTGCCGCAGGTGCCGGGGTTGGCGATCGCGACGAGTTACCTGACGAGCGATCAGGCTGGCGGGGACTACTACGACTTCCTGCCCATGCCCGATGGGCGTTTGGGTGTGCTCGTGGCAGATGTGTCTGGCCACGGCGCTGGTGCGGCGACGATCATGGCGATGATGCGGGCGATCCTGCACTGCTACAGCGGCGGCGACGGGAGCGCGTCGAGCGTGCTGCGGTTTGTGAATCAGCGCTTGCTGGGCTCGCGGCTGGAGGGGAACTTTGTCACGGCATTCTTCGGGGTGTACGACCCGGCGAAGGCGCGGCTGAACTACGCGTCGGCGGGGCACAACCCGCCGCGGCTGTACACGGCGGCGACGGGCTCGATCCGCGGGATCGAAGACGCGGCGACGCTGCCGCTTGGCATCAGCGACGACATGGACGTGTGGAGCGAGGACGTGCAGCTCTCGCCGGGCGACGCGATTGTGCTCTACACGGATGGGATCACCGAGGCGTTCAGCGGCGACGGGAACCGGCGCATGTTCGGGGTGGAGAAGCTGGACGAGGCGATCCGCACGACGGCGGGCCGCCCCGACGACATCGTGGAGTCGATCCACCGCTCGCTGTTTGCACACACCCAGTCGCGGACGCGTGCGGACGATCAGACGCTGGTGGCGATGCAGTATGTGGGGCCGGATCGGTGCTTGTTTCCGCCGGTGCGGAGTGAGGTGTGAGGCTGGAGACCTGGGTTTGGAGTGGAAGGATGCTCGAATGGTTGTTGCGGACAGGTGCCCGCAATCCCATCGCGTGCTTCGCAAACGGCGAAGCAGGCACCGTTCGCGCTTTCTCTAGTTGGGCTTCGCGTACTTCTTCGCGATGCGCGCCCAGAACTCGTTTCGTTGCTGCTCGCTCATCCGCGGCTTGCCGGCGCCGCCGTCGATGAACCCGACGTTGCCGTAGCGGGTCGGTCGCCCGATGTCATGGTACTGGTACGCCTCGTCGAGGACGGCCGCGTTGGGTTCTTCCTCGTAGGCGAGGCCGACGACGCGGCGGGTTGTGGCCTCGTCCCAGCCGCGGCCGATGAAGGCCGCCATCTGGCCGGCGGCCCAGTATTCGTAACTCGTGAGCGTAAGGGCGGCGTAGGAGTAGTTTGAGTCGGGCACGCCCGAGTCGCCGGGGATATTGGATCTCGGCACCGCGCCGGGTTTGTCGAGCGGGCAGCGCCACGGAGCCTGGGTGTCATAGACCTTCCAGTTGTTCTTGGCGATGACGCCCTCGCGGACGCGCGGCAAGGGTGTGCCGATCGCCTCGCTCCACCTGGCGTGCAGCGCCTGCCACGACTTGGCCGGACCGTCGGGCTCGATCGGCGCGTACGAGGCGAAGGGCAGCAAGCCGCCCTCGGCGTTCTTGAGCAGATTGACGCCCTGCATCAACTGTCGCAGGTTGCTGAGGCAGCGGGTGTTGTCGACCGAGGCGCGGACGGAGCGGAGGGCGACGAGCGAGAGAGAGAGCAGGATCGCGATGATCGCGATCACCACCAGCAGTTCCATGAGAGTGAATCCGCGGCGTGGCATCCGGACTCCCTGCTCGTCGTTGTAATCGTTCCCGCGACGGAGAACTGTTCGGTCAGAAAGGGGCCGGGGTTCCCGGGCCGTAGGCATCAGCCCCACACCGCGAGCGCCACATTCGCCGCGTTGAACACCATGTGCATCACGATCGGCACCGCGAGCGAGCCGGTGCGTTGGACGGCGACGCCAAGGCCCAGGCCGAGCACGAAGAGCATGGGTAGAGCCTGCAGCGGGACGGCCCCGACATGGGCGGCGGCGAAGAGTGCGGCACCGATCACGATCGCGAGCCACGCGCGGCCGAGCGCACCGGCGAGGGCATTTTGCAGGAAGTAGCGGTAGATGATCTCTTCCACGATCGGGGCGAGCAGCACCGCGCAGCCGATCTGGACCCAAGCCCAGGTGTCGGTGCGGTTGGAGGTGAGGGTCTGCAGCGTGGTATGCGAGATGCGGGGCGGCGCCTCGTTCTTGATGAGTTGGTAGACGTCGGCGGAGACGAGGCCGGTCGCGTTGACGATCGGGAAGAGGACGAGGATGGCGAGCACGCCGAGACCGAGCTGGGAGGCGGTGGGCCGCTTGAGCCCGCCGAGGGCGAGGGCGAGCATCGCGCCGCCGGCGAGCAGGCCGGCGCCGAAGTTGGCGAGCAGGATGAAGGCCTTGCCCTTGGTGGAGTCGGTGGCGACTTTCTCGAGGAACGGCCAGGCTTGGTTCTGGACCTGGAGCGTCATGGCCTGGGCGCCGAGGGCCATGGCGAAGTAGATCACGAGCGCGGCGAAGAGCATGGCCCACCAAGGCTGGCTGCCGCCCCCACCACCTCCGCCACCTTTGCCACCGCCAAGCGCGGAGGGCTTGATGACATTGCCAAACCAGAGGATGGCGAGCATCAGCACGCCGAGGGAGATCTGCAGCCACTTCCACTGCTGCGAGGAGATGCGTGGGGGCTTGGTGCTGGGCTCCTGGACGGGCGGGGCTTCGGTCTTTGGCTTGGGGAGCTGCTGGGCGAGGAGGGGGAATGAACCACGGAGGAACAGAGGCACAGAGAGGAAAGAAGGTGGGGTGGAGAGAAGGGACGGCGAGTGTGGATTGGTGGCGGTGACGAGGACGTGAGCGTTCGCACTGCTTGGCTCCGAGCAGGCAAGCAGTGGCACCCGAACCTGATTGCCGCGCTGGTCGGTCTCTCCGCCTTGCCCCCAACTTCCTCTCTGTGCCTCTGTGTCTCCGTGGAGAATGCCTCCCGCACAAACCGTCGGAACGCACACAAGCAGGGCAACAATGAGGGCGATAGAGGTGTTTAGACGAGAGAGAGCGTTCCCGGAGGTCGGCGTGGCGAGCGGCGTGCTGGCGGAGATTGTCGAGAACACGCGGCGGGAGGTGGAGGCCGCCAAGGCGAAGCTGCCGCTGAGCGAGCTGGAGTTGTTGGTTGCGCAGGAGGAGCCGCCCAGGAATTTCTTCGCGGCGGTGACGCACCAGCAGCGGAACGCGTTGGATGTGGCGGTGATCGCGGAGGTCAAACGGCGCAGCCCGAGCGCGGGCCTGATCCGGCCGGAGTACGACGGCGATTCCTTCCGCCCGGAGGACATCGCGAAAAAGTATCACGCCGCCGGGGCCGCCGCGATCTCGTGTTTGACGGATTCCAAGTACTTCGGGGGCGATCTGTCGTTCATCCGGCGGATCAAGGACGCGGTGCCGCTGCCGGTCTTACGGAAGGATTTCATCGTCGATCCGTACCAGTTGTGGGAAGCGCGGGCGGCGGGGGCGGACGCGGTGCTGCTCATCGCCGAGTGCCTGCACGAGGGGGAGATGCTGGATCTGATGATCCTCGCCCAGCAGTTGCAGTTGACGGTGCTGCTGGAGGTGCACGACATGGAGAGCCTGCTGCGGGTAAGGCCGCACGTGGGCTTTCCGCACCGGTCCTACTCGCTTTTGGGGATCAACAACCGGGATCTGGCGACGATGACGGTGGACATCAACCACACGCTGCGGCTGGCGGATCTGACCGACGACCGATCCATATTGGTCAGCGAGTCGGGGATCCGAACCAATCGGGACCTGGCGCGCTTAAGGGAACAGGGCATCCGGATCGTGCTCGTGGGCGAGCACCTGATGCGCCAACCCGAGCCGGGACAGGCACTTGCGGCGATGCTGAACCCGGAATCGACCGTCTGACGAGAATCCGGAAACGGGTCCATGATCGGGAACACCCGACCGTGGTCCGAACATTGCCGAAGTTTCCCGCCAGAGACGCCGATGATGTCGGTCGGTCGTTGGCGAACAATCGAACCCGCGGCGTCGCACTCGTCGCGGTCCCTGTCCTGAGGCACGTCTTCACGTACGCGTCGATACAAGCCTGAACCATTGGAGTCTGGTCGCTATGAAATCGCTCCTTCGCGTCTCCGCCGTTGTTTCTCTCGTTCTCGTCGCCGGCACCTGCTACGCGCAGGAGGCCAACGACCAGGATCGCGCCAAGATCGACGCCCGGCCGGCCGGTCCCGCCGGTGAGCTGCAAGGCAATGGCGCCCAGCCGGAGATCGGCAAGGGCATGCAGGACGCCGACGCGAAGGCTCTGCTCGAGAAGTCGCGCGACGCGATCATGAAGGCCAAGACGCTGCAGTTTGACCTTTCGGCCCCGCAGATCGGGCTGATGGGCGGCGACCGCAGCCCGAAGAACGTCAAGGCCAAGATGCA
>JBILLU010000118.1:0-10275 GCA_044375915.1 Phycisphaerales bacterium
CAAGGTGCTGCCCCAGGGCGATCTCACGCCCGGCGTTCGGTACGAAGTCGTCGGGCCCAACATCTTTCGCGTGCGGCAGCATTACCTCGATCCGCAGGAGTACCCGTGGGTCGGGTTTGACATGAGGTTGGAAGGATCCAACTGGAAGCTGCGGTGGTTTGTGCCCAATGACGGGCGGTGATGGTGTCGGCGACGTTTCGCGTGGATCAGATGAGCCGGCCGCTGGCGACCCAGACGGCCCACAGGGCCATCGCGAACGCGACAACCACCAGCCCCCAGCGCGTGAGCCATTCCAAGACAAACGGCCGCGGCTCGTCGTCGAGTTGCTTCTGCGCCGCGTCGGGTAACGATCCGACCTCGACCTGTTTCCAGTCGATGTCGACCGATTCGGAACGGGCCTCACGCAGGGCGTCTCTCGCGCGGACAAGGTCGTCGCGCCGGACGCAGACACGGAAGGGCAGCGATCCTGCGACTTCCCATTGGAGCGTCATTCCGGCGTTGGCGAAGGTAAAGGCGGGGATGCCACGGTCCTTGAGGACGCCGATCATGATCGACGCCTCAAACTCGCTTCGGGCGTTCGTGAGATCGACGAGGCTGTCGGGATCGTTGGGCATGGGCGAGGATCGCCGGGCGTGCGATGCCGCCGGATGCCCGGCGGCTACTTCTTGGATGCGTCGGCGGCGGCGTCGGATTCGGAGACGGATTCGGAGGCGGGCTTCACCGTTCCGGTCTGCACGACGCCGCTGGTCCGTTTGGGCTCGAAGGAGACGATGCGTTTGCCGTCGGGGCCTTTCTCGACCCGCATGTTGGCGGCGGGCACGAAGGGGTATCCGGCGAGCTGACGGTGGACGTAGTCGGGAGCGGTGACGATGAGCTGCTGCCTGTAGTAGCGAATGTTGGCAGCGGCGCCGCCGTTGGCGGTCCATTGGTCGGACTCGATGAGTTCGGTGATGAGGCGAATGACCTCATCGGCGCGTTCCTGCTCGGTGGGGCCTTGCTGATTGTTCTGGTTCTGGTTGCCGCCGCTGAAGGGACTCTGGCCGCCGCCACCGCCGCCGGAGCTCGCGGCCTGCAGCGAGGAGTTCAGGTCGAACTGCGGCACGTCGGAATAGTCACGCACGATGAGCAGGAGATCGCTGATGTCGTAGATCTCGATGCGGCGGGTGCGGTTGAGGAACTCCTTGGTGCCGACCTCGATGGTGCCTTCTTCGGTAAGCTGCCAGGAGTTGCCACCGAGCGTGCCATCGACCTGGGCCTGCGCCAGGGCTCGCTCGAGAATGGAGAGCGCTGTCTGATTCTCGGCCTTGAAGTTGATCAAGGCTTCCTTGTCGAGCCCATTGGGGTTGCGGTCGTCGCGCCAGCCGATGTCCATCGGCGCGCCGGTGACATCGACCAAGTTCTTCATGACGGACTCGAGCGGAACCTGGTTGTACTCGACGCTGATGGTCTTCATCATGCGGCCGAGGGAATCGGCTTGACGAACGCGTGCCTCGCGCGGCAGTGGGCCGATGCTGGACTGCTGCGCGACTGAAGGCAACGCGATACCTGCCGCGATCGAAATCGAAGCACACGCCACCACAAGGGACTTCATCGCCATTGCAAACGCTCCTGCCGCCCACGATCCGCCACGACCACTTCCCGAGCATCGCGGGAAGGCTTCAGTCTATTCGATGATGGAACACCGATCGGGTTCCGAAATCCGTCCACCGGCAGCCCGAAGCCGAATGGCTTGATGCGTTCGAGCCCAATGGAGCCACCTCAGGGATTTGAACCCTGGACCTATGCTTTACGAAAGCATCGCTCTACCGCTGAGCTAAGGTGGCTTGATGTGACTTCCGAGGCGGCTGGAGGGCTTCAGGGGCCGGTTTCGGACGCTTCGGGACTGGAAGTATCGGCACGCCGGGTGGCTTTTTCAACTCGATTGCGTTCGCCGTCTTTTTCGGACGCGACCCATGCTGGCGGCGCGGCCAGAAGTCTCGGCGAAACAGGCTTCCAAGGCTTGCCGTCGGCGTAGCAGACGGACATTTTCCGCCCCACCATGAGCCTCTCCAACTGACGGCGACCGATCTTGGTCCTCAGGACCACGTTTTCTCCCTCGTAATCGCGGGAGAGGACCTCGGCCTGATTCTCGATGGCGGCGACGAGTTTGCCCTCTCGCATGGGCACCGTGACCGCGAGTTCCTCGACGGGGCCGCGGGCGGCGGCGCGGATTCGGGTGGCAAGCTCGCGCTGGCCCATCTGGTCGAGCAGGGTGCCCTTCTTGGGCATGAGAGCACAAATGGGAATCGCGCCGGGGACGCGCTGCTGCCAGATCAGGAGCTCACGGTTGTCCGTGAGCCTGTCAGCCTTGTTGAGCAGCACGATTCGATCCGGCGGCGACCATTCCTCGCCGTTGGCGAGCGATCCTCGCACCTCGTCGAGAAGCTCGTCGAGGGTCTTGCAAACGGTCTGGTACTGGAGTTCGCAGGCGGGGTCGGAGATGTCGAGCACGATGAGCAGAACGTCGGCGTGCGTGGCTTCTTCGAGGGTGGCTCGGAAGGCCGCGATCAGGTTGGTGGGCAAGTCGCGGACGAACCCGACGGTGTCTGACAGCATGACCGAGCTGCCGCCGGTGGAGTCCTCGGTGCGGACGTGCCACTCGCGGGTGCGAGTCATGAGCGTCGCGAAGAGGCGGTTGTCTGCATACGCGCCGCCCGCGGTGAGCGAGTTGAAGAGCGTGCTCTTGCCGGCGTTGGTGTAGCCGACGATGCCAACGGTAAAGTGCTCGGCCCGGCGGGCCTGCACCTCGCGGTGCTTGCGGGCTTGGATCGCCTTGATCTCCGCGGAAAGATCGTCGCGCCGGCGCTGCACAAGGCGCCGGTCGATCTCGAGCTGCTGTTCACCGGGGCCGCGGGTGCCGATGCCACCGATGCCGCCGACGCCGACGATGCGTTCGAGGTGGCTCCACATGGCGCGCAGCCGCGGAAAGGTGTACTCGAGCTGGGCGAGTTCGACCTGAAGCTGGGCTTCGGCACTGGTGGCGCGGCTGGCGAAGATGTCGAGGATGAGTTCGGAGCGATCGATCACCTTCCGCCCCACCACTTCCTCGATCTTGGCGATCTGTTTGGGGGAGAGGTCGTGATCAAAGATGACGGTCGAGGCGCGGAGCTCCTCGCAGAGCGCCTTTAGCTCGTTGATCTTGCCGGTGCCCATGAAGGTTCCGGCAACAGGCTTGGGCAGATTCTGGGTGAGTTCTCCTACGACGATCGCGCCGCCCTGTTCGGCAAGGGCACGGAGTTCGCCGAAGGGGTCGGACTTGTCGAAGTTGGAGTCGGGCAGGCGCACCGCGCAAAGGACGGCACGCTCTGATTGCACCTGGATTCCGGTGCGTTCGGTTGGTTGTGGCATACAGAAAAGTTCCGGTCTCGGGCGGCTCGCTGGGAACAGCCCGCATGGATTGGCTGAAGAAGGCTGCGTCGGGCGAAGGCCCCTCCGCCGCGGAAAAGACTAGTCGATCGGGCACAAAGCCCGAACCGCACAGGTCACACACCGTCGAACTTCTTCAGAACTTGCCCATGGCGCCGAAACCTCCGGGACCAGTATAGGAATGAAGTGTCTTGGAGGCGAAGGCGGCGGACGGAAGAGCGAATCCGACGCATCCCTAGCATCCTCGGCGAACGTATGGAATCACACGCATCAGGGCACGGATTCTGCGTGTCGCGGATGCAGGAAAGGAACGCGGGAATGTCAGTCTCTCCTCGTGCGAGCGTCCAGTTCTCGACCAGAACCGCCAGCCCCACCGCTGCCGCCCAACCGCAGATGAGTTGGTTCCGCATGTCGCTCGTTGGCGTGCTGGCGGCGGCCGTCGGAGGCTCGACGATCGCGCTGACGCAGAAGCCCGCGGAGCTTCAGTTCTTCGATCCGATCATCGATGTCAAGACGACGCTGTCGGGCCTCTATGTCGAGAAGCTCACCGACGAGCAGATCAAGAAGATGCAGGAGGGCGCGATCAACGGCATGATCGACGCGCTCGGCGATCCGTACACCGTCTACGTGCCCGGCGACAAGGTCGGCAACTTCAACAAGGACCTGACCGGCGAGTACGTGGGCATCGGCGCGTCAATCAACATCCGGGACGGCTGGCTGACGATCGTCTCGCCGCTGGAAGACTCGCCCGCGTATCGCGCCGGAATCATGGCGGACGACCGGGTGATCGAGATCGACGGCAAGACGACGCAGGGCCTCTCTGCCGACGAATGCATCGCAAAGCTGATCGGCGTCGCCGGCACGAAGGTGAACATCATCATCGAGCGCAAGGGCGAGAAGATCCCGATGACGCTGACTCGGGCACCAATCAAGACGCGTTCGGTCAAGGGCGTACACCGCCTCGAGACGGACGCTGAGAAGTGGGACTTCAAGATCGATCCGGTGCGCCGCGTCGGATATGTGCGGCTCACGCAGTTCACGCCTGGGTGTGCCGAGGAGATCCTCAACGCCTTGCTCGACGCCGGCGCCACCGAAACCGACCCGAATAAGCGGATGCAGGGACTGATCCTTGACCTTCGCGACAACGGCGGCGGCGTTCTCGAAGAAGCGATTGCGATCGCCGACCTGTTCCTCACCGAGGGCACGATCGTGAGCACGAGGGGACGCTCGTTCCCAGAGCGCGTCGCCAAGGCGATCGACAAGGGGACGCTGCCGAACATCCCGTTGGCGGTACTGGTGAACGGCTCTTCGGCCAGCGCCAGCGAGGTGCTTGCCGGCGCCTTGGTCGAGAATAACCGTGCGATCGCGATCGGCACGCGGTCGTTCGGAAAGGGAAGCGTGCAGAGCGTTCGCAAGCTGCCCAACGGCAACGGCGCGGAGATCAAGATCACCGAGCAGGGCTACTACCTCCCCACCGGGAAAAGCATCACCCGCAAGGACACCAGTGCCGAATGGGGAGTGGACCCGACGAAGGGCTACTTCGTGCCGATGACCGACCGGGAACTCATCGAGATGTACCGCGTCCGCCGCGAACTGGAGATCATCCGAGCCGGTGGCGGCGCGGGTATCGGCACGAACGGCACCGCCACGCCGACGGAGCAGGACTGGAGCAACCCGGACTGGATCCTGTCGTTCCTCAAGGACCCGCAGCTTTCCGCGGCGGTGAAGGCGGTGCAGGGCAAGATCGACACCGGCGACTGGAAGCCTACTGGCAAAGAGGGCGTCATCGGTGCGCAGATCGCATTCGACGAGCTGACGCGTGCGCGTCGCCTGCAACAGCAGCTCGAGCGCGAGATGATCCGTGTCGATCGGCGGATTGAAGCTCTCGAAACCGCGAGCGGCGATCTGGCCAAGGCGAAGGTCGGCGACCTGTGGGCCCAGGAAGCGGACCTGACCGGCGGCAAGATGCAGATCACCGATAAGGATGGAAAGGTGATCGCGACGCTCGAGATCACCGGCAACAACCTGCAGCGATGGCTCATCGACGCCGACGTTCGGAAACCGGAGCAGCAGACGCCCGAGGGCGATGGCAAGCCGGTGGCGGCGAATCCGGCCGAGTCTCCCGCGAAACAAAAGACGCCCTGACGCCGTGGCTGCAGACGCACTGATCCTCGGCATCGAGTCCTCGTGCGACGAAACCGCTGCCGCGGTCGTCGAGCGTGGCATTGTCGTGCGTTCGAGCGTGGTGGCAAGCCAGAACGAGATTCACACGCAGTACGGCGGCGTGGTTCCCGAGCTGGCAAGCCGTGCACACATGGAACGGATGCTGCCGGTAATCAGACGGGCGATCGATGAGGCCGGCTTCCGGCTTGATCAAATCGATGCGATCGCGGTAGGTCACAGGCCGGGGCTGATCGGCTCGCTACTGATTGGCGTGGCGGCCGCGAAGGCGTTGGCGTGGTCGCTCGGCAAGCCGCTCGTCGGTGTCGATCACGTGCAAGCGCACTTGTACGCGGGAATGCTGGCGGAAGCGACGGACCAAGCGAACGACGGAGCGACGCAGGGGACCTCAGAAGACACGGCGCTGTTCCCGGCGCTGGGTCTTGTCGTCTCCGGCGGGCACACGTCGATCTATTTGCTGCGCTCCTGGCTGGAGTTGGAGCGGCTTGGAGCGACGATCGACGATGCGTTGGGTGAGGCGTATGACAAGGTCGCAACCATCCTCGGCGTGCCGTTTCCTGGCGGGCCGAATCTCGACCGGCTCGCTCAGTCACCGGGCGCGAACGATCGAATCGAGGATCTTCCGATCAGCCGGCTCGCGCCGACGTCGCTGGATTTCTCCTTCTCCGGCCTCAAGACCGCGATGCTGTATCAGGTGCGCGGGGTGCCGGAGCATCCGGCGCACCGACGCGCCGACTCCCGCTATGTGCCTCCCCCGCCGCTGACCGACGAACGCCGGCGCGATCTAGCGGCAACTTTTCAACGGGCCGCCGTGCGAACGGTAACCCTGAAGCTCGAACGGACGTTGGATCAGCTACGACAACGCGGCGTGCACCCAAAGTCGCTGCTCACGGGCGGCGGCGTCACGGCAAACTCACGACTTCGAAGCGCGCTGTCCGTCTTCGCCCAGTCTCAACGACTGACGCTCGCCCTGCCGCGGATGGCGTACTGCGTGGACAATGCGGCGATGCTGGCGGGCCTGGCGTCCCACTACCTCAACGCGGGCCGCACCAATGACCTCTCGCTCGAGCCGGTGCCCACGACGGCGTGCTGACATGAGCAGGCCGCCCGCACCATCCTCGCCCGGAGGCCGCCGCGATGTCCCCGCGGAGCTGTTGCACCCGGCGGCGCTCAGCGACGAGGACCTCTGGCGGAGCGTGCGGCTGACCCGCGGGCGCGACGGCGGCCCGGGCGGGCAGCATCGCAACAAAGTCGAGACCAAGGTCACTTTGCTGCACGAACCGACGGGCGTCGAGGCGCAGGCGAGCGAACGCCGAAGCGCGGAAGACAACCGCAAGGTTGCATTTATGCGGCTGCGTCTCGCGCTTGCGACACAGATCCGTCGGGCACCGATCGCGCGCGACTCCTTCGGCGATGTGACGAGCGACCTGTGGCGGAGCCGCACACGCGGCGGCGTCATCTCGTGCAATCCCTCGCATCGCGACTTTGCAACCCTGCTTGCCGAAGCACTCGATGTGATCGAAGACTGCGGGCAGGACGCCAAGAAGGCGGCACTCCGTCTGTCAGTCACGGCGAGCCAACTCATAAAGTTCGTGAAAGATCACCCGGCGGCGTTTGACATGTGGAACAAGGCGAGACTGGATCGCGGCCTGCACGTTCTGAAGTAGGGTCCGGGTCACCGCGTCTGGTAGTCGCCGTCAACCTCGAAGCGCTGCGTCGTGAGCTCTTCGAGCCCCATCGGGCCGTAGGCGTGGAGCTTGGTGGTGCTGATGCCGATCTCCGCGCCGAGGCCGAGCTGGAATCCGTCGTTGAAGCGGGTGCTCGCGTTGGCAACAACGCAGGACGCGTCAACGCCGGACCGAAACGCGGCGACGGTTGAGGCATCCTGGCTCAGGATCGCCTCGGTGTGGCGCGAGCCGTAGCGGTTGATGTGATCGATCGCACCGCGAACGCCATCGACGACCCTGATCGCCGCGACGAGATCAAGGAACTCGCGACCGAAGTCATCGGAGCCCGCGATAGCCAGTGAGGGGACGATACGACGTGACGCCTCATCGCCGCGGGCTTCGACGCCGGCATCCGCGAGTTTGCTTGCGAGCTGCGGAAGGAACTGGTCAGCGATCGCGCGATCGACGAGGAAGCACTCCGCGGCGTTGCACGTCGCGGGCGCGCTGGTCTTCGCAGTCACGCAGACGCGGATCGCCCGATCGAGGTCGGCAGCCCTATCCACGAACACGTGGCACACACCCTTGAAGTGCTGGATGGTCGGGATTCGGCTGTGCTCGGCAACAAAGCGGATCAGCTCCTCACCGCCGCGCGGAATAACGAGGTCGATCAGCGTGTCGAGCTTCAGGATCGCCTTCAGTTCCTCGCGGTCCGACGATGCAACGAGCGTGATCGCGTGCTCGGGCAAATCGTGCTCGCGAAGGATCCGCCGAGCCAACGACGCGATGACGCCGCTGGATTCAGCGGCTTCACGCCCGCCCTTGAGCAGGCAGGCGTTTCCGCTCTTGAAGCACAACGCGAAGGCGTCGGCCGTCACACCAGGCCGAGCCTCGTAGATCATGCACACCACACCCAGCGGCACGCGGACACGACGCACACGAAGACCGCTGGGCACTCGCTTCTCCGATGTCACGGCCCCGACGGGATCGGGCAACTCGGCAACTTGTCGAAGCCCGGAGGCAAGCTGGGCGAAGGAGGACGCCGAGAGTTCGAGCCGCTTGAGCTTCGGCGCAGCAAGCCCGTTGGCACGGGCCCGCTCCATATCGACCTTGTTCGCGGCGAGGATGGCATCGCTTGAAGCCACGATGTTGTCGGCGAACGCGCGAAGCACGCGGTTCTTGGTCTCGGTTGACGTCGCGGCGAGAACGCGTGATGCCTCTCGAGCCGCAGTGGCTTCTGCGGTGAATCCGCTCATGACTCACCTCCGCGAGCGAGAAGGAGATCGTCGCGATGAACAACTTCATCGCAGTGGGAGTAACCGAGGACGCCGGCGATCTCGGCGGCCTTTCGACCCTTGATACGGGCGATCTCGTCGGCGCTGTACGCGCTGAGGCCGCGGGCGATGGTCTCGCGATCGGCCCGAATGTCGATGACGCTTCCCGCGTCGAACCCACCCTCAACGCCCGTGATGCCGGAGGGGAGCAGACTTGCTCCGCGCTCGACAATGGCCCGGGCAGCCCCGGCATCGATTCGGATCGATCCTTTGGAGCGAGCGGAGAAACCGATCCAGCGCCGCCGCGAGTCGACACGCGATGGCCGAGCGAGGAAGCGTGTCCCCAGAGGCTCGCCGGCGAGGACACGCGGCAGGACGTCCGGCTCACTACCCGGCGCCACGACGCAGGGAATTCCAAGCCGCGTCACGATCTCAGCGGCATCGAGCTTGGTGACCATGCCCCCGGTGCCGACGCCCGACTTCTCCGGACGAACGTGCTTACGGGCACTCGCTATGTCGCTGATCACCGGCAACACCGTTCGCGTGCCGCTGGCCCACAGCCCCGGCGCGGTGCTGAGCATGACCAGAAGGTCCGCCCGCAGCATGGCGCTCGTCAGCGCCGCCAGACGGTCGTTGTCGCCGAGTTTGATCTCCGCAAACGAGACACTGTCGTTCTCGTTGATGATCGGCACAACGCCGTGCTCGAGGAGCGTCTCCAGCGTGTGGCGTGCGTTGAGGAAACGCAGCCGATGGTCGAAGTCGTCGGCCGTCAGCAGCACCTGGCCCACGGTGATCGTGTGCGGCTCAAACGCGTCGGCGTATGCCGCCATCAGGCGTTGCTGCCCGATCGCGGCCGCGGCCTGCTTCTGGCGAATGAGCTTCGGAGGACGCGCGAGGCCCAACGCGCGGAATCCCGAGGCGATCGCACCGGACGATACCAACACGACTTCAACCCCAACAGCGCGCAGCGAGGCGATCTGGCTCGCGAGGCGCCTGACAGACTCCAGCGAAAGACCTCCAGCGTCCGCGAGGACGGCGCTGCCGACCTTGACGACGACGCGGCGAGGCTTCTCGACGATGGACTTCTGACGGGCCGTGGCCATGCCAGAGACTAGGCAGCGACTGCACATCGGTGCGAACGAGATGGGTTTCCGCGTTGAGCTACTGCTCGCCGATCTTCAGGTTCGTCGGTTCGCGGCGTTTCTCGAGCAGGCTCTCGACGGAGGCCCGTGCCCGCTCGGCAAGGATCCCGTCGCGTGCGTCTGACAGCAGAACCAGAAACTCGCGAATCTCATCGCGGCGCGAAGGGACTTGATCCGCGATCTGCGTCAGAAGGTTCACGGCTTCCATCCGAACAACCTCATTACCTTCGGTCGCGTAGCGTTTCATCTCGTTGAGCAACTGACTTGCGTGCACATCCGAGGGAGCGACGAGCACGGGCCATTGCAGCGTCATCAGGAAGACCGGCGCGTTCGGTCGCCACTTCTGCATCCTGTCGATGAGTAGTTCGGTCCCGCTGCATCGGGTGGATGTACTGCTGGCGAGCCCGGCCGCGCCGAGCACCTCCAAGTTGGGTTCGCCGCTGTTGGCGAGCACGCGAAAGGCTTCGTGCAACCACGCGGACTCGGGACCGATACGGCATGCCCACACCATTGAGGAGAATCGCTCCTCCGGCTTGAGCGTCAGGACAAAGTCCAGAAGCGCGTCCGAGGCCTGGGGCGATTCCCGACCCAACGCAGCAAGGGCGAACG
>JBILLU010000119.1:0-10188 GCA_044375915.1 Phycisphaerales bacterium
CGACGCGGCCCCACCCCGCGGGTGCGAGGTGCAGGTTCGAGACGCCCGGAAGCGCGAGGCGTGGGAGCGGTGAGGAGTTTGCCTCGACGTGTGTTGCATCGCGCCGATTCCGAGCGACGCTGCCGCGCCTCCTCTCCCCGCGTGCGGGGAGACGACGATTCGACGCGAAGCGTCGAGTCAGGTGAGGGGACTGCATTTGCCTGAACGCTCTGAGTTCCGTGCGTCGAACACCCCTCCCCGGTCTCGCTGCGCTCGACCACCCCTCCCCGCTTCGCGGGGCGGGGAGGTGCGACTGCGTTGGGCCGAGGCAATCTTGAAGGACTCACCATTTGATCGTCCCAACGTGTTCATCTGAACATCCGGGTTTGCACTGGTCCTGACATCGTCCGCGTGCGATAGTTCTCCGACGTGACCGCGGCTTGTTCCCAACTCCGTTTCGATCCCGCGCCGAGCGGATGGAAGGCGCTGATCCGTCCCGGCACGGTTCCGGCGTTTGCGCGGACGTTTCGCACCCAGATGGGGCTGCCCGCCGACGGGCCGTTGATCCTCTCGGGGCACCAGGCCGAGTTGTGGCATCCGGGCATTCTGGCCAAGCATCTGGCGGCGGCGGCGCTGGCGACGAAGGTGGGCGGTGCGGCGGCGTGGTTGGTGGTGGATCACGACGTGCCGCACGAGATCGTGCTGCGCTCGCCGGCGCGCGACGCTGAGGGGCAATTGGTCCGCAAGAAACTGCCGCTGCTGAATGATGCGGACGCGGCGCGTGCGACCGGGTGGATCGCGCCGCTCGCGCCCGCGGCGTGGTCGGCGGCGGACGCGGCGCTGCCGACGCTGGCGGCGCGGCTGGAGGCGATCCGGGCGGCGCTGGACGCCGCGAAGGGCGAGAAGAACTGTGCGGCGCAGGTGACGGCGGCGACGCAGCGGCTGCTGCCGCCGGGCGTGCCGCCGCTGAGCCCGGTGTTCGCGACGCGGCTTCGCCAGACGGACCTGTTCCGTGCCGCGGTGCGGGCGATGTCCCGCGACCCGGCGGGAGCGATCGCGTCATACAACGACGCGGCTCGGGGGGCACCGGACGCGGAACTGCGGCCGCTGGATGCCGCGAAAGGCGAATTGCCTCTTTGGCGCATCGATGCCCGCGGCACGCGAAAGCGCGTGCTCGCGCCGGAATTGACCGGTGACACCAAAGGTGGTGCGATCAGCGACGACGCGGCGTTCGACAGCCTGATGCCCCGCGCTCTGCTCATGACCGCACTGCTCCGGCTCGCCGGGTGCGATCTCTTTGTCCACGGCGCGGGCGGATTCGTCTACGACCGCGCCATGGAGCAGTGGCATCGCACCTGGCTCGGCAAAGCGCTCGAGCCCGTGACCGGCGGGAGTGGTGGGGGCAGTGGTGGGGGGATGCTCGCACCGATGGTGCTCGCGAGTGCGACGCTGCGGCTGCCGCTGGAGGCGAAGGGCGTTCCCGAGCCGGGTGCGATCCGAGCCGCGCTGTGGCGGGCCCATCACGCGCGGCACGACCCAGCTGATCCGTTGGCGTCTGACGCCGCGGCCGCGACGAAGAAGCGAGAGCTGTTGGCGATGATCAAGGAACGTAAGCAGCGCGGCGAGTCGCCCGCAGCGGAGTTCCGGGCGCTCCAGGATGTGCTTGACGCATACCGCCGCCGACACGCGGAGGCGCTGGAGCGGTTGTCGCACGAGGCGACGGCGCTGCGGGCTCAGAGCGCCCAGGCGAGCGTGATCGATGACCGGACGTGGAGCTTCTCGCTGCACGAGCCCGCGGCGATTGGGGCTCTTCACGATGCGGTGCGGGTAGCGATTTGTTGAACAGGCTCAAATAGGAGCCCGACGCGCGAGCGTGAGGTGGATGCCGTAGTGCTGTGTGCTTGGGCACGCAGCCGACCCTCCGCTTGCGCGGAGGGCTCCTTTGAAGCAGCGAAGCGGTGTCGCTACCCGATCGTCGCTCGCACCACCACCAGCGACACGGCGCTGATGAACACCCACAGCGTGACCGCGAGCACCAGCGGGCGTACGCCGACGCTTGCGAGCGCCGAGCGCGACAGGCCCAGGCCCACCAGCAGGAGCGCCAAACACATCCCGCGGCGGGCGATGAGCGTGAGCGTGCCCACGTGCTCGTGCACCAGCGGCACATACGTGCCCACCACACTCGCCAGCACGAAGAGCGCGATGAACCACGGCACCGGGAGTTTGCTCTTGCTCTTGGCGGCGGCGTCGTTGCGGAAGAACCACGCCGCGGCAAGCGCGATCGGCACGATCCACAGCGTGCGAGAGAGTTTCACGGCGGTGGCGACCTGCAGGGCCTCATCGCCGAACTTGGACGCGGCGCCGACGACGCTCGATACGTCGTGGATCGCCACCGCACTCCACACGCCGAACTGTTGCTGGGAGAGATTGAAGAAGTGGCCCAGTGGCGGGAAGATCCACAGTCCGACCGCGTTGAGGATGAAGACGGCGCCGATCGACACGGACATGTGGGCGCTGGAAGCGGCGATGGTGGAGCCGACCGCGGCGATCGCCGATCCGCCGCAGATCGCGGTGCCGCTGCTGATAAGCGTGGCGAGTTTCTGATCGATCTTGAGTGCCCGTGCCAACGCCACGCCGAGAGCGAAGGTGCCGACGATGGTGCCAAACGCAAAGCCGACGCCGGTCAGCCCGGCCCGGGCGAGTTCGGTGAGATTCATCCCGAAGCCGAGCAGGACGACGCAGATCTGGATTAGGAGCTTGGACCAGTGGCGGATGGCATTGCCGGGCGGGGCGAGGGAAAGCAGGGCAAGAGCAACGCCCAGAAGCAGCGCGAACTCCGGTCGGGCCCATGGCGACAGCGCGAACATCGCTGCGAGACCGGTGAGGATCCAGGCGGCCGCGAAGCGCGGCGATGGCTCGGATGGCGGTGGAGCGGAGGCGATTGTCGATGGTATTCCGTTCGGGATCGCTTCTGCGTGGCGCGATAGAACGGTGGAAATACCGATCGCACCCGCGGTGGGATCCATCTGGGGCATTTCCCCCGATTTGCCGGCGTCGCGCATTCTTGCCTTGACGTAGTCGACGGGGGTCGGTCAACGATGAACATGCAAGCCGTGGGCCGAGGCGATCCGCCGCGTCGGCACGGGGAGGAACTTGCTCCGCTCGAGGAATGGATCGGGGGCAACGAGGCCGCGGCGGCGCTGACGCGGATGAACGAGGAGATCAACTGCGGCGACACGTTGCTGGTCACCGTGAGCTTCGCGGTGCCGACGCCGTTCTCCGATGGCGCGAAGGGCTGGATCCCGGTGAGACCACGCTCGTTCCGCTACGCTCTGCGGATGAAGAACGTCCTGCTCTGTCTCGTTGTGGTTGCAGGTGGTGCTGGAGACGCCCTGGCGTGGGACGCCGCGGGACATCGCGCGATCACGACGGTGGCGATGGAGCGGCTGCGTGACAAGGTGACCGACCCGGTCTTGGCGTGGACCAACGAGGGCCGCTGGCCGGTCGTCATCGCCGATCAGGCCACAATGCCGGATCGGTGGCGCAACGTGCGGGCGCCAGCGCTCGCGCACGTGAACAACCCGGACCACTACATCGACGTGGAGGACCTCGTCGATCTGGGCATGTCGCTGCGGACCATCGAGCCGCTTCGCCACGAGTTTGCGGGGCAACTCGCCCTGGCACGCAAGGAACGACCGGGCGCGGGGCGGCAGTCCAATCCGTCCCGCGATACCGCGAAGACCGACGCGTACCCGGGCTTCCTGCCGCAGGCGATCTGCGAGCAGTACGCGAGGCTGGTTTCGAACCTCAAGACCATGCGCACGCTGGCAAAGCTGGACGACCCCGCGCGGGCGGACCAACTGGAAACGGCGCGGCTCAACGTCGCGTGGTCGCTTGGCGTGCTGTCGCACTTCGTCGCCGACGCGGCTCAGCCCCTGCACACCACTCGCCACCATCACGGGTGGGTGGGCGAGAACCCCAGCGGCTATACCACCCGCCGCGAGATCCATGCCGAGATCGACGCGACCGTGCTTGAGAAGCACAATCTCTACGAAGCCGCGATCCGTACAGGCTTCAAGGGCGATCGCCCGGACCTTTCTGACATCAACGAGTCGAATCCATGGTCCGCCGTCTTGACGCACATCGAACGCTCGCACGCGGCGATGGAAGAGATCTACAAGCTGGAGAAGTCCGGTGACCTTTGGAGAGAACCGGGCAAGGCCTTGATCACGCAGCGTCTGACAGACGCCACGGAAATGCTGGCGGCGCTGTACCACGCGGCATGGGAGGCCTCAACGCCCAGCGATGACGATCTCAAGGCGTTCGTGAGATACGACGGTTTGGAAGCGACGAAGCGTGAGGCGAAATAGGCAGTTTCGCCGGGCGGAATCAGTCCACATCCTCTCCAACGTACACGACTGGTGCGGCTTGAGTGCTGTCTCGAAGGCGGAGCCGAATCGGGTGCGAGGCTGAGCCAGTGGACCAAGCATGACCGGCATCCCCGAACTCTGCGTGCGTCGGTGCATCGAGCACGGTGGAAGCGAGGCCGCAGATCAGGTGCGAGGTGATCGCGGTGCCGGGCAATGCGAGTGCGACATTCTCCGCCCTCCCCCTCCCCCGGCGGTGTCGGCGTGCGTTGGCGACCTCTGCGGGCTCGGTGAACCGGGGCGGTCCGACGCCGCTAGTGCGATCCGTGCGGGGCCGCGACCAGCTTGAGCGCCAGATCGATCGCGCTCCGCATGCTGCCCGGGTCCGCCGTGTTCGAGCCTGCGATATCGAACGCCGTGCCGTGGTCGGGGCTGGTGCGGATGATCGGAAGACCAACCGTCATGTTCACCGCCCGATCGCGTGCCAGAAGCTTCAGGGGGATCAGCCCCTGATCGTGGTACATCGCGACAACGAGGTCATATCGCCCGTGCATGGCGGGGATGAAGACCGTGTCGCCCGGATGCGGTCCGGTCGCATCGATGCCGTTTTCCTTTGAAATGCGGATGGCGGGCGCGATGATGCGTTCTTCCTCGTCGCCGAGGATGCCGCCTTCGCCGGCGTGCGGGTTCAGCCCGCAGACAGCAACACGCGGATGGCGGATGCCCAGAGCCTTGCAAGCCTGGTGCCCGAGGTCGATCGTCTCGACGACCTTGCCGATGGTGAGGACGTTTCTTACGTCCATCAGCGGCACATGCGCCGATGCGAGAATCACGTTGAGCGCATGCGCATTCTCGCCAGCGTTCGCGTGAAACATCATGCCGAATCGCTCGCTCTTGCAGCGCTCCGCCAGCAATTCCGTGTGGCCGTGGAACCGCTTGTGGCCGGCCTTGGCCCACGCGGCCTTGTTGATCGGCGCCGTGACGATGGCGTCTGCGTGCAGGGGATGCTCACGCGGGGTCAGGGCCTGTGCGATCGCGTCTTCGACGAAGCGGAACGAAAGCTCGCCTCCCGAACGCGTCGCGACCGCGGCGTGCTCGATCCCGCCGGGTTCGTAGTCGAGCAGCACCACGTCGTGCGAGTGCGCCGTTTCCGAGGCGTGGGTGTGGGCCTGGGCACGCCACCAGAACGGTTCGATGCCAGCGCGATGTGCCGCGGCGTCGATCGCGGCCTGCGTGCCGAGGATTCGGAAGTGCGCCTTCTTTCGCAGCGACGCGTCGGCAAGGGCCTTGACGATCACCTCGGCCCCGATGCCGCCAGGGTCGCCCATGGAGATCACGATCGCCGGGCGATGGTGGGTGCGGGATGTCATGCAAAACGATAGTGTCACCCCCCACGCCAAAGCCGCGATACGCCCGGCTCGTTCCTGGGTATTCTCTTGCCATGGCGCGCCATGCCACCAGCCGCGTTCGTCCGGTGCGAGTCGTCTCGCGGCGACTGTTGCTGCACGCAGCCGTCTACGCCGGACTTGGCGCGTCGCTCGGCGGCTGCCTCACCCCGATCGATCTGGCGGCGAACGCCGGTCTGGGCGTCGCTCAGACCGGCACCAGCATCTACGCCCAAGGCACGCTGCAGGCCGCGTTCAATGCTCCGATGGAACGAGTTCTTGAGGCGATCCGATCCGTCATGGACGAGTTGCAATACCCCAAGAGCTTCGAGGAGATCCGCGACGCCGCCGCAACGGTCAACTTCACCCAGACCGACGGCAGCGTGATCTCGATCCGCACTAGGCGCAGCAGTCCCACCGTGACCGGCCTCTCCATCCGCGTCGGATTCTGGGGCGACCCTGCCATCTCCCGTCTCATTCAAGAAGGCGTCAGCGAGCGCCTCGCGAAAGCGGTTTCCGGCATCGAAACCGGGGCCTCGAAATGACGCCCCTCCTGCCCGCGTGCCGATGAACTCGTTCGGATGAGCCGCGCCATTGACACGACCGCCATCGATCGAGCCAGCGACGACCTGATCGACTTCATTGCCGATCCGCCCGCGGACACGTCTTCGAACGATGGCCAAGAGCAGCTGACGCCGGCTTGGTTCAATGCCAGCCGGGCCACCATCGCCATCCCGCTCTACAACGCCCGGCCCGAGATCGAACGCATTCTCGACGAGGTCGTCGCGTTTGCGCGGGCGGTGCCGTCGTGGGATTTTCTGTTCATCGATGACGGCTCGACCGACGACACGATCGCCTCGTTCAACCGCCGCGTCGCCGCCATCAACTTCGTCGATCCCGGCACGGCGTCGCGCCTTGCGATCATCCCCTCCGCGCCGCACGCCGGGCTGGGGCACGCCACACGCATCGCCGGGCTTGAATCAGAGAGCGAGCATGTGATTGTCCTGATGCCCTCGTTCGAGGGCGACTGGTCGCTGCTCACGCGCCTTCGCGACGAGCTGCAGAGCCGGCAATTTGTGCTCGCCGAGACCACATCGCCAACCCCCTGGCCCCTCGGACTGGTCCGTCGCGTCATCGCGCGAGTGCTGGGCGCGAACCCCGTCACCGCAATTCTGCCGCAGGCGATCGCAATGCAAGGCCCCGATGCCAGGTTTCTCGCCGAATGCAGCGGCATCCGATCGCACGGCTTTGACATCGAGCTTGCCGCCATCGCCGCGCGATTGGGATGGAGCCGAGGCACGGTTTCGCCCCGCGAGCGCGGCCCCGGTGTCGTGTCCGGGGCCGGAATCGCCTCGACGCTTGAGTCCCACTGGCTCGGACACATCGGCGTCACGTGCCTTGTCGGCATCGGTGTCGCGTCGCGTCTCATGCTCGGGGTCTACCGACTCGATCGGGCGTCCGCACCGCCGCATCCGCAACGCGGCGCGTTCCGTCGAAAAGCGTCCTGACGCGCGTTCTCAATCCACGCGTTCAATCGTCTCACGCATCGTCGTCGTCACCTTTGCCGGCGTGCCCCGCCACATGTACTCGCAGGTATACACATGCGTCGACTCGCCCTCACGGATGCGGGCCGATGCGGTGTTCGCCGAGTACATCGCGTCGTACGTGCTGCCGATGAACTTCAGCCCTTTCGCGGCCGCCTCGGGCGACTCGGTGCCCACGCCGCTCACCTTCAGCTGCATCTTCACCCCGTCGTTGGACACCAGCGTGAACTCCTGCTTGGTCGGGATCGAGAAGCCGGCGTTCACGCGCATCGGCATGGTGACCTTCCAAGTGTTGCCGACGGTCTCCTGCTCGGCAAACCAGCAGAAGAACAGCCCGAACCGCGCCGGCCAGGCATCGTCGCCGACGGTGTTATCGAGGAAACTCGTTCCGTCGTGGTGCCAATCACGCAAGCGCGGATGCTCCTTGCGGGTGTAGCCCATCACATCACCCGACACCATGAACTCCATGGGACGCTTCAGAAGGATCTGCGCCGGCGATTCGAACCACGATCCACTTGTCTTGGGATCAGCGCTGTCATAACGCTCCCGCCCGTTCGGCACCGACGCCTCGATCACCACGCGGGTGAACGTCATCGTGCCACGGAGCACATTCTCAGGGAAGAGCTTGTCCACCCGGAACGTGACGTGAACCTCGGCGTAGCTCAGGCTGCGCTTCTGCTCTTCGGAGATCTTCTCGCCCTCGCGAACGTCCTCGCTCTCAAGCGTCCACTTGACCTTGATCTCGTCGCCCTCGGCGTAGCGAGGTCGCATCGCGACCGGAGCCGGAGCCGCGGCAACCGCGGGGGCTGGAGCCTGAACAGCGGCCGGCTCCGTTGCCGTGACGCACGCCAGAATCAACGCCAAAGGAGTCCACATCGTGCCGCTCCGATCCAACCCGCGCGAAGCGCCGCCGCGGGAGTACACATTCGAATCTCCACAGCCGCATCCGCCGAACCCTCGGGAGATGCCCCCTTCCCATCCGTCCACTTCCACCCCGGTCGTCGCTGGCCCCCGACCAGTCCGTAACCCGTACATTCTCGAGACCCAGATCACCCTGCCGCGGACGTTGGACGAGGTCTTTCCATTCTTCGCCGACCCCGGAAACCTCGAAGCCATCACCCCGCCGTGGCTGAACTTCCAGATCCTGACCCCGCGGCCCATCCCGATGCGTCCGGGGGCGATTATCGACTACAAGATCCGCCTCCGGGGAGTTCCTATCCGCTGGCGGACGGTCATTGCAGCGTACGAACCGCCGCGGATGTTCATCGACATGCAGATCAAGGGACCGTACTGGCTCTGGGAGCACACCCACACGTTTGAGCCCGTCCACCAGGAGGGCCGCTTCATCGGCACCCGGATCGGCGACAGGGTCCGCTACTTGCCGATCGACATTCCCAGGTGGGTTCCCGGTTTGGGCGGCCTGGTGCACCGGTTGATGGTCCGGCCCGACTTGGAGAAGATCTTCGCGTATCGCCAGCAGCGGATGCGCGAGTTGTTGGCCCCGGAAACGGTCTCCGCGTCTGCTATAAACCCTGTCCTGGCATAACTTGCGCATTGGGTGCGGTCCGGCGTCGCGCAAATTTGGGGTCTTGACGCAAGACTGGCCGATAACACGATGCGGCGCGCAAGGCGCCCAATACACCGGGCCGACCGGCGGCGGCGAACGTCGCTCCTCCGGCGGCCCAACAGGCTTTCGGGTAGGCGGAGCTCTCCCCATGGCAGACAACGAAAACCAGATCACGATCATCGGCCGCGACGCGAAGATCAAGGGCGAGCTGTCCTTCGACGCTTCCGCCAAGATCCTCGGCACCTTCGAGGGCAAGATCATCGCCAAGGGCGAGGTCGTCATCGGCGAAACCGCCACGTGCCGCGCCACGGTCGAAGCTGGCAACGTGATTATCGACGGCCCGCTCGAGGGCGACGTGATTGCCCGCGACCGTCTGCAGCTCACCGCCAAGGCCAAGGTCAAGGGCGACATCACCGCCGGCAGCCTGAGCGTCGTGGAAGGCGCGTCCTTCGTTGGTCACTGCAAGGTCGGCCCCGAGGCCGTCAAGCTTGCTGACGAAATGGGCCACGACCTCGAGATCAAGACCGGCCGCAAGACGACCACCACGCACACGACCCCTGTTGGCACGCAGAATGCGAACAACGGAGCGTCGTGGCTCGCCGGCACGCGTTCGGAGTAACGCAGACGCCGTCGGGCTTGAAGGGGATTCGATCCCCGGGGCCACGGACGGCCGCACGCGAGACGGTCGGGAGCGACCGGTCGCGCACGACCCACTTGAGCACGGGCGGAGGCCTGTGCCGCTGATCAATCGCGCCGACGCCGCGGAGCGGTGAACGTGCGAGAGGTGTCGTTGCGCATGGCCGGCTATCCCAGCGATCAAGCAGCCAAAGGACACGCCCCGCGCGCCGTTCGCTGCATCCACTGCGCCGAAACGATGCACGTCTCGGCACAGGCCGAAACCGCCACCTGCCCGCGCTGCTACAAGCGCCAAACGGTGCAGGACGTGGTCGTCGACACCGAGAAGATGGGCGCCCGCGTCGAGACCACCGGCATCCTGTTCATCAAGAAGAAGGGCCGCGTCTGGGCGCCGGGCGTCAAGGCCGGCGAGGCCGTCGAAGTGCTCGGCGAACTGAAGGCCAACGTCGAGACCAAGGGCCACGTCGTCATTGGTGAGACCGCCCGCTGGCGCGGCGACTGCAAGGCCAAGATTCTCGTCGTCGAAGAAGGCGCCCGCATCGAGGGCGGTTTCTTCTGCATCGACCCGCATGGGCACTTCGAAGCCGAGAAGGCCGCCGAGAACGCGAAAGCGGTCGAGAACGCGGCCCAGGCGATCGAGGCCAAACCGACCTCGCCGCTGGTGCTAGAACCCGCCGCCCCGGTGCGTCGGGACGAAGCCGCTCGTCCCG
>JBILLU010000120.1:0-10017 GCA_044375915.1 Phycisphaerales bacterium
GAGCGGCGCTTGAAGCCACCCGCCAACCCACCGTCAAGAACCCGAAAGCAGACACGCCGCACGCTTCGGTGCGCCGAGTCCGTTCCGGGGAGACGATGGTACACAACTCCGCGCCCGTCCGCGCCGAACAAGCGACGCCATTCACGCGCCAGCCGGTTCTTTCCTCTACGTCCGATCGACGCCTCGGGTTGCCGCTACCAGTCGGCACCAAGGCGAGACATCCTCAGAACCGAAGTGCGGCCGGCGCGGTACAGTACCGACATGTCCACCCGCACCGACCGCATGCTCCGCCCGCTTGCCTTCGTCGCGCCGTTGGTGCTCGCCGCTTTGCCGGTGATCGCCCAGGTCGCCACCGCCGACGCCGAGAAACCGCGGCCGCCCGTCCCCACCAAGCCGGAAGACCTCGGCGGCGGCCACATGGTCATGATGATCATCTTCGGACTCGGCCTGCTCGCCATCGTGATCGGTGCCTGTCTGATCCCCGCCAAGCGCGGCCACATGGACTAAGCGCGTCCGACCCGGGCAGTTGCGTGGCAACCCCGGTGCGCCCGAGAGATCCGCCCGACGGCTCTCGTGCGCGGCCTTTGGAGTTGCTAAAACCATGCCGAAGCGACGCTTACAGAACTTGATTGCCCTCAACCTTGCCCTCGCTGGCGGCGTGGCGGCACTGTGGTTCGCCAACCCGGTGCACGCACAGCCTGAGGCAAACACCCCAGCCCTTGGGCGCGGTCGTGGTGAATACCTGACGATCGGAAGTACCGTACCGGGATCGAACGCAAGCCTAGTACAGATACTGGACGTGTCGAACCAAGAGTTGATCACGTTGAAGTGGGATCAGGGGCGGCGGGCGTACATCGTCAGCGGCTATCGAAACCTCGGTGGCGATCGCAACCAGAATGGGGAGCGATGATGCAAACCCAATCCCCCAGCCCCGCGGTTTTGGGCCCCAGCCGGTTGAACCGTCGCGTGACGCTTGAGGCGGCCTTGTGTCTGACGGCCGGCATCCTCGCCGCGTCCGCGTTGGTGCAAGCCACATCGCTCTTTTCGGGCGCCCCGAATCTCTCGGGGATGCCCCTGAGCTCGATCGCCAATGCCCAGACTGCCCAGATGGTGGCGGCTGGCAACGGGTACTCGATCCTCTCGACGAACACTTCCGGCGAGGCCAACGTCTTGGTGCAGGATGCCCGAGCGGAGGAGCTCACGGTGTACCGGACCGACAGCCAGGGGCTCTTGACTCCGGTTCAGCGGATTCGGCTGCAATCGGTGTTTGTGGAGGGCCGCGCGCGCTTCGGCCAGCAGTAGACTTGCACAATGCCGATTGTTCCGTTGCCCCAATTCGAAGCCGACGCGCACCTCAAGGAGCAAGCCGACCGAGAGGCCTATGCGCGGCTCGCTGCGCCCAAGTCCATCGTCGTGCGCTTCGGTGCGATGAAGCTCGTCGGTGAGTTCCCTTACGACGGCAACGTCAAGCCCGGCTGCGGTAGCAAGCTGGTCGTGCGCACGCAGCGCGGCGTTGAACTGGGCGAGATGCTGACGAGCACCTGCAGCAACTCGGGTTGCTCGAAGAGCGTGAGCCGCAAGGAGATGCTCGAGTACATCGAGAACTCCGGCGGGCGCGACTATCCGTTCTTCAGCGAAGGCAAGGTGCTGCGGGTCGCAACAAAGGAAGACCTCGACAAGCAGGCGGCGCTCGAGCAGTCCAAGCACGAGCTGCGGTTGCGAGCGCGGGGAGCCGCAGAGTCGCACGGCTTCGGTCACATCAAGATCGTCGAGGTCGAGCCGCTGCTCGGCGGCGAGCGGATGATCGTGCACTTCCTCGCGGAAGAACGCGTCGAGTTCCGCGAACTGGGGCCGGTGCTGTCGAAGGAATTGCACACGCGTGTGGACCTGCACCCGGTGGGCGCCCGCGATGAGGCGCGGCTGACCGCCGACTACGAGAAGTGCGGCCAGTACTGCTGCTGCAAGAACTTCCTCAAGGTGCTCAAGCCGATCTCGATGAAGTCGG
Organism: Phycisphaerales bacterium; assembly: GCA_044375915.1. Taxonomy (GTDB): domain Bacteria; phylum Planctomycetota; class Phycisphaerae; order Phycisphaerales; family UBA1924; genus JAFEBO01. The sequence goes on from JBILLU010000120.1 coordinate 2,006, forward strand.
CGAAGATCCAGAAGGCCACGCTCGATCCGCTGAAGATCTCGGGTCGCTGCGGGCGGCTGATGTGCTGCCTGCGCTACGAGGATCAGACCTACGACGAATTGCGGAAGAAGCTGCCGAACAAGAAGAAGCGCGTCGGCACGCCCGAGGGCGACGGCATCGTCATCGACTCGCAGATCCTGACGCAGTTGGTGCTGGTCGAACTCGACATCAACGACGAGATGGGACGACCCAAGCAAGTGGCGGTTGCGGTGGAAGACCTGACGGATCCGACGAACGCTGTGGCTCCGCCGCGGCCGGCACCGCCGGAGTTCCCGCAGCGTGGGCCACGGCCGTCGCAGCCGCCTCGCCCGCCGAGCGGATCGCCGGCTGGTGCGCCTTCGGGCGACAAGCCGCAGGGCGGAAAGCCGGAAGGTCGCGGCCCCGACACGCGCGCACCAGATACGCGCGGACCAGACGGGCGCGGCCCTCGACCCGAGCGTCGACCGGATGGGCCCCGCGATGGACAGCGCGATGGCCGTCGTGATCAGCGCCGAGACAGCCGCGGGCCGGGCGGGCCGCCGCGGACTGGACCTGCCAATCCTCCGCCGACGAGCGAGTCGCACGACATCAACCTCGACGACATCCCGACCGACGACGGGACGATGGACGATCGGCCGCCGAGGGGCCCGGGTGGCCCTGGCGGCGGACCGGATCGTGGACCGGGCGGGCCGGGAGGCCGTGGTCCGGGTGGTCGGCGTCGGCGGCGGCGCGGGCCTCCGGGACCGGGTGGTGGCCGCGGACCGAGGCCGGGTGGACCATCGTCGAGTGGCCCCTCCAGTGGACCCACGAACAGTCCGTAATCGACCGCGATTGCGAACGGCGCACGATTCCGGGGCGTAGTCGCTCAGCGATCCGCCCCGCGGCGGTCGATAATGGATGACCCATGTCCGACGCCGCCACCGCAATGTCGTCCCACGCTGACAACCACTCCGCCACTCACGGCGGCAAGCCCGCAGAGGCATCGTCCGTCAAGGACACGGTGATGTCGCTCCTGATCGCGTTCACGATCGCGCTCATCTTCCGCGGCGTGGTGCTCGAGCCGTTCCAGATCCCGACCGGCTCCATGGCGCCCACGCTCCTTGGTGCGCACGTGCGCATGTACGACAAAGAGACGGGCTACTCGTGGCCGATGAGCCCGAGCAAGTTCTTTGACTCGGGCATGCAGGTCGCCACACCGGTGCAGCCGGTGACCGAGGCTCGCGAGCCCAACACCAATCGCCTGCTGCCTTCCTTCAACGCGACCGCCAGCAGCGGCGACCGCATCTTCGTGTTGAAGTATCTCTATCCATTCGGTTCACCCCAGCGTTGGGACATCGTCGTTTTCCGCACGCCAACAAGCCCGCAGGAGTACTACATCAAGCGGCTGGTGGGCCTGGAGAACGAGGAACTGGCGATCGTGGACGGCGACGTGTTCACGCGGCCGTTCAAGAGCGACCGCAACGAGACGCCCGAGCAGTGCTGGGAGAGCAAGGAATGGAAGATCGCCCGCAAGCCGATGCGGGTGCAGAACGCGGTGTGGCAGTTGCTGTTTGACAGCACGTACACGCCGCTGAACCCGACGCGCGACGGGCGGAAGTGGTTCACCTCGCCGTGGATCGTGAGCACGGGCGGCTGGAAGGACCAGGAGACGCCGGTCTACACCTACACCGGCGTGGGCGCGACGAGCCTCGCGTGGGACACCAAGAACCGGCCGATCACGGACCTGAACCATTACAACGACACGCCGCAGCTCAACTACGCGGGTCGCATGTCGCGCCCGGTCTATCCGTGCAGTGATCTGAAGGTCTCGTTCGGCTATCGCCCGACGGGCACGACCGCGGGCGCCGTCGGCGGGACGATCCGCGTCAACGGGCACGAGTTCCGCGCCCGCATCGAACCCGACGGCAGCGCGACGATCGCGATGCGTGCGGCGGGCGACGAATCATGGATCACGCTCGCGGCCGCGACAAACAAGATCCCGCTGAAGAGCGACGCCATCACGAACATCGAGTTCCGCCACGCCGATCAGGGCCTGCAACTGCTCGTCAATGAGAGCCTGGTGTGCGAAGGGGCATACGACTGGACGCCGGCACAGCGGGCGGCGTTCGCCACGGGCAAACCGTTGAGCGCGGTGCTCTCGCTGATGGTGCTGCCGCCGCCGCTGTCGGTGGCGAGCATGTACACCTCGCCCGAAGTGAGCATCGATCTTCCCGGTGCCTGCGAACTGCATCGCGTGTCGCTGGCGCGGGATCTGTTCTATCAACCGGTGTCGCACATGCTGCCGCCCAAGGCCGGCGGCCCAGCGCGGGGCACGCACCCAAACTCGCTGCAGGTGCAGCAAGCCAACGAGTTCTTCTTCTTGGGCGACAACAGCCCCGCAAGCCTCGACGGGCGGCTGTGGGGCGAGAGCGACCCGTGGGTGCAGACGCTGATCGATCCGGCCGATGGCATCGTCGCCCGCGATCTCATCGTGGGCAAGGCGTTCTGCGTCTTCTTCCCGGCGATGAGCAAGCAATGGGGCCGCGTGCCGGTGCCGGACCTGGGTCAACTCCGCTGGATCTGGTGAGCGCGGAACCGCAAGAACTGGGCGGGGGTGCTCGGCGGTCGCGCTACGCAGCGGCGTAGGTGCGGCTGCCGCGGTCACGGATTTTCTTGGCCGGCTCGCGGTGCGAGCGCAGGTCAAAGACCGCGGCGACGATGACGATGGCCAGGTAGAAGCCGCTGACGCTGCCGTTGGTCACCATCGCGAACGCATATGCGAGCGTGGTGTACGGCAGGAAGAAGAATCCCAGCAACGGGAAAAGCACGCCCTCAAACGCCCGGTCCGGGACCGTGGTAAAGAGCCACAGGCACGCGAGCACGAGGCGAGGGAAGAAAATGCCGAGGATGATGGACAGAGGGCCCATGGGACGCTCCTTCATCTGTCTTGATGGGAAGGCGGCGGTCCGGGTTTCTGTGGAGCGGGACGATTGCAGGGCTGCGGGTTGCGGGACGGTGTGATCCCCTCCAAACCTCAGCACTCCAGCTCTTTTCAGACCTTCCGGTCCAGCAGCCGGTACTGCACGGCTTCGCTGACGTGCTCCGAAGCGACGACTTCGGCACCGGCCAGGTCCGCGATGGTGCGGCTGACGCGTCGGATTTTGTCGTAGGCCCGAGCAGACAGACCGAGACTGCCCATGGCCTGACCCAGCATCGCCGTCGCCGATTCGTCGACAGGGCAAAGGGCGTCGAGCTGCTTCCCGCTCAGGCGGGCGTTGGGCGTGGTCGCGCCCTGACGCTTGATCTGCAGTGCACGGGCGTGCGCAACTTGTTCTCGCATCTGGGCAGAACTCGTACCCGGTGCTTGCTTGTCGCGACGCGACAGCTCCTTGAACGGGACGGCGGGGGCTTCGATGTGGATGTCGATGCGGTCCAAGAGCGGGCCGCTGAGCTTGGCGAGGTAACGCTCCATCTCACGCTTGCCGACTTCACCGGGAGCGACATCGCCCTTGGGCGTCGGGTTCATCGCCGCAACGAGCATGAAGTTCGCCGGGAATCGCACCGCGCTGTGCGAGCGGGCGATGGTGACGACGTGGTCCTCGAGCGGCTGGCGGAGCGTTTCGAGCACGTCGCGGGGGAACTCGGGGAGTTCGTCGAGGAAGAGCACGCCGTGGTGGGCGAGGGAGATCTCGCCGGGGCGCGGGATCATCCCGCCGCCGACGATGGCCGCGGCGCTGGCGGTGTGGTGCGGCGTACGCACGGGGCGACGCGAGACGAGGCCCTGACCCGGCTCGAGCTGGCCCGCGGCGGAGTAGATGCGGGTGATCTGGATCGCTTCTTCGGGCGTGAGCGGCGGCAGCACGCCGGGCAGGGCTTTGGCCATCATCGTCTTGCCCGTGCCCGCGGGGCCGAGCATGACGATGTTGTGCCCGCCCGCGGCGGCGACGACGATGGCCCGCTTCACGCTCTCCTGACCCTTGATCTCGACGAAGTCGATCGGAGCCGCGGCGGCCTGGAGCAACTGCCCGACATCGGGCGCCGGGAACGGCGCGGGCTCGAGGTGACCGGTGAGCAGGCCGACGACCTCGGCGAGTGTGCGCACGCCAAGGACGTCAAGGCCCTGCACCACCGCGGCTTCGGCGGCGTTGTCGTGCGGGATCACCACGCCCTGATAGCCGCGCTGTTTCGCGAGCGCCGCGAGGGCGATGGCGCCCTTGATCGGACGCAAGCGGCCATCGAGCGCGAGCTCGCCGGCAAAGAGGAACCGCCGCGGATCGATGCCTGGCGCTTCGGTGACGACAACGCCCGCGGGGCCTGCCTTCTTCGGACCTTTGGGAGCCGCGGCGATGCCCTGGACCATCAGCGCCCCCACCGCGATCGGCAGGTCGTAGACCGGGCCTTCCTTGCGGACGTCGGCGGGCGCGAGGTTGACGAGCACGCGGCCGAGCGGGAAGAAGTAGCCGCTGTTGATGAGGGCGCTCTTGACGCGCTCGATGGACTCCTTCACCGCGGCGTCGGGGAGGCCGACGATGGTGATGAACTTCTCGTCCATCTTGGTGTTGTCGTGATCGATCTCGATCTCGCAGGGCAGGGCGTCGATGCCCTGAAGGAGCGAAGATTGGACGCGGGCGAGCATTGAATGAGCATACCAAACAGGATGCGATCCGTACGCGCGGGGGCGGGGCCTTCCAGGCCCCGCAGGAAGGCCCTTTCGTGATCAGTGGGATCGGCCTCCGGCCGGTCTGCTTGGCGTCCATGCCGACGCGAGCCGATGGCGTTCCGAGACGGAACAGGAAAGACCGGCCGGAGGCCGGTCCCACTGGGGTTGTGGAGGGTTGAGTGCGCGGGGCCTGGAAGGCCCCGCCCCCCTTGGACCCGCCCCCTTGCGGGCGCTGGGTGCCGTCACTTCGTGAGCACGTACGTCGTCCCGAGCGTGCGCTCAAACCAGACCTTTTGCAAGTCCTCGCGCTTGTAGACGAGGCGGCCCTTGGCTTCCTCGCCGCTGGCCGGGTCGTTGACGAGCAGGTCTCCCGCGGCGTCGTAGCCGCGGACCACGATGAGATGGCCGCCGGTCTCGCTGTACGGCGCACCGCGCAGCTCGCCCTTCTTCGCCTGAATGCTGACGATCAGCGGCGTACCGGCGTCGAGGCTGTTGTACACGTCGCTCCACTGCGAGAAACGCGTGAGGTATCCGGGCACGCCCAGCGCATACGCGGCCTGGATGTTGCGGGGCCAGTTGCCGAAGATGTCGTGACGGATGTCGTACGCGCGGCTGGAGACATCGAAGACCGGGCGCGACACGCCGTGGGAGGCGAGCACCATCGACACACTGGTCGGCGAGCAGAGGCGGCCGCTGAGGAGCGGGTCGGGCGTGCGCTGGCTGCGGAAGGGGACGTCGATGTCGTAGCCGTGGATCGCGCGTGCGAGCGATTCAGCGGAGGAGATGCGGCCCGGGGGCGTGCGGGACGCGACCGGCACATGCAGCGGCGTCTTGTCGAGCGACGCCGTAGTGCACAGCGCGACGCGGTGGATGATGATCGGGCGGGTGAGCGCGCCGGGATCGTGCGCCGGCGCGATCGGCAGGCCGCGAACGGCGACGGCTCGCCACTGGATCGCGTCGAGGGGCGCGTCGCTCACGATCGCATCGATCTCGACCGCGCCACGCGCGCGGGGCGTGTCTCCGCCAAGAAACGCGAATTCGAATTCGGTGCGGATCGGCAGCCGCGGCGGAAGGTCGCCCCAGTCGCCGAGGAAGAGCCATTCGGACCAGGTGTAATTCAACGCGAGCGAGCCGTCGGCGTTGCGATCGCGCAGTGCAACGCGAACCTCGAAGCGCACACCAGCGCCGGGCGGAACGTCGACGTTCCAGGACAGAAGGGCCTCGATGAACGGATGGATCTCAGGAGATGCGACGATGTCTCCGAGGTGCTCGACGGTGGAGCCCAGCGGGAACGGCGCCGCGGCGGGATCTGGACGCAGTTCGATCGGAGCCTCAGAGAACCGAGACGTGTGAACGTACGGTGCGGCGGTCGCTTGCGGTGCAGCCAACACCAGCAGAACCATGACGAACAGTGTTGGCAGACGCGTGGCGCGAGCGATCATTCGTTGACCGGCCAGAGGCCGGTCCCACTGGTGCTTTGTCTGCTTGGACGGCCGCGGCTGGAACATGCGTGCACTCTACCAGCGAGCGTCGCCTCAGACCCCAACCGCGACGCGACCGGTGGCGACTTCATCAATCGCGCGGGCGGCTTCGTCGATCATGGCCGCGTTCACGTCCAGATGCGTGACACAGCGAATACGCCGGACTCCGGTCGCCATCATGTGCACATTGCGAGCCTTGAGTCGCTCGGACAACTGGGCGGCGTTCATGTTCACGCCATTGCCAAGATCGAAGTACACGATGTTGGTCTCGACCGGTCCGAGCGCCACGGAAAGCCCCTTGATGTTGCCGATGTGCTCGGCGAGGCGGCGGGCGTTGGCGTGGTCCTCGGCCATGCGCTCGATGTGGTGGTCCATGGCGTAGATGGCCGCGGCGGCGAGAATGCCGACCTGGCGGACCATGCCGCCGAACATCTTCTTGAAGCGACGCACGCGGGCGATAGCCACCTCGTCGCCGGCGACGGCGCTGCCGACGGGCGCGCCCAGGCCCTTGGAGAAGCAGCACGAGATCGTGTCGAAGGGCTTGGCGTACTCGCTCATGCGGACGCCGGTGGCGACGTGGGCGTTCCAGAGCCGCGCGCCGTCGAGGTGGATCTTGAGATTGTGCCGCCGACCCTCCGCGCACACACGCTGGATCTGGTCGAGCGGCCAGACCGTGCCGCCGCCGCGGTTGTGGGTGTTCTCGAGCATCAGGAGCTTGCTGTGCGGGAAGTGGTACGCGTCGGGGCGGACGAGCGGCGTCACGTCATCGACGTCGAAGGTCCCGCGCTCGCCGCGGATGGTCCGGATCATCACACCCGCGAGCGCGGCGGGGGCGCCGGTCTCGTAGTGAATGATGTGCCCACCTTCAGAGCAGATGACCTCGTCGCCCGGCTCGGTGTGGGCGCGGATCGCCGTCTGGTTGGCCATCGTGCCGGTGGGGACGAAGCACGCGGCGGGCTTGCCGAGCTTCTCGGCGAACTTGGCCTCGAGCTTCTGCACCGTCGGATCATCGCCCAGGACCTCGTCGCCGACCTCGGCGCTGGCCATCACCCGCCGCATCTCGGGCGTGGGCTTGGTGACGGTGTCGGAGCGGAGGTCGATGGGCTGGGCGGGGTGGGTGGACATGCGAACATTCTAGAGACGCGTTGCGAAACGGCTGCGGAATCCCTATTCGAGAACTCGCATCGACACCGACACATTGACAGCCCCCTGCCTGCCACTCTGGCAAGGTCTCGGATAAGCACGGCCCGATTCGCAAGGCGTTCGCACCACCTATTGCGATCGTCGACGCCGACGCGTTCCGCGAGGGTCCGACGGCGCACGATCGCCTCTGGCACACGCGTTGCACCTTCCTTGTTGCCGAGCCTTCGCCGGTTGGATAGCGGCGGACGGAGTATGGCGAGAGGCTCGGCGACCCGGTTTCCGGCTCCCTCCGCCCGCCGCGTCTTCTTCTATGGAAAGGAGAATGCCATGAACATCATGCTGCGTCGCCGTCCTGTTGAATCCACGATGACCAACGGCTTCCCCACGATGGGCAGGCTGTTCAACGACCTCTTCGCGGACCCGTTCTTCTCCGCACCGCTGGGCGTGGTATCGCCGCCGGAGAATCTCCTGCCGCTGGATGTCGCCGAAACCGAGAAGGAGTTCGTCGTGACGGCGGATCTTCCCGGTTTCAAGAAGGAGGAGATCACGCTGGAGATCGAGAGCGGCGTGCTGACACTCAAGGGCGAAACGAAGATCGAGAAAGAGGAGGAGAGCGCCGACGGGCCGAAGTATCACCGGCGTGAACGCCGCATCGAGAGCGTCACCCGCAGCATCTCGCTGCCAGAGGGTGTGCTCGAGGACAAGGTCACTGCAGACCTGAAAGACGGCGT
>JBILLU010000008.1:0-35130 GCA_044375915.1 Phycisphaerales bacterium
GGTTTGCACCCGCACGTGCTCGGCGAGTTCCTTGTCGGCGGCGAGTTCGGCGATCATGGCCTCGGCCTGCGCGAGCGTCGCGCCGGTGACGCCGCTGACAAAGCCCGCAAGATGGGTGAGGTTCAGTTCGGTCAGGTCGTAGGTGAAGTTGGTGGTCTCGCGGGAGGTGGAGAGCCACGACTCCATCTTGGCCCAGATCGGGTTGAGGTAGGACTCGGCGAGGCGGCGGCGCTCGGCAAGGCGGGCGTCGGCGGGGGACTGGCCTCGGAGGCGGGACATCAGGGTCTGGAGTGCCATGGGGCAATCCTATTGCGTCTGGAAAGGGGGACCGGCGTGCGATCAAGAACGCGATCCAGACGCCGAGGCTGACGAGTCCGCGAGGAAGCCTCGGATCGCGTAACGCGTGTGCCAGCGGGTCGCAAGGACGTTGGACCGCAAAGGTTTCAGGCCATCCGAGGCTTCGCGAGAGCGGGCCCGCTTTGGCGTTCGCTCCTCGTACGCTTCGCCCATGCCCGGTTCCGAGCTCGATGTTTCGAGCGGACTCAACTTCACCTCCCGCGCCAAACGCGCGCTCAAGAACATCGCCAAGCCCATGGGCCTGCGCCTGGGCGTGTTCACGCAGCATCCGCCGGTGACGCTGCGGCCGCCCACGCTCGTGGCGACGCCCCCGGCGGGCACGCCGCCACGCGTCTCGATCGTCACCCCCTCGTTCAACCAACGCCGCTTCCTCGAAGGCACGGTCGAGAGCGTGCTGGGGCAGGGGTATCCCAACCTCGAATACGTCGTGATGGACGGCGGCTCGAAGGACGGCTCTGCCGAGTATCTGCGCTCTGTCGAATCTCGCCTGACCGCGTGGCGTTCCGAGCCCGACAAGGGGCAGGCCGATGCAATCAACAAGGCGTTTGCGCTCACCTCGGGCGAGATCATGGCGTGGGTGAACTCCGATGATCTGATGCTGCCCGGCGCGATCGCCAGCGTGGTCGCGTTCTTCGACGCACACCCGGAAATCGACGTCGTCTACGGCCAGCGTCTGGTCATCGACCACGACGGCCGCGAGGTCGGACGCTGGGTCCTGCCGCGGCATTCCACCAGCGCGTTCCTATGGCGCGATTACATCCCGCAGGAGACGCTGTTCTGGCGACGGAGCCTGTGGGAGCGCTGCGGTTCACGCGTCGACGCGTCGTTCCAGTTCGCGATGGATTGGGAACTCGTCCTCCGCTTCCACGAGCACGGTGCCCGCTTCGCGCGTCTGCCCCGCTACCTCGGCGCCTTCCGCACGCACGACGAACAGAAGAGCCTCGCACAGGTCGAAAAGGTCGGCCGCCCGGAGTTCGAGCGCCTGCGCCAACGCTACTTCCCGGGCACGTGGTCACGCCACCGTCAACGCCTCGGTGGGGCGCTGTACCTGCTGCGTTCGATCGGTTACTCGTGGCTGGAGGATGCGGGCGTGGTACGGTATCGCTGAGGCGCTGACATGCACGGGTGCCGTGGGTCAGACGCTCTGGGCTGACCCACGCTGCAACGGCGCTTTCGCGCGGCTCGTCTCCGCGCAGGAGGCCCACGCCACCCTTCAAGCCTTGATCATCCCTGCGAAGCCGGCTTGGGCTTGGAGACCACAGGCCGTCCCGCGATCGCCCGGTCCATCGACAAGCCGCCGGCACCAGCAAACACCAGATTCAGCGCCATCGCCAGCATCGAGCACTGGATGATCAGCGTGTTCCAGTCGCCACCAAACGTCTCGCGATTGGCCGGCAGAATGAAGAACAGGGCATTGCCCGATTGCATGGCCGGCCCCACCTCCGTCAGCCAGATCGCACCCAGCATCACGCCCGCGATGCAGAACGACGCCACCCGCGTCAACAGCCCGGTCAGGACCAGGAAGCCGCCGATCAGTTCCGTCAGCGCCACCGCCCACGCCTGATACAGGGGCCAGTGCCCCTCCGTCACCTGCGGCGGAAACAGCGGGAACGCTGCCTTGGAATCCGCCGGCACCTTGCCCGCACCCTGCACCGCCAAGGCAATGCCGTACATCCGCGCCACCTGAATCTCATTCGGGAAATCCGCCGCGGTAAACGTTCGGGCCGAGTTCTGTACCGGCACCACCGCAAACGATGCCAGCCGCACCGTGCCCTCCGTCGTCACCCCCTCAGCCTTCGTCTTTTTGGGGGCCTCCTTGGGTGCAGCGGGGTCCTTGACCGGCTTGGCGGGCTCCGGCGCTTCGCTCGTGGCCTTGGCCTGCACGCTTGAAACGCCCATGTTCGCCAACGCCGCCGCCTGTTCACCCTTGACCGGCATCTCGGCCATGAACTTGCCTAGGCCCGCCCAGATGAACGTGGCCCCCAGCACCACGCGGAGGAAGATCGGGGCAACCGAAACGCTAAAGGAATCACGGGTGGACATGGTGTACTCGCGGAATGGGCGCGACGGCCCGAAGCCTTGTTGCCTTTCCTCGGCCTTCCCTTGCACCCCGCGTGAGAAGTACCGTTCTTCGCTTCGGCCGCCCGCCGCGTCCGGTTAGAATGCACCCCCACGCGGGCGTGGCGGAATTGGCAAACGCGCGGGATTTAGGTTCCCGTGGCCGCAAGGCCCTGCAGGTTCAAGTCCTGTCGCCCGCATTTGAGTCATGAGGCCGTGACCGATTAATGGTTCATATCGCCGCCCCGCGCGTGCCGCCCCCTCCCCGGGTCACCCCCCAGCCTGTTACCCGTCACGTTCCGGCCACGCCCATTCTCCCGAGCGCTACCATCGGGCGTATGCCTCATGTCATCGCTGAACCGTGCGTCGGAACCAAGGACACCTCGTGCGTCGAGGTCTGCCCGGTTGACTGCATCCACCCCACCAAGGCCGAGGCTGATTTCGGCAAGACCGATCAGCTCTACATCGACCCGGACACCTGCATCGACTGCGGCCTGTGCGTCGACGAGTGCCCGGTCAAGGCGATCTTCCCCCAGGAAGACCTGCCCAGCGAGTGGAACAAGTTCGTGCAGGTGAATCTGGATTACTACAAAGCGAAGGGCTGATGGGTCTGGGAAGAGATGAGGTCTGAGGCATCGCCGTGCCTCAAACTCCAACCTCAGCCCTTCAACCTTCCCGCTTGTCCACGATCAATCGCGCCGCCAACCGCTCGATCGAACGGGGTGCGCTCCCCTCCGCCTTGTTGTTCACGATGATGTACGCCTCGCGCCCGCTCGCCGCGGCTCCGTGATCGGGGCCCAGTCCCAGCGCCCGCTTCACCAGCGCCGCCAGCACATCGCGACTGCGATCATCCGCATCCACGACCCGGTCAAACGGCTCGTAGCGATGCTTTGCTGCTTCGTACTCCTGCCCCTCGATCAGCAGCCACCGCGCCACCAGCGCCGGCTGGCTCTGAATGAACGCGATCAGTTTCTCCCGCTCCGTCGAGCCGGCGAGTCGGATCACTTGCTGATCCGGCGGCGGCAGCGCGGGATGCACCGCGAAACCGTGCGCCACGCCATGCGCCCGCAACACCTCCGCGTAGTGCAGAGTCAGAAGTTCGTCGTTCCGGACCTCCACCGCGTACAACGGCCGCCCATCCGTTCCGGTCCCCGACTTGGGTAACCGCTCCAGGAACGCCGCCAGTTTGTCCAGCAGCGCGTGCGACCCGCCCAGTTTCTTCACCGACATCGGCGAGAACTGAAACAGGATCGGCCCGAGCGCGCCGTCCGGCCCCACGCCCAGCCCCTGCACGCACGGCCCGACCACGTGATCCGTCGCGTACACCGGATCCAGAAACAACGGATTCGCATCGCCGATCTGCGCCTGCCCGACACTGAACGTCGCGTGCTCCGTCACGATCGGCCGCATGCAGGCCTGGTGTGCCTTCACCAGAAACCGAAACCCCGGCGGCACCTGCGCCCGCAGGTCCGCCAACTGCCCAGCCGACATCGGCTGGTAGTACGTCCGATCCAGCCCCACAGTGCGAAAGAGCGGATGCGCCGCATACGCCGCCAAACCTCGCTTGGACAGATCTGCCGGACTCTGGTCCCGGCCCCACACCAGTCCCGTCCATCCCGGAAACGACCACGACGAAGTCCCCAGCCGCAGACCCGACGGCAACGCTTGCCCCAACTCCACCAGCTCCCGCCCGTGTGCGGCGGCTTCCAACGGCGCTTTGCCACGCCCGCCTCCCCGCCCCCCACCAACCCGTCCCGTCGGATTGGACGATGGCTTCTCCGGCGGCTCATCCGCAGGACCAAAGAGTCCCGGCGTGTTGTCATCGCGACGCGTCACGCTGGATTCTTCGCCCGAGCCATCGGTCGCGTGACTGCCGAGGAACCGGCTCGTCCCATCATCGCCACAACCGGCCCCACGGTTGCGCCGCCACGCTCAAGCACACAGCAAAAAAAGCGTGCACCGATACCGGTGCACGCTGCCCCTGGAATGCCCCGTGGTCGCTCACACCTGGAACTTGGTCACCAGCCCCTTGAGGTGCTCGGCCTTCTGCGAGAGCTGCCCCGCGGCCTGGGCGGCCTGCTGCACCGCGCTCGTGGTCTCGCGAATGCCGCTCGACACCGTCGCGACGCTGTGCGTCACCTGCTCCGCGGTCGCGGCCTGCTCCTCGCCGGCGGCAGCGATCCGTGCCACCAGCGATGACACCTCGCCCGAGCCGCGCACAATCGCATCGATCGCGACGCCCGCCTCGGTGGCCTTCTCCACGCCCTCGGCGACCTTGCCCTTGCCCTGCTCGATGCTCTCGACCGCGGTCGTCGTGTCGGTGCGGATCAGCGAGATCGATTCGCCGATCTCCGCCGTCGCCTTCGTCGTCCGGTCCGCCAGCTTGCGCACCTCATCGGCCACCACCGCAAAGCCACGCCCGTGCTCGCCAGCACGCGCCGCTTCGATCGCCGCGTTCAGCGCCAGCAGGTTCGTCTGCTCCGCGATGTCGTTGATCACACTGACGATCTCGCCGATCTGCTCGCCCCGCTTGCCCAGGGCCGAGACCGCGGCGACCGCTTCCGACACCGTGCGATTGATCTCCTGCATCGCCTCGACGGTCTGGCGGACCACGCCGCCACCCTGGTGGGCCGCGTCGCCGCTGGTCTTGGCAGAGCTCGCGGCGTTGGTCGCCTGGGTCGCGACCTCACGCGACGCGTTGTTCATCTCGGTCATCGCCTGCGCGATCGAGTCCACCTGACTCGTCTGCTGCGACATCGTGCTCGAGATCTCATCGGCGCTCGCCGAGATCTGCGTCGCCGCCGCCGCGACCTCCTCCGAGCTCGTCTGCACCTGGCCGATCACGCCGCTCATCGACTTGGCCATCGCGTTGGCCGAGCGGGCCAGGTCGCCCAGCTCGTCCGTGCGATCCTCGCTCAGGCGTTCGCGAAGGTCGCCGGAGGCCATCTTGTCCATGATCTGCACGACCTGCGCGAGCGGCCGTGTGATGCTGCGGCTCACAAAGACAGCAAAGACTCCGATCGCGCTCAGCCCGATCCCCGCAACGATAATGTCCACGAACTCGGCCGACGCAACTTTCGCGCTCGCCGCGTCCCGGTGTTCCGCTGCGGTCTTCTCGAAAAGTTCGCTGACCTCGCCGTTGCGCTCTTCCAGGGCGCTGAAGGCCTCCTGAAACTGCGGGTACATCGCTCGGGCCGCACCGCGATCCTGTTTCGCCGTCGCGAAGATCTGCTCCGCGCTGGCAATGTACGCGTTCAAAGGCTCGGTCACTTCCTCCAATCCCTTGAGCACCTCGGGCGTCAGCGGAAGCTCGGCATTCGCCGCCATCGAATCCCGGAACGACTGCACGTGCTCGTCCAGTTCTTTCTTGGCCTCGTTGTACTCACCTTCGTCCGTCGCCAGAAGCGCCCGCAGCACGTCGGCACGGATCGCGTCGTGCATCATGTCCGACTGCAAGAAGTTCGCCTGCCCCTTGGCGTAGGTCACGACCTCTTCCAACGCGCTATGGGATTCTCGGATCCCCTTGATGCCGCTGAACCCGATCGCCACCGCCGCACAGATCGCGGCCGAGCTGAGCATGAACAAACGTTTGCCAACGGTGATTCGCATAGTGAAGTCCTCCGGTCCCCTAGGCCGATTTCGCGGCCGCCTTGGATCGGCGGAAACCCCGGCTTGGACGATGGGCGGCGCTGAGGATTGCCGATTTACCCGTGCGGTATCTCGAACAACCCAGACAGCTTGCGCATATCCCAATAGAGGACCTTGTCGCCCGATTTTCAGGCCCGCTATTCTCGGTCACTGCGACGTTTCCCGCGGAACTTGAGGAGAACCGACATGCCCCATGCCAGCCAAGTACGTCTTTACGAAGGCGACGCCGAGTCGCTGCTCTCCGCCGAGCACTTTCCCGACCGGGTTTCGCTCCTGCCCGGCTCCGGCGGGAAGCTCCAGCCCGGCCAACGCCTCCGCATCCTCTGGGGGCAGGACATGCTCCGCGACATTCTCGACGGACGCTACCGCACCGTCGTCTGCGGCGTGAACGACTCCGATAACTCGCACGGCATCATCGCCCAGCTTTGCGAACTCGTCACCACCAGCCAGTGGTCCGCCCGCAGCGTCACCAGCTACGCCAAGCTCTTCCAGGAAAGCGTCAGCGTCCACGCCGCCCACGACCGCGAGCCCTACGTCCTCAAGTTCGACCTCGACAGCGTGCTCATCCTCGCGCTCCTGCGCCCCCGCGGTCGCGACCACTTCACGATCGACGACGTCCACCGCGGCTTCGTCACCGTCTCCAAGATGCTCGCCGATCGCCGCGACCGCGGACCCGTCTGCAGCGTCTCGTTCCTCAACGCCCGCGCCAACCGCCTCGTCACCGGCGGCAGCAGCACGGACGCCAAGAACGAACCCAGCTTCGAGGCCGTCCTCAAGACCATGTTCCACGCCGGCTTCCGCGGCGATGTCTACACCTCGCCCCTGATGTGGAAGTTCGCCAATGTCGGCGTCTTCCCCAGCTACCCCTTCCCCGAGGGCGTGGATCGCATGCGTGCTGGCAGCAGCTGAGCGCCGGACGAGACAAACAGGCACAAACCAGCGAGCCCGGCCGTCGGGCTCGCGTTGTTTCATACCCATGCGGAGCGTTTCATCGCTGCGAATCGATCCTTCCGCAACCGCCCCGCTGTCGCTACTCTGTACCTGACATGGCTCAAGTCACCCTGCAATCCGTCAAGAAGACTTATCCCAACGGCTTCCAGGCCGTCAAGGACTTCAACCTCGACATCAAGGACGGCGAGTTCGTCGTCTTCGTCGGCCCCTCGGGCTGCGGCAAGTCCACCACGCTCCGCATGATCGCCGGGCTCGAGGACGTCACCAGCGGCTCGATCTCGATCGGCGGCCGCGTCGTCAACGACGTCCACCCCAAGGACCGCGACATCGCGATGGTCTTCCAGTCCTACGCGCTCTATCCGCACATGAGCGTGTACAAGAACATGGCGTTCGCCCTCAAGCTCCGCGGCGTGCCCCGCGACGAAATCGACCGGCGCGTCAGCGACGCCGCACGCATCCTCGGCCTCGCCGAACTTCTGGACCGCAAACCCAAGCAGCTCTCCGGCGGCCAGCGCCAGCGCGTCGCCGTCGGACGCGCCATCGTCCGCGAGCCCAAGGCCTTCCTATTCGACGAGCCGCTCTCCAACCTCGACGCCAAGCTCCGCGTCACCACCCGCGGCGAGCTGAAGTCTTTGCATCAGCGGCTCAAGACCACCACCATCTACGTCACCCACGATCAAGAAGAAGCGATGACGCTGGGCGATCGCATCGTGGTGATGAGCAACGGCTTGATCCAGCAGTGCGACACGCCGCTCGAGGTGTATCGCAATCCGGTCAACCGTTTCGTCGCCGCGTTCGTCGGCACGCCCCCGATGAACTTCTTCGAGGGAACGCTCGAACGCGGTGCCGCGGGCCTCGAGTTCGTCGAAGGCTCCAGCGATCCGAGCGGCAAGCCTTACCGCCTGCCCGTGCCCGCGTCGAAGGCCTCGCGTGTCGAGAATTTCGTCGGTAAGCCGATCGTGCTGGGCTTGCGGCCGCAGATGCTGACGCACCGGCCGGAGTCGGGCACCACGGCGTCTTCGATCACCATGCAGGTCAAGGTCGTCGAGCCCCTCGGCGATCAGATGGACGTTGCCTGCTTGACGCCCAAGCACGCGCACATCGTGGCTCGCCTGCACGCCTTCGACGGCGTGAAGGCCGGCCAGTCGATCACGCTGCACGTCGATATGGACGCGGCCCACTTCTTCGAACCCGGCGAGTTCGGCAAGAACCTGCTGCGTTGAGCCAAGACGCGATTCGTGTTTGGCGGAGCGAGCAGGAGCGTCATCGCCCCGTGCGGAGTCTTACCTCGCGCTGGTAGACTGCCGAGGCCCCATGCGGGCATTCGGGAGTGGATCATGGCGAGCGGGTGGCTGAGGAGCATCGTCTGGATTTGGAGCGTCGCGTGCGTGGTGATGGCTGCTGGTGCCTTCGCCGACGTGCCGCCGATTCGGCCGATGGGACTGGTGCTTGAACTGCATGGCGAACTCGACCACGCATCGCAGATCGAGGACATCCGCCGCGGCGTCGCCAAAGCCAAGGCCGACGGCGCGCAAGTCATCGCGATCGAGATCCGCGGCCGCGCCTGGCGATACGACATCGCCCGAAGCCTCGCCGAGTTCGTCGCGTCTTCCGAGCCGCCGGTCGCCGTGTACATCGCCGACGGCGCTCTGGGCGTCGCGATCGCCGGCGCCCCGGCCAACGCCGGCTGCTGGGCGACCGAAGGCCTGACGCTCGAAAGGGACGACGACGCGATCGAGTACGCCGACAACGCCAAGCAGATCAGGGACGACGCCAAGGCCTGGGCAAAGTCCGACGGCTGGTCCGTGCTGTCGAAGCATCCGGCGTTGCGTGCCGCGGTGCTCGATCCGCGGAAATCGTGTTGGCTGATCGAAGCGAAGAGCGGCGAGATTGCGACGATCGATGAGGAACCCGACGCATTAACGCGCCAAGCAGCCGCTCGCGTGCTGCGTGTGAACCTGGAAAGGTCCGGCCGCCTCCGCATCCCGCTCAACGACGCCGTATCCCTCGGCCTGCTGTCCGGTCGGGTCCGCAACGCCACGGAAGCTCTGCAAGCCGCGGCTGAACGTCTCGGCCTGAAAAACCTCGACATCCGCGAACCGCGTGAGATCGGCACAACGCTCAGCCGCCTGCGCGACCAGGTGACCGTCCATGTCGAGCAAACGACGGCCCTGCTCGACCAAGCCGAGAAGGCACTTGTGGTCGATCGCGACGGCGTCGTCTCCGGCCCCGCGGTCAAGAACTTCGCGGGCACGTCCGCACTCGCGATCATCAGCACCGCCAAGTTCGAGCTGGAGCAGGCCAAGACACTCCTGCAGGCCACCCCGGAGATCCAGCACCTCCCTTCGCCCGGGCAATCCGGCCTCGTGACCAAGGGCTCGATGTTCGCGAGCCGCTGGCGCGGCACAATCGAGGGCCTCCACAAACGGGCGGCCAAGCTCGAGAAACAAGCCACCGAGTTCCGTGACGCCAAGTGACGTCTCGATCATCATGTGGCCAGACGACCCCCGAGTGTCATCTAGTTGGTTGCTCCGCGCACCAGACAAGGAACCCGTCGCTCCCGCTCCGGGCACGTTCAAGGCGAGCAACAGGTTCGTGACGAACCCCCACCGCTCACAACCTCCCCGCGTCGGGTACGCTGTGGCTATGCGTCCACGCCGCCGCCCGAAGAAGAAAACTCCTCCCGTCCGCAAGCGTCGGCACCCCAAGCACGACGAATCCGTCACTCCGCCGGAAATCACCGAGCCTCAGGCCGCCGTCGGCGTGCCCCTCTCCACCGACCCGCGCCAGACCAAGCTCTACCGCGAGATGCTCTGGCACAACGTCATCCGCGAGATGCTCACCGCGCTGAGTCTCGAGACCGCGCAGGCCGACGCCCAGGGGAAGATCCGCGTCCTCGACGGCCGCATCGCCATCGTGAACTTCCGCGGCGAGCGCATCCCCATCGCCGCCATCCGCCCGCTCATCTCCTTCGGCGTGGGCAACACCGCCGAGGAACGCCGCCTCTCGATGATGCTGCAGGGCACGGTCTTCCAGATCGTCACGCCGGCGGGGGATGTGTACACGCTCCCTCTCCACGAGATCCGCGGCCTGCACGCTCTCTCCGAAGGCATCATGGACGCGCTCGAACAGTCCACCGGCGAACCCGACAAGCCGTCGCAGCCGTTCGGCTTCGCCGCCTTCACCTCACTGGCCCGCGGCGTGAACGACACCCCAATCGGGCCGGCGCCGAACGACCCGGGTGAGTGACGAGATTGGTGCCATCCGTCCGCCGTGGCTCAGCACGGCGCGACGGACGCAGACCGGAGCGATTGTTCCAGACGACACCAGTCGCGCGGCTCGGAGCAGCCGCGGACTGGTGGCACCCGGTCGTGGAAGTCGGTTGTGGCACCCGGCGAGCGGGGGCGCAAACCTACCCTCGTGCGATGACTTCTTTCCAGGCCCCCAAGGGCACCCGCGACTTCTACCCGCTCGACGCCGCCAAGCGCCGCTTTATCACCGAAGCCTGGCGCTCGGCCTCCATCCGCCACGCCTTCGAGGAAGTCGACGGCCCGATCTTCGAACACCTGGACCTCTACACCGTCAAGAGCGGCGAAGGCATCGTCTCCGAGCTCTTCTCCTTCCGCCGCGACGGCGGCGAGAAGGACTACGCGCTGCGTCCCGAGTTCACGCCCACCCTCGCCCGCCTCTTTGCCGCCAAGGCCGGCAGCCTGCCCAAGCCCACCCGCTGGTTCACCGCCGGGCCGTTCTTCCGCGCCGAAAAACCACAACGCGGCCGCCTCCGTGAGTTCCTGCAGTGGAACTGCGACGTCCTAGGCGATGCCTCCCCCGCCGCCGACGCCGAGATCATCGCGACCTGCGTCTCGCTGCTCGCGTCGATGGGCCTGACCAAGAACGACGTGCGGGTGAAGGTCAATCACCGTGCCGCCCTCGCCGCGTGGCTCGAGAGCCGAGGCATCCCCGCCGCGACGCACGCCGAACTCCTGAAGCTGCTCGACGCCAAGGGCAAGATGCCACCGGAGGAGTTCGCCCACAAGATCGCGGACTTCGGCTTCTCGCCGCAGCAGGCCGACGTCTTCCAGAAAGGCGTCATCCGCGTCACCGTGCCGGCGAACGTCGATCCGACCAGCACCGCGATCGATCCGCTGGCGCCGCCGACGATCGATTCGTCGGTGCAGGACGTCATCGATCTCACCTACTTCTCCGACGCCGTCCTGCCCCTCGCCAAGGAACTCGTCGCTGCCGGCATCATCGACTGGGTCGACTTCGACCTCAGCATTGTCCGAGGCTTGGCGTATTACACCGGCATGGTCTTCGAGGTCCACGAGGCCGGCGGCAACGATCGCGCCATCGCCGGTGGCGGACGCTATGACAACCTCGTCGAGATGTTCGGCGGCCCGGCGACCCCCGCCGTCGGCTTCGGCATGGGCGACGTCGTCCTGGCGCTCGTACTGCAGGATCGCAAACTGATGCCCAGCGATCAGGACGTCCTCCGCCGCGTCGGCGCAACGCCCGATGTCTTCGTCGTCCCCGGCCCCGCGCCCGAGGCCGAAGCATTGGTGAAGCCGCTGACCGCACGCCTCCGCGCCCTGGGCCTGCACGCCCGCTACAGCAGCAAGACCACCCGCAACATCGGCAAGCTGCTCAAGGACGCCAGCGACAGCCTCGCACGCCGCGCCATCATCGTCGAAGGCCGCGACGCCGCGAGCGTCAAGGACCTCGCCAGCGGCCAGCAGATCGGCCCCATGCCCCTCGAAGCCGCGGTCGCCATCGCCGCACAGCGCTGACGCAACGACCCGTACGCCTGCTCTGCTCGCTTGCAGGGTGAGATCCATTTCGCCGCCGCAGCGGCAGGTGGGAGGTCGCGCAGACCTCGACGCACCGGGCATCCGTACACCCACCGTCCACGCCAGTTCCAAGCTGGCTGCAGGCATCCCCGCGCATCAGTATTCGCGCGACATCTGCAACCGCGTCCCGAACATTAGTGAAAAACAGGCGTACAATTTCACCAACAACCTCGACCCGCCGCATCGCTCCGCCGGAACATCAATCCATCCGTTCGCACATGCCCGAGAACCTGCCCAACGAACTCGTCCTCTCGAGCCCATCGCAGTGGCGGGCGATCGCATCCACCGTCCGCCTCCAGATCGTCGATCGCCTCCGCATGCTCGGGCCGTCGCCAGTCCCCCGCATCGCCGAAGCCCTCGACCGCCCCGCCGACGGGCTCTACCACCACATCCGCATTCTCGAACGCGCCGGCATCATCCGCAAGGTCGGCGAGGAGCGCGTGGCCACGCGCCTTCAGGCCATCTACTCCATCGCCGCCAAGGACGTCCGCCTCCCCATCGAGCGCAGCGACGCCAAAACCGCCGGCCATCTCATCCGCATCACCGGCTCGCTCTTCCGCACCGCCGAACGCGGCGTCGCCGCCGCTCTGCGTACCGGCGGCCTCACGCGTTCCGGCCCCGACCGGGACCTCTGGTGCCGCATCCACACAGTCAAGATCGACGCCAGACGCCTCAACCGGCTCAACGCCCTGCTGGCCCAGGTCGAACAGGAGATCGACGCCGGCAAAAGCAACGACGGCACGCCAGTCGACGGCCGCACCATGTCTTTCGTCATCGCGCTCTGGCCCGTCGTCGCCCGCCGCCGCTTCGACGAAGCCGAAACGCCCCGAAAAACCAAGCCGCCCACTGCCAAGAAGCGGGCGACGACCAAACGATCACCACGAAAAGCCCGCTAGCGCGGAACCACTCGGAGGGACACCTTGACCAACGCAATCGAAATCCGCGGCGTGCGGAAGACCTTCGGGACCAAGGTCGCGGTTGAAAACCTCGACCTCAACGTCCCCGAAGGCTCGCTCTACGGCTTCATCGGCCCCAACGGCGCCGGCAAGAGCACCACCATCCGCATGATCATGTCGATCATCTTCCCCGATCAGGGCGACCTGCGCGTGCTGGGCAAAGCCAGCGCGGTCGAGAGCAAGGACCGCATCGGGTACCTGCCCGAAGAACGCGGCGTCTACAAGAAGATGAAGGTTGGCGTCTTCCTCAACTACATCGCCCGCCTCAAGGGCATCGACGCGGCCGCCGCCGACAAACGCGTGAAGGAATGGCTCGTCCGCGTCGGACTGCAGGAAACCTACCGCAAGAAGTGCGAAGAACTCTCCAAGGGCATGCAGCAGAAGGTGCAGTTCATCACCTCGGTGATCCACGAGCCCGACTTGCTCATCCTCGACGAGGTCTTCACCGGCCTCGACCCCGTCAACCGCCGCCTGATGCGCGAACTCATCCAGGAACAGAACGACCGCGGCGCGACGATCATCTTCTCGACCCACGCCATGCGCGAGGCCGAAGAGCTCTGCGACAACATCTTCATGATCCACAAGGGCGTCAAGGTCATCGACTCCTCGCTCGAGGAAGTGTGGCGGAAGTACGACCCCAAGACCATGATCGTCGAGCCGCTGCAACGCGAAGACCTGGCCCGCGGCTGGGGCTCGCTGCCCGGGGCCCGCGAAGCCAGCGAGAAGGACGGCACCATCCAGATAAGCCTGCGGGAAGGCGCAGACATCGGCGAACTGATGCGCCAGGCCGCCGCGCTCGCGCCGGTCCGCCGCCTCGAAGTGCAGCGGGCCAGCCTTGAGGACATCTTCATTTCCATCGTCGGTGCCGGGGGCGGCGAGACCGTCGAGCAACTCCGCATGGAGCTCGCGGCCGGCAAGAACACAACGACCGAAGAACTGGCGGAGGTGACTCGTGGGTAAAGTGTTCATCATCGCGGTGCGCGAGTTCCTCGCCATCGTCGCGACCAAAGCGTTCATCCTCGGCCTGCTGCTGCCACCCGCGCTCATGACGCTGGCCATGGTCGCGCTTCCCTTGCTCATGAACAAGAAGCCGCCCACGGTCTACGGCCACATCGCGCTCATCGACCAGAGCGGCAAGGTCACGCCCCGGCTTGTCGACGCCTACGACCCGGTCAAGCAGCAGGAACGCAAAGAACAGCGCGACAAGGCCATGAAGGACCAGATGGCCGCCGGCATGAAGTCGATGGGCGTCGACGACAAGATGGCCAGCGAGATCAAGAAGCAGATGGAAGCCAACCCCGCCACGGCCCAGGCGGCGAACATCGTCTCCGAGACCAACCTGATCCTGCAAGTCCTCCCGCCCGAGACGCCCATCGACGAAGCCCGCCAGGCAATCCTCAAGGCCACCGGTCGCGAGAAGGCCGAAGACGGCCACGCCTCGCGCCTCGCCCTCCTTGTCATTCCCAAGAACGCCGTCGATTCCGACAAGGAAGAAAGCGGCCTGCCAAAGTTCGGCGCCTTCCAACTCCTCACCGCTCCGCGCCTGAACGTCGAAGTGCAGAGCGACATCCGCGATCAGGCCCGCAAAGCCATCGTCGACACCCGCCTCGCCGACGCGGGGCAGAACATCGACCGCATCCGTGCCATCATGGCCCGGCCCGAGGTCGAAGAGAAGGCCGTCACCGCCTCCGGTGATTCCAAGATCAACGCCGCCGCCAAGATGCTCGTCCCCGGCGCGTTCATGTTCTTGCTGTGGATCAGCGTCTTCAGCTCCGGCCAGTATCTCCTGATGAGCACGATCGAGGAAAAGTCCAGCCGCGTGATGGAAGTCCTGCTCTCCGCCGTCAGCCCGCTGCAGCTGATGCTCGGCAAGATCATCGGAAAGGGCGCCGTCGGCCTGCTGATCCTGGCCCTCTTCTCGAGCGCCGGCGTCGCCGCCCTCATCTTCTTCGCGATGGCCGAGCTGATCGCGTGGGAGAACCTCGTCCTCCTCTTCGTCTACTTCATAATCGCCTACGTCATCGTCGCGTGCCTGATGGCCTCCATCGGCGCCGCGGTCAACGACATCAATGAAGCGCAGAGCCTCATGACGCCGGTCATGCTGATCCTCGTCGTTCCGATGATGCTCTGGTTCCCCATTCTCAACAACCCCAACTCCACTTTCGCCGTGGTCTGCTCCTTCGTGCCGCTCATCAACCCCTTCGTGATGGTCCTCCGCATCTGCGGCTCGGAAGCGATCCCGCTCTGGCAAATCCCCGTCAGCATCATCGTCGGCCTCGTCACCGTCGTCTTTATGTGCTGGGCCTCCGCCAAGATCTTCCGCATCGGCGTCCTGATGTACGGCAAGCCCCCGAACTTCACGACGCTGATCAAGTGGATCCGCATGGCTTGAACCAACCCGCTCGGGTGCCACTGGCCGGCTGCCACTGGTCGACTACTCAGAGCCGACCAGTGCGAACGCGCCGGTCCATGCCACACCCAACGGCCCCTCGCAGAGCCGTCAAGCCGTCGCGCCCAAACTCCGCATCATCCTCACCGCCGCAGCGATTCAATCCACCCCACCACCGCCCGCGTGTCACTCAGATCATCCACCGCGTGATCCGCGCCCACGTTCCGCAGCGCGTCCGCCGTGTACTGGCCCGTCCCCACGCCCAGGCACGCGTGCCCGTGCGCCTTGGCGCATTCCACATCGTGCGGCGTGTCCCCGATGATCAACACCCGTGACGGCTCACGATCGTGACGCTCCCGATATCGCCGCGTCGCCACCGGCGGCAGATCCGCCCGCTTCGGAACCCCATCCGGAAACTCGTGCGGCGAGTCATCTCCCCACGCGCACACCGGGAACCACTCCGGCTCGATCTCCACCGATCGCAGCTTCATCGACCCCGTCGACGCAAAGTTCCCCGTCAGCAGCCCCATCGTCACATCGTGCAGCCCGTCCACCGCATCGAGCAGTTCGTGTACCCCAGGCAACGCCCGCGCCTGCACCTTGCCCGGGCCCGTCTGCGCGAAGTGATGTCGCATCCGCGCCTCGTACGCCGCACGAAACGCCGCCAGATTCTCGCGGCTCGCCGTCTTCCCGACCTTTGCCAGCATGTCCCGCATGATCAAGGGATCAAGCCGCCCCGCCACCGCCACACCCTGAGCCGTACACCCCGGCCCGAAGAGCGAAACCCCCGCTTCCTCCATCGCGTGAATCCCCACGCCGCCGGTGACCAGAAGCGTCGCATCAATATCGAAGAGAATCAGCATCGGATCCTGTCTCGTAAATCGTCGTTCGATCACCCCGGGCCCGCAACCCACGATAGGACCAGCCCACGCCGTCCCCCTCACACAAAGCCTCGCGCCACGTGTGACTCCTCGTCAGCACCCCTCCCCTCCGAGTGTCCGCATTCGGCCCCTTTCGCCGACTGAAACGGTTCCACCACCATTTACATCGCTCTCCACCCACTCCTCCCCCTTGACCGTGCGCGAAGATTCTGTCACGATCCGCCCTTCGCACCGCTCCCACCGGAGGACTCATGCTCAGCGCCGCGGCCCTTTCCCCCCTTCTCGCTCTCGCCCAAGCCACTGACCCGGCACAAGTCGTCACCTCCGCCGCTCCCCAACAAGTCATCGACTCCGGCAGCACCGCGTGGATGCTCATGTCCTCCGCCATGGTCCTGCTCATGGTCCCCGGCCTCGCGCTCTTTTACGCCGGCATGGTGCGACGCAAGAACGTCCTCACCACCATGCTTCACTCCTTCGTGGCGATGGCCGTCATCGGGCTGCACTGGGTGCTGATCGGCTACTCACTCGCCTTCGGCCACTCCGTCGGCGGCCTCGGGATCATCGGTTGGAACTGGGACTACGTCGCCTTCCAAGGCCTCTCCTACGACAAGCTCTTCGCCGACAAGGGCGTGCCCGAGCTCGTCTTCGCGATGTTCCAGGGCAAGTTCGCGATCATCACCCCGGCGCTCATCTCCGGTGCGGTCGCCGAGCGCTTCTCCTTCCGGGCCTACATCCTCTTCATCCTGCTCTGGGCCACCTTCGTCTACTGCCCGCTCGCCCACATGGTCTGGGCCGAAGGCGGCTGGCTCTTCAAGCTCGGCGTGCTCGACTTCGCCGGCGGCACGGTCGTGCACATCGCCTCGGGCTTCTCCGCACTCATCCTCGCCATGATGGTCGGCAACCGCCGCGACTATCCCGACGGCGCGATCATGCCCAACAGCCTCGTGCTCACGCTCACCGGCGCGGGCCTCTTGTGGTTCGGCTGGTTCGGCTTCAATGCCGGCTCCGCCGTCGCGGTGCAGAGCCCGGTCGCGGGCAGCATCGCCGTCCTCGCCTTCACCACCACGCAAACCGCGGCCGCCGCTGCCGCACTCGCCTGGATGCTCTTGGAGTGGCGTCACACCGGCAAGCCCACATCGCTCGGCGTCGCCTCGGGCATCGTCGCCGGCCTCGTCGCGATCACCCCTGCTGCGGGTCACGTGACGCCGCTCTCGGCCATCATCATCGGCGCGATCGGCTCGGTCGTCTGCTTCTTCGCCGTGCAGCTCAAGGCCTGGCACAAGAAGGACGACTCGCTCGACGCCTTCGGCGTCCACGGCATCGGCGGCCTCTGGGGCGCACTCGCCACCGGCATCTTCTGCTTCATCCCCGTCAAGGGCCTGCTTTCCGGCGAAGGCCTCACCCAGCTCGGCAAGCAAGCCCTCGGCGCCGGCGTCGGCATCGCCATGGCCGTCGTCGGCACGCTCATCATCGGCACCATCGTCAAAGCCCTCGTCGGCCTCCGCGTCACCGACCAGCAGGAACGCGACGGCCTCGACATCACCATCCACGGCGAACGTGGGTATCACCTCTAAAGGAGTGGCGCAGTGACAGAGTGGCGCAGTGACACAGAGATCGCTCGCAGCACTACGCCCGCTGCCGCGTCATGGTCCCGCGCCGCTGGCACTCCGCCACTGTGCCACTCAGCCTCTTTGCCACTCTGCCACTTCCCAACCTCCCCATGAAACTCATCATCGCCATCATCCGCCCCGAGCGCCTCCAAGCCGTGCAGGACGCTCTCCAGAAAACCCTCGACGAGGGCGACAACTACCGCCTCACCGTCGCCAGCGTCGACGGCCACGGCCGCGCCACCGGCGAGACCGAGTACTTCCGAGGCCAGGAAGTCCGCACCCGCATGGCCCAACGCACCCAGATCACCATCGGCGTCAACGACGACTATGTCGACCGCGCCATCGACGCGATCGTCAACGCTGCCCGCTCCCCCAACGGCGAAGTCGGCGACGGCAAGATCTTCGTCCTTCCGCTCGAACAAGTCGTCCGCATCCGCACCGGCGAACGCGGCGGCAGCGCGATCTAGATCACAGCGGCCCATGACAGGGGGGCGGGGCCTTCCAGGCCACGGCACCAAAGCCTCCCATCACACCATTGGGACCGGCCTCCCGGCCGGTCGACGCACGCTCCCATTGCGCTGAACACTCCCACACCCCACGCTCAACCGCGCACAACCCCGTCGTTGTGCGCACAACCCCGTCGCTGCGCCGCCAATCTTCATCGCCCACGACGCCAACTCCTTGAATCACCCCCTGCATCCATGCGACACTCTGCATGAACAAGGGGGTGCGGCGTGCCGCTCGGCGAAACACGTGACAACTTCATTCCCACCGACCACGAGCGCACGCGGCTGCTCGAGCTCCTGCAATCCCCGCAGGAATCCCTCGAGTCCATCGCCAACGAACTCAAGATCGCCCTCGCCGCCCTCACCGTCTACCTCGCCACCGACGACGCGGCGACAATCTTCGCGTAAGCCGACCTCGCCAACGCCCGCCGCGCCCGCACGGCTGCGACCGCCCAACTCGAACAATGCATCGGCGCGCTCTCACTCATGATCAGCGGCTGGGTCTCCGACGTCACCCACAACCTCCGCCGCGAAACCCCCAAGTCGAGGCGCGAACAGGACCGCGAACAGGAATCCACCCGCCGCGCTGCGATTCTCCTCTACCGCATCGCGAACTTCACCCCCAAAACGCTCACGCTCCCCGCGTCCGCGCCGCCCCCCGCGCCCCCTCTCCCCGCAAAGCGGGGAGAGGTGCCCGAGTCCGCGAGGGCGGTGAGGGGCCGAGACCCGTCCGTCGCGCCACCCACCCCCGAAAACCCACCGCTCCCCAATACGAACCCCACGCGCAAGCGTGGGGTCACCCAGACACCACTCACGCCACCCACGCACGCAAACCAACACCTTCCGTCTCCTCCCGCCTCACCCAACCCCACGCCGCCGCCCGCGGCTACTGACGCTCCCATCCCCGCCCCCACATCCGACACCCCACATCCGCGATCCGACATCAACCCGCTCACGACCACCCGACGCGAAACCGACCGGCCGAGCATCGGATCAAGCATGGCTCGGCCCGCGCAGCCGGTTCACGTTGAATCAGATGCGCCGCGGCCCAAGCCCCGCCATACCAGCATCGCACTCACGATCTCGGCGCCGTGCCCCGCAGATGCAACCACAGCACCACGAGCGCCGCCGCCGCGTTGAAGCCCGCGAGCATCGAACTGAACGCCAATCTCGGTGCAAAGGCCTCGTACAGCCGGCTTCCGTAACTCCAGTAAAAGTCTCCAAGCCGCTGCGGATGCTCCGACACGCGGCCCGGGACATCGCTCGCCGTCACGATCACCAGCGTCTCATGCTCAGCAACCGCCACGTTCTTGATGGTCATGCCAAACCAGAACGGATCGACGAGCGCCGCCTTCACCAATTCCACGCAAGATCCGATCAGGATCGCAAGAAGCAGAACAGTGATCGCCTTCTTCATGTCCTCCGATTCGAGTCCCGCGCCGATCGGGTTCACGAATCACCAACGACCCGCCGCCTCCGCGAAGACCTTTGGCCATTTGCCATTTTCTATTTGCCATTTCCTACCCTCCCCCGTGCCCGTCCCCGCCTCCATCCCTTCCCCCCGCTCCCTCGACGTCCTCCTCTTCGCCGGCTTCGTCCGCCGTATCCCTTGGGCCGAGACCGCCTGGGTCCCTGACATCGCCCGCGCCCTCGTTTCCCGTGGCCACAGAGTCGAAGTCTGCGTCGACGGCTGCGACGACACTGAAACCTTCCGCGATCTCTCTCTCATCGTCCACCGCCCACAGCGCAAGCACTTTGGCGCCGAACCGTTTGCCTTCCGCACCTTCGCTCGCCGCCTCCGCCGCAAACGCCCCGAAAGCGTCGCGCTCTCGCTCACCCCCATCATCTGCGGCGACGTCTGGCTCCCCATCGACCGCCGCTCCCGCGACATCGCCCGCGACCTCTTCACCATGCACCACCCGATGGCGGCGTTGCTCGAACTGTCGCACCATCCCTGGCTGATCCACGAACTGCTCGCCGAACGCCGCGCCCTGCAGGACGCGCCGCGCCACCGCGTGCAGCCGCTCTCCATCGGCCCGCACGCACCCGGCTCCAGCCTCCGCTCCCTCGGCTACGCGGCACGCGTCGAACCCCTCACCGGCGAAGCCCGCGACGACGCCCGCCGCCTCACGCGAAATCGCCTCGGCATCGGCGCGAGCGACACCGTGCTGCTGTTGAGCGCGACGCACATGCAGCACCGCGCCGCCGCGGCACTGATGCAAGCCTTCGCCACGCTCACCCGAAGCGCCACGCCCAGCCGCGCCTTCTCGCTCACCGCTCCCCCGCTGCCCGCCGCACGCCCGCAACTCAAGATCATCGCCACCGGCCGCTACGCCCACACCCTCGACCGCTGTGCCCGTGCCGCCGGGGTTGCCGATCTCGTCATCCACGCCGGCTCGCACGTCGACATGCGGCCGCTGCTCGCCGCCGCCGATGCCGCCATTGCTGCCTTTGGCGATGAAGGCCTGGGCACCGGCCGCTTTGTCAGCGAGGCGATCCGCGCCGGCCTGCCCGTCGTCGCCCACCAGCACGCCCCCGGCGCCGACCTCGCCGACAGCGGCCTGCACAAGCCCGGCGTCGTCGTCGCCGGCCACACCCCCGAAGCCTGGCTCGCCGGCCTGGGCAAACTCGTCGACCCGCAGTGGATGCACGACGCCAAAGCCGCCGCAACCAAAGCCGGCGCCGACCTCACCATCCCCCGACTCGTCGAACGCCTCGAGAGTTACCTCGTCGGAGCCTTGCGCTGAGCAGTCCGGTGCCATCAGTCCGCGGCGGCTTGGAGCCGCGCGACTGATGCGTCTGGAACCTTCGCGTCGAGGCCACCCCGCATCAGTCGCGCCGCCGAGCCGGCGGACTGATGGCACCAAGCACCCGCGCGGCACGCGGAAAAGCAGCGACCACAACACTCCGTCTAACATGAGCCACACATGAAACGCCTCGTGATCGAACGCACACTCCGACCCGGCCAGTACTGGCGCGAAGCGTGGGCGTTCCGTCAACTCGCGTACAACCTCGCCTGGCGCGACATCTCGATCCGCTATAAGCAGACCGTCCTCGGCCTGCTCTGGGCCGTCATCCGCCCGCTCGCGTTCATGTCGGTGCTCACCGCCGTCTTCTCGCTCTTCGCCAAGCTCGACGGCGGCGGCGTCGCCTATCCGCTCGTCGTCCTCAGCGGGCTGCTCTGCTGGCAGTTCGCCGCCGCCATCGTCGGCGCGGTATCGGCCTGCATCATCGGCAACGGCAACCTCGTCGGGAAGATCTATTTCCCCCGTGTACTACTGCCCGCCGGCTCCACGCTCTCCACGCTCGTCGATCTCGGCATCTCGCTGGCCATCATGCTCGCGCTCATGCTCATCTTCGGCGTGTGGCCCACCTGGCGCATCGTCACTCTGCCGCTGTTCGTCCTGCTCGCCCTCGCACTGGCCGGCGGCATCGGGCTCTATCTCGCGGCGTTCGCCGTGCGCTACCGCGACGTGCTGCACGTCGTGCCCGTCGCCGTGCAACTGAGCATGTACCTCTCGCCCGTTGGCTACCTCACCACCAACGTTCCCGAGAAGTACCAGACTCTGTACGCCCTCAACCCCCTCGTCGGCGTCATCGGCGGCTTCCGCTGGGCTCTGCTCGGCGACAGCTTCCCCATCGACTGGTTCGCCATGAGCGTCTCGTGCGCCACCGCCGCCGTGGCCATGACCGTCGGCCTCATCACTTTCATGCGCGGCGAACACCGCTTCGCCGACGAGCTGTAGAAGCTACTTCTTCACCCACGGCGTCCGCTCGTTCTCCAGCACTGCCGCCACCGCACGCTGCACCCGATCCGCTCGTGTCTCCTCCCGCTTCGCCGACGTCACCCAGTACAGAATCTGCTTCCGAGCCCCGGGCGGGAACCCCTCGAAGTTCGTCTTGGCCTTCGGGCTCTTCTTGAACGCCGCCGCCAAGTCCGGCGGCACGACCAACTTCTCGATCGCGTCCAGCGTCGTCCAGCTCCCGTCCTTCTTCGCCGCATCGATCTTCGCCTGCCCTGCCGGATGCATCAGGCCTTGTTCCATCAGCCGCGGCATTCGCTCCTTGTTCACCGCCGACCACGTGCTCTTGGGTTTCCGCGGCGAGAAGTAAACACTTGACCGCGTGGCGTCCACGCTCCGCGCCACGCTGTCGATCCAGCCGAAGCAGAGTGCTTCTTCCACAATGTCGTCGTAGCTGAGCGTGCGTTCGCCCTTCACATGCTTCTTGTCGTAGACAAGCCAGATGGGCGGGTGATCGGGGTGGTTGGCCGCGAGCCACCGGCGCAGCGTGGGCCGATCGGGAAAGTAGATCGACGGGGCGCGAGACTTTGCATCCGAGGACTTGGGCTTTCCGAACTTCTTCGCCGCGGCCATGACCGATGCCTCCACTCTTTCAACAGGATCACACCCGATGCGGCATCTTCTCAGTTCTCTCGATCGCGTGCTGGTGAGCCTCGTGCTGGCTCTGGCGGCGCTGCCGCTGCTCGGCGGGTGTGCATCGGGGGCCTCTGGAGGAGCGAGGGTCGAGCCGGCGGACCTGGATCGGCTGACCGGGGTGGGCTGGAAGGGCTCGCTGATCTACCGCGACTATCAGACCAACAAGCCGACGGCGATCGAGACCACGCTGGATGTCGCGCGGGTGGAAGGCTCTGAGACGCCGCAATGGGACTTCCGCCGCGGGTACCCGAAGGAGCCGCACGCGAACGCAAACGAGGTCATCGCCCTCAACGCCGACGGCACGATGCTGGGCGAGGAGCGGGTGATCGAGCGTGCCGCGTTGCCCGGCGGCGGCGTCAAGATCGTGACCGAGCAGGAATCCACGGACAACGACAAGCCGGCGCGGTTCCGGTTCGTCTACACAATCGACGAGCGCTCGCTGCGGATCGTCAAGCTGGTGCGCACCGGCGATGAGCCGGAGTTCGAACGGAATCGCATCGAGCTGACGCGATGAGTGGGCCGGTTCGAAAACTCACCCATAGTGCGACACCGACCGCTCGATCCGTGCAAGCCCATCAGTGTCGATCTTCAGGAAGAACACTTCCATCGACAACTCGCCCTCCGGCGGCGTCTCGTGGCTGTGGCGCCGATAGGTGAGGATGACGGACTCGAGCCCGACGGCGAGGTCCTTGGGTTCGAAGCGCAGCGTCTTGTTCCGCTCCAGCGCCCGGCCGAAGTAGTCGCCGAGATCAGCGAGACCGCTGATGAACGGCTCATCGCCCTTGCCAATCGCGTCGTTGTACTTCTTGATGAAAGGAGATGAGTGACGAATGGTCGGCTCGTAGCACGCGAGGATCGCGTGCAGATCGTGGGCGTTCCACGCGCTGAACCAGCGGCGAGCAAAGTCGACAGCCTGTTCACGAGTGATCGACATGCACCGTGTGTCCCGGGGGCAAGAGGGTCAGCGGCTCTCGCCCGAGTAGTTCGGGGCTTCCTTGGTGATGCGGATGTCGTGCGGGTGGTTCTCGACGACGGTGGCGTTGCTCACCTTGACGAAGCGGGCGTGAGTTCGCAGCTCCTCGATGGTCTTGCAGCCGACGTAGCCCATGCTGCTGCGCAGGCCACCGACGAGCTGGTAGACGAACTCGTTCAACGGGCCGCGGTAGGGGACGAGGCCTTCGACGCCCTCGGGGACGAACTTCATGGTGGGCTTGCCGTCGGCACCGACCTTTTCGCTCTGGCGATACCGATCCGCGCTGCCGGCGTTCATCGCGCCCTCGCTGCCCATGCCGCGGTAGGTCTTGTAGCGGCGCCCGCCGGAGATCACAAGCTCGCCCGGCGATTCGTCGAGGCCCGCGAACAGCGAGCCCATCATGACGCAGTGGGCTCCCGCGGCGAGAGCCTTGGGGATGTCGCCCGAGTGCCGGATGCCGCCGTCGGCGATGACGGGGACGCTTGGGTCGGCCTCGCTCGCGCCCTGCACGGCGTTCATGATCGCCGTGATCTGCGGCACGCCGACACCCGTAACGACACGCGTCGTGCAGATGGAGCCCGGGCCGATTCCGACCTTGATCGCGTCGGCTCCGGCTTCGATCAAGTCGATGGCGGCCTCGCGGGTGGCGATGTTGCCGACGATGACTTGGACGTTGTACTTCTTCTTGACCTCACGGAGTGTGCGGAGCACGTTCTCGCTGTGGCCGTGGGCGGTGTCGATGGTGATGACGTCGACCTCGGCATTGAGGAGCGCTTCGACGCGGTCGAACTGGTTGACGCCTACGGCGGCGCCGCACATGAGGCGGCCCTGCTTGTCGGTGAGAGCGCTGGGAAAGCGGCTGAGGCGATCGATGTCGCGCATCGTGATCAGGCCGCGGAGGTTGAACTGGGCATCGACCAGCAGCAGCTTCTCGACCTTGTTCTTGGAGAGGAACGCGTCGGCTTGTTCGAGGGTGGTACCGGGAGGTGCGGTGACGAGGCCCTTCTTGGTCATCACGTCGCGGACCAGGGTGGCGGGGTCCTCGACGAACTTGAGGTCGCGGCGGGTGAGGATGCCCAGGACCTTGCCCTTGCCGCGGGGGTTGGTCGCGCCGTCTTCGGTGACGGGGAAGCCGCTGACGTTGTGGGCCCGCATGAGCTCTTTGGCGCGGGAGACCGAGTCGGCGGGGCCGAGGGTGAGCGGATCGGTGATGATGCCATTGGCGGAGCGTTTGACCTTGGCGACTTCGCGGGCCTGGGTCTCGACGCTGAGGTTCTTGTGGATGATCCCCAGGCCGCCTTCTTGGGCGAGGGCGATGGCGAGCGCGTGCTCGGTGACGGTGTCCATCGGGGCCGAGATGAGCGGGATCTTCAGCGTGAGTTGGCGGGTGAGCCGGGCGGTGGTGTCGGCCTCGGCGGGCATGACGCCCGATCGCCGCGGCAGGAGCAGCACGTCGTCAAACGTGATGCCCTCGGCGACGATCTTGTCGAGTGGAGACGCGACCGGCACGGGCGTGCCGGCCTTCCCGACGGCAGGCGGCGTGGGTTGCTTGAGCGCGGGGCGTGGGGCCTTGGCGACCGGAGAATGCCGCCGAATGAGAGAGGGCTTGCCCGACTTGCGATTCGCTTTGTCCGACATGGATGAGGGTTGGGGGGGTGGGGAAGAGTGTCAAGAGGGGAGGAGGCTGAGGACTTAGGTCTTAGGGATTAGGTCTTAGGGTTTGGGGCAGAAACTCGAAGCCCGCCCCCTCAGTCCTAAGTCCTAACACCTCACCCCTTCCCCCAAAAACGCCATCAGCGGGGCTTTCGCCTCGCTGGTGGCGGCGTGTGATCACGGAATCGGTCGCGCCCGTTGCACGGGTCCATCCGCTGGCCGCGGCGGCGCGGGTGCCAGGGCGACGGGTCAGGCGTGAGCCAGGCGTCGCGGTGGCGCGTCGGAGCGGGGCGGGAGTCGTGGACCAGCACAACTCGCGGTCAAGGAGTCGCCCCGGCGCGGGCTCGGGATGGCGGCGGGTCTCTCTCTCCTCCGGGCGGACCGGAAAAGCCCCGCCGCCGACACCCGAGCGTGCCGTCGACAGAATGAAGATGCGATTCAGGATGGCGGGGGGCAAGTTTGGAGGGAAGGAAAATCTGTGAAGAGTCCGTTTATGCGGGCAGAGAAAAGCGTCGGGAACGGCCAGCAAGGCCGAACGAGAGGCCGGACGCGAGGCCGGGGCGTCCTCGCCCCGGGGAGGTGGCGTCCATTGTGCAACGTCCGTGTTCCGCAGCCTTCAGCGCCGGGGCGAGGACGCCCCGGCTCGCTTTGTGTTGCGTGCTTGGTTGCTGGCGCGGGATTGCAGCGAAGAGAATGCGTTCACCGCAAGGCGAACCCACTCCCGGCCCCCTCCCTCTGGGAGGGGAAGTGGCGTGGGGAAGTTTGTGGGCGTGGCGCGATACGCTCGGGCATGAGGGGATTCACACTGGCGTTGATGGTGAGCGTGGCAATGATGACCTTGGCGCTGCCGGGGTGCATCACGATGTCGGCGTTGCCGGTGGGCAAGCCGCCGACGGCGGAGGATGGGCCGGGGGTGGAGGTGGTGACGTTTGAGAGCGGGGATGGGACGAAGCTCGAGGGCAGGATGAAGCTTCCGGCGGCGGCGCGGTCGGCGATCGAGCCGCCCGCGTTCGGCATGCCGCGGGTGCCCGCGTCGGCGAGTGAGGCCGAGCGAAATGCCGCGAAGGAGGAAAGGACCAAGATCCCGCCGGAGGTGCTGGCCAAGCTGATGGAGCTGCGGGACAACTATCTGGCGAGCCTTCGGACGCTACCGAGCGCGTACGACCGCACGGTGATTCTCTTCTGCCACGGCGTGATCGACAACAACCAGTCGCCGATGGCGAACTTCTTCAGCGAAGCCGGGTTCCGAGTGTTCACGTTTGACTACCGCGGCTTCGGCAACTCGGAGAAGAGGCGGCTCACCAATGAAGGGCTCGCCGCGGACGCGTACGCGGCGCTGCAGTACCTGCGGTCGAGGCCGGATGTCGATCCCGATCGCATCGTGATCTATGGGCACAGCATGGGAGGCGTGTACGCGATGGCGGCGGGCGCGCTCGCGCAGGAAGCGGGCAAGCCGGTGGTGGGCGTGATCTCGGCGGGGGCGTTTGCGAACTGGCGGGAGGTGAGCAACGACGCGGTGCCGCTGGTGGGGCTGCTGCTCGGCGGCGTGACGGGGCCGGAGCCTCTGGACTGGGCGAAGCGATTGGGGAACACGCCGCTCTTGGTGGTGCACACGGAAGACGACGAGAACGTGAAGCCGCGGTACGCGAAGCAGATCTTTGACGCGGCGGTGAGCAAGGGCGTGCCGGCGACGCTGCACCTGGAAGGCACGGGCGGGCATGTGATCGCGTATCTGTTTGTGAGGGATAAGCCACCGACGAGCACGATGGTGGACTTTGCGAAGCGGATGCTGGCACCAACGACGCCGTGACGAACGCTCGGTGTGATCGTTATCGGCGAGCCTGGGCGTCCTCGCCCCGGTGCTGGTGCGACACTGGCACACCTTTGAAACCAAGGCGGGAAGGCATTTCACCGCGGAGGGCGCGGAGAGGAAAGGCATTTACCACAGAGATCACGGAGAGCACGGAGGGATTCCGTTGAGAACAGAAGCGCGATGTCTCCTCACCCGTGATTGTCTCCGTGTGCTCTGTGATCTCCGTGGTGCATGCTCTCTTTCGCTCGCCGTCAGACGTGTACGTCGTTCTGTTGCAACAAGGCTCTGCGTCGTGGAGGCAGACCGACTTGTTCCGACGGCCACCGCGCCGGGGCGGGGACGCCCGGGCTCGCTGGTGCGGCGTGCGGAGTGATTGCTTCGGTCGGTTCGGTCGCGGGCGACGCGTTCGGGTAGACTGCGACGATGTCACTTCAACGGATGCTCCTGCGGGCGATGCTCGCGCTGGTCGGATTGGCGGCACTGGCCGGGGTGGCGACGATCTTCCTGCCGGCCAAGGAGTTCTTGGGGCGGATTGCCGCGACGCTGATCACCAGCGCGTTTGCGATCGCCCTGGCGTTGCCGGCGTCGAAGAAGCTGGATCGGGAAGAGACGCGGCCGCTGGGCTTGGCGATGCTGGCGGCGATCGTGCCGTGCTTTGTGCTGGTGCTGACGGCGATCTGGATCGGGCTGGTGTTCGGCTGGCGGGTGGAACTCGAGGTGATGCTGACGGCGTTGCACTACGCGGGATGTGCAGTGGTGTTCTTGATCGCGCTGGGCCTCTGTCGCGGCGAGGCGACGCGGGTGTCGGGGCGGCTGGCGTTGCTGGCAGCGTTGGTGTGCCTGATGCTTGGTTTGCCTGCGATCTGGGCGGATCGGCTGGGCTTTGGCGCGTGGGACTTTCAGGCCAAGTTGTGGGGCACGTCGTGGCTGGTGTTCTGGACGATGGTGCTGGCGGGGATGTCGCTTTACGCGGTGACGACTCGGACGACGCCTTGGCGATGGATTGGTGTGCTGGCGGCCGCCGCGGCGCTTCTGATGGGGCTCTACGGCATCTGGAACGAGTTGAAGGATCCGCCGGTGTGGTTTGTCCAGGCGCTTGTCGTCGCGCTGGCGATCGGCCTGGCGAACGTGCTGAACACGCTGCGGCTTGAGGGCGTGCAGCGCTACGTCGCGCTCGCGACGATCGGGACGGTGCTGCTGACGGCGGTACTGACGTCGTATCTGAACTTCATCACAGTTGGGTTTCAGACCGACGTCTCGGAGGATGAATTGCTGGTGCGGCTGATCGCAGCGGGGAGCATCGTCTCGGTGTGCGGGCTGCTGGCGATCACGATTTTCCTGGCCGCGAATCGACGGGCACTGGTGACGACCAGCGCGAGTGTGAAGGAGATCAGGGCGGTCAAGGTCACGTGCCCGCGGTGCGCGACCAAGACCGACGCTGCGGCCGGGGTGGGCGGGGCGCGTTCACGCTGCGGCGGGTGCGGGCTGATCTTCGTGATCGAACTGGCCGAGCCCCGATGCGTGAAGTGTGAGTACAACCTGCTCGACCTCAAGAGCGATCGCTGCCCGGAATGCGGCACTCCGGTCGCCGAAAGCTTGCAGGTCGGCGTGTAGCGGCTCAGGCGGCCTTGCGCTCGGCTTGCTCGGCGCCGCGGATCATCACGGCGGCGACAGCATTGAGGGCCTCGCTCCACGCGGCGTGGATCGCGGGCGTCCAGACCGGCCCGGCGACGTCCTTGATCGCCCCGAGCATCTCGTCACGGACAATTGGGTAGTGCTCGGCCTTGGCCCCGTAGTTCACGTGGCGAGCGCCCATGTCGAGCAGCGGCTTCTCGAGTGCTGCGAGGTTGTCGGCGTGCTTGACGACCAACCCGACGGCGGCGGCGAGGTGCGCCTTCTGCTTGGTCATGTCGGCGGGGAACATGGAGCGCACCTGCGGCGCACGGGCAAAGAGTCGCTCGTAGAAGCGGTCCATCAACTTGCCGGCGTGCGGGGCGAGGAGCGCGAACGAGTCGCGGATGATCTGGGAATTCGCGGTGGATGGGGGCGTGGAGTTGGACGGCGTGGGCGTGGACATGGGTGGCTCCGAGAAGTGTGGCGACGCCGCGGCATCGGACGAATGACTCGGGGCAGATAAGCGCAGTCGCACGGAAACGGATCAGACAGGCCGGAATCGGCGAAGTTCGCGGGGATCACGCGTGCGGTGGCAAGTCGGGCAAGATGGGGACGC
Organism: Phycisphaerales bacterium; assembly: GCA_044375915.1. Taxonomy (GTDB): domain Bacteria; phylum Planctomycetota; class Phycisphaerae; order Phycisphaerales; family UBA1924; genus JAFEBO01. The sequence goes on from JBILLU010000008.1 coordinate 29,312, forward strand.
GGGAGGGGACCCCGAAGCGGAGCGGAATCTCGACCGCGACGATCCCAAGAATGCAGTGTGATCTGGGCGGCGGCAATTTCGTTGGCGTTGGCGGCGTGCGTCGGCTTTGTGCTGACGCTCTTGACGCTGCCCGGGCTGTGGCTGCCGCTGCTGGTGGCGCTGGGGTTTCAGTGGTTTGAACCCACGATGTTCTCGTGGTGGACGATCGGGGCGGCGGTGGTGATGGGAGTCCTCGCCGAGGCCCTGGAGTTCGCGGCCGGTGCGGCGGGTGCGGCGAAGGCAGGCGGAACCAAGCGTTCGGCGGCGGGCGCGATCCTGGGCACCGTCGTCGGCGCGGTGCTGGGCTCGATGGTGCTGCTCTTCCCGGTGGGCACCATCCTGGGCGCGGTGCTTGGCGCGGGAGCGGGCGCGGTGCTCCTCGACAAGACGCGACAGGAACGCACCTGGACGGAATCGACCAAGGTCGGCGCCGGTGCCGCGGCGGCGCGAGGGATCGCGATCTTCATCAAGGCGTCGTTCAGCGCGGTGATCGCGGTGCTGCTGATCGTGGCGGCGCTGTGGGAGCGGATCTAAAGGCGTTTACCACGGAGACACAGAGGCACAGAGAGATAGAAGGGGTTCAAGGCATACCTGATCGGATGCATTGATCCAATTGCATCTCTCTGTGCCTCTGTGTCTCCGTGGTGAACTGTCTTTACGACCACGCGCCGGAGAGCACTTGATCGATCGCGTGGGCAACGCCCGCTTCGTCGTTGCGCCGCGTCGTGTGCTTCGCGATCGACTTGACGGCGGGGATGGCGTTGCCCATGGCGATGCCCAGCCCCGCGCCTCGGATCATTGAGACGTCGTTGATCTCGTCGCCGATGGCGACGATGCGGGCGGCGTCGATCTCCCATTGCTTGGCGAGGTGCTGGATCGCGGTCCACTTGGTCGCGTCTTTGTCGAAGAGTTCGAGGATGTTGAGGGTCTGGCCGCTGCCGAGGGTCTTGACGTGATCGGGAGCGACGACGGCGGGGAAGTTGTGGATGACGGCGTTGTCACCGAGGGTGGACTCGAGTTCGGCGCGGGCGCGGTCGAGAACGTGGCCCAGGCCGCAGGCGCCGACGCGGACTGTGGCCTGCGGCACCGGGTCGTGCGCAAGGCTCGCGGCGTAACGCACGTTCACCTTCATCTTGGCGAACCACCACTTGGTGACCGGGTCGAGCTCGCAGCCGTCGGGGTTCACGACGAGATAGTCGAAGCCGGCTTCGAGCGGGTCCTTCAGAACAAGCGCCGCGTGACCGGCGGCATTGACGATCCGTACCGCGTGCGCGACGAGCTCGTGGTGGATGTTGAAGCGGTGAATCGTGCGGCGAGACACCGGGTCAGCGATGATGGAGCCACCGGCGACGACGACCGGGTCGCGCTGATCGATGGCGACAAGGCCATCGATGCACTCGACCAAGCCGCGGCCGGTGCAGATGACGACGCGGAAGCCGGCGTCACGGGCGCGGCGGATGGCGGCGACGTTGTCGGCAGGGACGTGGCCGGTGCGGTCGAAGACGGTGCCGTCGAGGTCGAGGGCGAGGAGGGAGAAGGCATTTGGCATTGGGCATCGGGCATTCGGGAAGAACAAGACGCCGAATGCCGGGTGCCGAATCCCGAATGTCTGCGCAAAGTCTTAGCCCACCGCCATCGCCTTCAGAATCGCACCGAGTTCATCGGGAACTCGGATGGGCCGGTTCGCGACTCGCCCCAGCGGAATGCCGAAGGAGTGCTCCTGCTCATCTCCCATGTGATACCGCACCGTCGCGTCGGGGTCTTTGAGGACGTGGCCGGTGAGGATGCAGACGACGGTTTCGTGCGGCTTGATGACGCCTTCCTTGAGCAGTTGGCGAGCGCCGGCGACGGATGCCGCACTGGCGGGTTCGCAGCCGAAGCCGGTGCGGCCGACGAGTGCTTTGTGTTCAAGGATGCAATGGTCGTCCACGCTGCGGACGACGCCGTTCATGGCGTGGAGGGCGCGGAGGGCCTTGGGCAGGTTGACGGGGCGGTTGATCTCGATGGCGGTGGCGATGGTGTGGGCCCGCTCGTTGGCGGCGTCCATGCGGAGGTATTCGGCTTTGACTTGGTCGCGGTTGAAGTCGCCGGAGAGGAGGGAGCCGGGGACCGGCGCGTTGGCGACCTCTCGCTCACGCGAGAGGCTCCAGCGGAGGCCGAGATCGTTCACGCAGCGGTCGAGGGTGCGGGCGCCTTTGGCTTGGATGACAGCGAGCCGCGGGACTTTCGCGATCAGGCCGAGTTCGAAGAGTTCGATGAACGCCTTGCCGAAGGCGGAGCAGTTGCCGAGGTTGCCGCCGGGGACGACGATCCAGTCGGGGATGCGCCAGTCGAGCCCTTCGAGCACGCGGTACATGATGGTCTTCTGCCCTTCGAGGCGGAAGGGGTTGACGCTGTTCATCAGGTACACACCCGCCTGCGGCATGTTCTCGGCGATGTGCTTGACGCGCGCGAGGCAGGCGTCGAAATCGCCGGCGACCTGCAGCGTGATCGCGCCGTAGTCGAGGGCTTGCGAGAGCTTGCCGTAAGCGATCTTGCCGTCGCCGATGAAGACGTAGACCTGCTTGCCGGTGATGGCGCCGTAGACGGCGAGGCTGGCGCTGGTGTTGCCGGTGCTGGCGCAGGCGACGCGGCTCGCGCCGACCATGGCGGCGTGGGTGAACCCCGCGGCCATGCCGTTGTCCTTGAACGAGCCGCTGGGGTTGAAGCCTTCGTATTGCAGATACAGCGTGCCGGGGCCGGAGGTGTTGACGTCGAAGCCGATGTGCTTGGCGAGCTGGTCGGCCCGCTGCAGATTGGTGCGGCCTTCGCCGATGGTCACGATCTCGCGCTCGTCGCGGAAGAAGGGGAGCAGATCGCGGAAGCGCCACACGCCGGAGAAGTCCAGTGCGGCTGGCGTCGCGCCGGGTCCGGTGGTGACGCCCGCGGCGGAGCGCGGGCCAGTGGTGAGGGAGCGGTGCGTGAAGCGGTCGAAGGACAGGCCGTGGGACTTGGGCCAGTGGTAGACGACGTCGAGGAGCGATTGACAGCCTGGGCAGGCGACGAGGACGCGGTCCACGCCGTACTCGCGGGCGCAGGCGGGGTTGATGCAGCGTTGCACGGCGGAGACGCCGGAATAGGCAGAGCCGGAGGGCATGGAGTGGATGGTACGAGGTGCGGGGCGACTGGTTTGGATTGGAATTGGATACGCTTTGGCGGTGGGAGTTCTGAAGTCCATCACGGTTGGAGCGGTGGCGAGGTTTGTCGCAGAGGTGGTGGCGTGGGCGGTGGTGGTGATGCTGGCGATGTGGGTGAATGGGATCCTGGCCGGATCGGCAAGACGGCTGCCGATCGACTTCGAACTGGTTTTTGCCTTCGGTCTAGCGGCTCTCGGAGTGGCATTCGGCCGCGGTCTGAGACTGGGTGCTCGCTTCGAGAGCGTCAGCACCGAGCGAACTTTCGCGGTTGAAGTCTGCAATGGGATGATGATGGGGACGTCGATGATGCTGGTTCAAAGCATGCCGGACGCAGCTCGCGCGATCGTAACGCTTGTCCGCCAGTCACCACCCGAGCCGGGGACCAGCATGTGGTATCTCTACCTGCCTGCATTCCTCGGGATTGCCATCGCGACGTATTGGTGGAAGCGGCGGCTGCTTCAGGTGGATGGTCCGGTTTTTCTGCTTCGATGGTTGCGATGGATGGTGTCGCTGGCGATCACCATGATCGTGACGGGCGTGATGCTGTCGTGGCTTCTGTCGCGAAATGTGAACGCGGCAAAGTGGGCCGGCGATGTTCCGGGCTTGCTGACCACTCTGCCGCCGTTGATCGCTGCGATCTCCGCGATGCCCGCCGTGCGGCGAGCGGCTCGTGATTCGGACAACGTGCGGAGCGGGCGCTGCCGCGGTTGCGGCTATGACATGAACGCGCTTGAGGATGCGGCGACCTGTCCGGAGTGCGGCCGTCCGCGTCGCTCGCAGGACGCCGCCGGTTGATCGCCTCTGGACGCCCGTCAGGGGTGCGAATCGAGTGTGATGAGAGGCAAACTAGAATCATCGGTGCTTCTGAAGTACCTGCTGGTCATCCCCTATTGGGTCCTGCAGTGGATGGTGGCGCACGCCATCGTCGCGCTTTTCGCGATGAACCGTTTCAGTCTTGAGGACTGGACGGAGGTCGCGACCGATCGGCAGTATGTGCAGTTCACGGTTGTTTCCTGCGGCGTGATCTCGGCGCTGCAGTTCGTGCTGCTCTTTCCGGTGCGGACGCCGACGGGCCGGTCTTCGCAATCGGCGGCGCTGGGGTTCAGCGTGGCGACGGCCGCGGTCGGCGGCGCGACGCTGGCGGGCTCGATTCTGCTCGGACTGGCTGGGCTGCACGATCTGGTGATACACCCCGCCGATCTCAACTTGCTGCACGTTGATGCGTTCTGGTGGTGCTTCTGGGCATGCGCGGCGTTGTCGTGGTTCGTGTGCTGGCGGCTCGGAGCGGCGTACATGCGGCGCGGACCTGTGGAGTCTCGGCTTGCCCGGCTGGCGACGTGGATCTTCGCCGGAAGCGTCGTTGAGATGGTGGCGCTCATTCCGCTGGAGGTGATGATCCGGCGTCGGCTGGACTGTTACTGCGATCGCGGCGGGTTCTGGGCGATCGTCCTGTGCTTCGGCGTGGGGCTGTACACACTCGGGCCCGCGACGCTGCTGCACGTCCTGGCGCGGCGTCGAAGGGCGTGGTATGCCGGACACTGCCGCGGGTGTGGCTACGACCTTTCGGGGTTGACCGGCGGGTGTTGTCCTGAGTGTGGCTCGACGTGGACGCCCTCCGAAAACGGCGGCGAGAACTCCCCAACGATTCCCGCGAAGACGCCATGAGCCTCGATCGCTGCTATCTCACTGTCTTGCACTATCCGCCCGACCTCACCGAGCGGCAGCGGACGCTCGCGCTTTCGCACGGCTTGGCGGTGGACGACTACACCGCGTCGATGCTTCAGAAGCTCGTGCCGCCGGCGGTGGTCAAGACTGGTGCGGCGGACGCTGCGGCCGAGTCGCTGGAGCGACTGCGGGAACTGGGGATCGACGCCGCGGCGATCACGCGGGCGGAGATCGAGCGCTTCGCGGCACGGACGGAGGCCAAACGACTGTTGCCGGCGATCGGGGCTCCGCGGCCGATGTACGCGATCGAGCCGCTGCGGCCGCGGCTGGCGACGGTGTCATCGCTCGTGATGGACGATGTGGCGATGATCGTGTTCGGGCGGATCAAGCTGATCAAGGTGTCCGTCGTGGTGGCCGAGCCAAACCTGAGCGATGGCGATACGCTGCTCCGCAACACATTCGACGCGGCGGCAGACGGTCCCAGCGTCGATCCGCCGAAGGTGGTGACCTCGCGTGCCGCGGTGGATGCGCACTCCTTTGTGATCGATCTGTACACCCGGCGGGGCGAGTGTGTGCAGATTGACTCGGACAAGTGCGGCTTTGACTTCCTCGGCGACGAGCGTGGGCTCAGCGATCGCGAGAACGCGGCGAAGGCGGTCGAGCGTTTCCGCGGCGAGGCGACGCGTGCGGTGCTGGATGTTGGTTTCGAGGACTTCCGCCCGCCGCCGGATGCGGTGATGGAACACATGCGAGGGACGAGCGAGGGGGGATCGACGCGGACGAACCGACCGGCGTTCAACTTCTACAGCGCCTGGCGGGTGGTGGTGTATGCGCTGATGCGCAAGCGGGCGTGAGCAAACGAAACAAGCCCCGCGGTGAGGCGGGGCTTGTGGGGTGCGGAAGGATGTTGAAGCCGGATCAGCGGCGGCGGCGGGCGGC
>JBILLU010000121.1:0-9677 GCA_044375915.1 Phycisphaerales bacterium
CTGCGAAGCGGGCTGACCGCGATGCAGACTCTGACCGGCACGCCCAGCCGCAGAGCCAAGCCGGTCCGACGGGCGCTCCCCGGCGCCCTGGAAGGCGAAGTGCAATCACCCGCCGCCCTCGCGCTTCGAGACCCGCTCGCGGGCCGATCCGTCGCGACCCTGATCATCAAGCCGCTTGGTCGCCCACACGCCTGAAGCCCGCGGCTCGGGGTGCCGGCCAACACTTGCCCATGCATCCCACGCCCCCGCGCCGCGCCAACCGGCTCGCCGCGAGCACCAGCCCCTACCTCCTCCAACACGCCCACAATCCGGTGGACTGGTTTCCGTGGGGCGACGAGGCGTTCGCCGAGGCAACGCGCCGCGATGTGCCCGTGCTCGTGAGCATCGGTTACAGCACCTGCTACTGGTGCCATGTGATGGAGCGGGAGAGCTTCGAGAGCGACTCCATCGCCGCGTTGATGAACGAACGCTTCGTCTGCATCAAGATCGACCGCGAAGAGCGCCCCGATCTCGACGATATCTACATGACTGCGACGCAGATCATGACCAGCCACGGCGGTTGGCCCATGACGGTCTTCCTCGACCCCGCTTCGCGCCAGCCGTTCTGGTGCGGGACCTACTTCCCGCCCGAGTCGCGACCCACGATGGGCATCCCCTCGCTGCCACAGGTGCTCACCAACATCAGCGCCGCGTGGCAGAAGCAACGCACGGACGTGCTGGAACAGGCCAGCCAGATCGGTACGATCGTGCGCGAGCGACTCAGCGGCGAGTCGGCAGCACCCGAATCGATCTCGGCCTCCAAGTGCGTCACCGAAGCTGTCTCGGGATTGCTTCGAATGTTCGACCGCAACCACGGCGGGTTCGGCGGCGCACCCAAGTTCCCGCAGCCGGTCTTCCTCGAATTGCTGCTCGACGCCCGCGAGCGAGCCGGCTCGCCGCAGACCCGGGCCGCCATCGACGAAGCCCTTCGCGTCACGCTCGACAAGATGATGATGGGCGGCATGTACGACCAGATCGGCGGCGGATTCCACCGCTACAGCGTCGATGCCACGTGGACCGTGCCGCACTTCGAGAAGATGCTCTACGACAACGTCCAGTTGTTGAGCGCCTACGCCCGGGCGGCCGCGACCTTTGGTGACCCGGAGTACGCCCGCGTCGTTCGCGAGACCGCAGCGTACCTCCGCCGAGAGATGCAGATCGCCGGCGGCGGTTTCGCCAGTGCGCAGGACGCCGAGGTCGACGCCCGCGAAGGCCTGAACTATCTCTGGTCGCCCGAACAGGTCCGCGACATGCTCGAGAAGGCTGACGCCGACTTCGCGTGCCGCGTTTTCTCGCTGGATCTCGGCCCCAACTTCCGCGATCCGCACCACCCGCACGAACCCGCGTCCAATGTGCTGCGCCTGCGGGATCGTCCCGAATCCATAGCGTCGGAACTCGGCGTGTCGGTCGCGGAGTTCCATGCCCGCCGAGCCCGCATCGCTGCCGCCATGCTCGCGGCACGCAGCACCCGCAAGCAGCCGCACCGCGACGACAAAGTGCTCGCCGCGTGGAACGGGTTGGCGATCCACGGCCTCGCCACCGCCGCCGAGTGCCTCCGTGATCCCGCGTTGCTCGAAGATGCGATTGCCGCCGCGACGTTTGTGCTCGGAACGCTCCACGGGCCGCGGGGGCTGTGCCGCAGCTGGCGCAACGGCATGCGCGGCGGCGATGGATTCCTCGAGGACTACGGCGCGTGTGCGCTCGGGTTCGCGTCGCTGGCAAGAGCCTTGCGGGCCGTCGCACCGCAGCGTGCTGCAGATGTTGCGTCGTTTCAACGTGCCGCGGCAGATCTCGTCGCCGAGGCCGCGGCCCGGTTCGAAACTGGCGGGCGTTGGTTCGACACGGCGGCAGATCAGACCGATTCGTTCGTACGCACTCGTTCTCTTCACGACGGGGCCGTGCCGTGCGGCTCGTCGATGATGCTGTTGGCTCTGATCGAGCTCGCAGCAAGCAGACAGGCCGACGCGGCGCGTCACGCCAGCACGCTGCTCCGATCAATGCTCGCATCGATCGATGAGATGCCGCTTGGCCTCGCCTGGGCGACACGGGGCCTCCTTCGCCTCGCGAGCGATCCCGCATTCGCATTGTCCGCGCTGAAGCCGCTCGTGAGCGCTGATGCCGCCGCCGCTGGCGCCACCGCCGCCGAAAGCGAAAGCACCTTCACGCCTGTCGAGATCTACGCGGGAGCCGAACGCGTCGCGATCGCCAAGGACGCGCCCGCATCTCTTCGCGTCGCGCTCCGCATCGCCTCTGGCTATCACGTGCTGGCCGCCGATCCGTGGATCGACGACCCCAAGGGCGCCATGCGGGGCCTGATCCCGCTCCGCGTGCACGTGCGAGGCGGCACCGGCGTCGAGGCCTACGCCGACTATCCCGCTGGAACTCCGTACGCCGCCGCGAGCGAAGTTGTTGGTACGCCTCGTGTCTACAGCGACGAGGTCGACTTCGAGATTGCGCTCGAGCAGACGAGCGAGATCACCGGTCGTCCGATGCTGGCCATCACGTACCAGGCCTGCAGCGACCGCGCGTGCCTGCCGCCGCGCACGGTGGAACTCGACATTGCGATCGATCAGGCCAGCACGCCGTAACGACAAAGGTGGTCGCGCATCTGGGCTGCCGTGTCGCCGGTGTGATCGACTTGCTCCGCATGCCACCCGCACGCGCGAGCTGCCGCGATGTTGTCGGTGAGATCATCGAAGAACAGGATCGACTGCGGCGTGAAGCCTGTCTCGCGTTCGAACGCACGGTAGATCGAAGCCTCAGGCTTGGCGAGCCCGAGCAGGTGGCTCGCGTGGCGGTGCTTCAGGCGTCCCGCTGTCGGAAAGTGGGGGAGTCCCGAAACGTCCGGCTGTTGGCGGCGCCAGTGCAGTGCGTTCGTGTTGGACAGCATTGCTGTGTCCACCCGGGGCGATGCAATCAGATCCGCGACCAGCCGGTCCACGCCCGGGTACTCCTCGATCAGCCACGCGTCATGGATGCGTTCGAACTCCGCGGGCGAGTAGGTGCCGTTCATCGCCGCGCTCACGCTGTCGAGGAACTCTTCGCGGGAGAGCCGGCCGATCTGATATTCGTGCGCCAGATCGTGCCGCCGCTGCTTGAGCGCCGGCGCGTCGGTGCCGGGTCGAAGCTCCAGCCCCGCCCGGGTGACACCCTCCTCGAAGCTGCGGCAGATCCGCAGGATCACGCCGCCCCAATCGAAGCACACGCAGCGGATCTCACCGGGCATGCTCGTTCTCCTGCTCATCTTCGCAATCGTCCTCGCGCTGGCCGTTCTTCATGATCTCGTCAAGCACAACTGTCGCGAACGCGCCCCGTGGCAGGTCGAACACGACGCGGATGTACGTGCCGTGCTCGTCGAGCCCCGCTTCGATATCCGCGTCCGTCACCGGGACCCGCAGCGGGCGTCGTGCACCCTCGACCATGCCCGGAGCCTGATCATCGAACGCGGCGAGCTGCTCAACCGTCAGCCCCGCGATCGCGAGCGCGGCATCATCGAACTCGGCGGCCCGGCCGCTCGCCCGTCGCATCGATCCGCTCCACATCGGGCCCGTCGGGCTGATCTCAAACGTGCGCAGGCGCTGCTCGGTGTCCGGCGCAGCGATGACGCCCGCGTCGGCATCAAAGCACGCCCGGTTCTCGTGCTTCATCGCGACATCGCCTTCGAGCAGCCGGTCGAAGCAGCCAGCCTCGAGCCTCGCGTCGAGCACGTGGTTGAAGAGCGCGGACTGCATGGCCGACAGGAAGAACCGCTTCGCTGTGCGATCCAGCGTGAGAATCGCTCGCCGCGGGTTGGCCCGTCGCGAGAGCGCCCGAAGCACGTTGCGCTCCGGGTGCGCGGTGCGGGGCAGCGCCGCGAGCGCGTCGGCGTAGTTGCCGGCGAGAAAGAACTCCCGTGCTCTGGCGTGCGGCTCGCTCAAGTCGCCTTCCGGCGCCAGCAACTCCCGCACGGTGCCGTCGAAGTCGCCTCGGATCATCGCCAAGCCGATGCGATGGTTGTTCATCGCTCGCCCGAATCGCTGCGTCCCGAAGCGGTTGGGCACGCCGCGCTCAACCAGCATGTCGAGCGCTTTCTTCGCGCCTCGGATCTCGCCGATCCCGGCATTGCGGATGCGGATGCTGAACCGATTGCCCGCCAGGTGCCCGAGCCTGAGCTTGTTGTTGTGCAGGTCCGCCCACTGCACGCTCAGGCGTTCGTGCACAAGCTGCGGAAAGTCCTCGGGCACCTTGCCCGGCGTGTGCACGGAGAATACCTGGCGTGTGATCGCGTTGCGGTCCTTCATGCCCGCGAAGCCGATGGCTTCACGACCGACGCCGAAATGGCGGGCCAGGATGTGCACCACATCGAGCGTGGAGAGGCTGCGCTTCTCGATGAACATGTAGATGTGCTCGCCCGAGCCGCTGGGCTGATAGAGCGGCATTTCATCGACGAGGAAATCCTCGGGACGCTGCTTGATCGTGCCGCCGATGCCCGGCACGTCGTGCGTGACGTGGTGCGATGCGACCGCGCGGGGCGCAAACCCGGTGTCCATCACTCGTCCTCGTCCGGATCGTGATCCTGATCTTCGGGCTCACCTTCGGGATGCGGTTCTTTGCTCGCCGCTTCCAGCACGTGCTCCTCGACGTAGATCGGGACGCTCTCAGCCACGCCAATCGCGATGGCGTCGCTGGGCCGGCTGTCGATATGCTGCACACCGCCGTCGGGCATCTTGACGTCCAGTGTCGCGAAGAACGTGTGATCGCTCAGGTCATTGATCGTGATCGAGACCAGTTCGCCGCCCATGGTGCTGATCACGTTCGCGAGAAGATCGTGGGTCTGCGGCCGCTTGATCTGAATGCCCTTGAGCCGCCGCTCGATCGCCATCGCTTCGGGCAGGCCGATCACGATCGGAAATGAGCGTGCGTCATCCAGCTGGGTCGTCTCGTCGGCGACCTCACGCAGCTCAATCAACTGCATGTCGGTGAGCTCGCGGATCAGAATCCGGCTCAGTTCCATGCGCACGGCCATGACGTGTCCCTTCCGATCATCCTCGCCCGCGAGCCCGCGGCCCGCACTTGAAGCTTCGGAATCGTCTGGCGCACGCCGCCAAAGTCAAACCGAGTTTCTTCAACGCCGGGCTACTCCCCTCGACGACGCGAGCTGCGGGGTCGTGCCGGCCGGGAGGGGCCGCGAGCCTCTTCGCCCCGCCCGCGTCCGGTCGGGGCCTCTTCCTCTTCGGCCTCGTCCTCGGATTCCGCGATCGGGGTCCCGAGCTCCTCAAGGAGTGCGTGCGGAGCTCCGATGTCGGCAACAACCACGTCGCCGACAAATCCCTGGGCGTCGAACGCGAGCAATCCCGGCTTGAGCCCAACGAAGGTGACGGTGGTGCTGGCCCGAACGACTGCCCCCAATGCCGCTCCTGTGTCGGCATCGAGGCCGCTGGGAATATCGACGCTCAGAACGTGAGCCCCGCGCCGGCCAAGTTCGTTGATCGCGGCGATGATCTCCGCTCCCAGGCCCTCGACAGGTCGCGTCAGCCCGGTGCCGAACACCGCGTCGATCACGACCTTGGGCTTGCGAGCCGTTCCATCGGCGTCCGTCAGAATGCCGTCGATTGCGATCGCGCCCTTGTCGCCCGTGTACACGATCGGCAACTTCATCTTGCGGCATGCTCGTAATTGCACAGCCGAGTCGCCCTTCAGGTCTTCCGCATCGCCGAGGACCACAACGCGAACGTCCACCCCCGCGTTGGCAAGGTGGCGTGCGACGGCGAGGCCGTCGCCGCCGTTGTTGCCCGGCCCGCAGACAATCAGAACCAAGGGACCGTTCACGCTCTCGAGCTCCTCGAGCGTGGTCTCGGCGACATGCACGGCGGCATTTTCCATCAGCACGATTGTCGGGATGCCAAAGTCGCTCACGCACCGCCGGTCGATGGCACGCGCCGCATCGCGCGTAAGCAGATAGACCGCGTCGCCGGAGCGGAGCACCGTGCTGCGAGTCTCGCGAACGCGTCGAGCCATGGCCAGAGTGTACGAGTCCGAACCGGCGGTGGCCGTGGGTCGCGAACCCCGTCTCTGGCGCGATGCCCTCGGTGATCGCGCGATAGCCTTCCGCGTGCCGTCGATCACGGACATCTTGCTTTTGGCGACCTCGTGCGTCTCGATCGCCGCTGCGTGTTGGTGGTCGGTGGCGATCGCGAAGATGTGGCTCACTCGCCGGGTTCTCGGTGTGTGCGACGAAGGGTTGTCAATGCCGGCCTCGAATCGGAGCGTTGCCGTGTTTGTGCCGGCGCACAACGAGCAGGCGGTCATCGGCGGCCTGATCGACTCTCTCCGCGCACAAGATCATCCGAACTGCCGGTTCATCCTGGCGCTGGATCGCTGCACCGATGAGACCCGCGCTGTCGCGTACCAACGGGTGGCCGCGGACGGTCGCTTTGTGATCCATGAGATTGACGCCTGCCCGGATGGGTGGGCCGGAAAGGTCCACGCTCTGCACAGCGCCGTCGAGGCCCACGCTGGCGACGCTGAGCTGTTGGTCTTCGCCGATGCCGACACGATTCTGCATCCGGGCTGCATCCGCGCCACCGACGCGATCGCCGCGGCACGCTCGCTCGACATGCTTTCGCTTCTGAGCACGCTGACGTACGACCAGCCTTTCGAGCGACGCGCGCAGGCTCTGTGCGTCTTCGAGCTCGTCAGGCGCTATCCGCCTTTGCGGGCAAGCCGTGACAGTGACCGCCGCCCCTTTGCCAACGGGCAGTTCATGCTCTGGACCCGCTCCGCGTACGAGCGCGTCGGCGGCCACGGAGCCTTTCGCACCGAGCTGCTCGAAGATATCGCGATGGCCCGAGCCGTGTGGCGTGAACGGCTGAGGACGCACGTCATCCCCGCCGGAGCGATGCTGTCGTGCCGGATGTATCCCGATGAACAAGCGTTCCAGCGCGGCTGGCAGCGCATTTTCATCGAGAGCGCGAACCGCAAGCCCAGACGTCTGGACAACTGGGCGGCAACGGCGATCGCACGCGGGAGCATCGTTCCCGGGCTGCTCGCCGTCTTCGTCGGACACGCCGTCGTGACGCTCTTGCTCGGTGCCCAGGGCTGGGCGTGGTTTGCGCTCACTGCCGCCGTTGTTGCCTTGTCCCTATGGCTGACTGGCGTCTGGCTCTTCCTTGCGAATGCGTCGGTGCCGCGACAGCACCGCCTCGCGGTGCTCCTGCAATGGCCTGTGGGCAGCGCGGTCACCGCGCGAATCCTCCGTGCCGCAGCGGCGGCCTTGCGGGGCCGTCGGTCCACCGTCTGGGCCGGAATGTCCTACGACCGACCCGCCCGCTGACCTGACGGATCTATCCGCAATGGCGGATCGATGCAAGGCGTACGATTCTGCTGATCCCGCGGATCGAAGTCCGCGGCTTTCCATGGCTTCGGAGCAATCCAACTCGTCGTTGCTGATCGGCGTGGTCGTCTCTGCGGCCACGCACGTCGCGGCGTTGTACGCGCTCCGATTTGTCGACGTTGAGCCGGCTTCGAAGGTATCGCTCGCGGCGTTCAACCCGAACGGCGCGTCCGCCGCAAGCCCGCTCGCCGCTCCGCTGCTGGCCCCGTTGCCGAAGCCCGAGCCGGCGGAGTTGGAGCAGCCCAAGCCCCCGGAACCAAGGAAGCCTCAGGATCTTGATCAGACGATCACGTTCGGCGACGACCGTTCCACGATCGAGAGCATGACTTGGCTCGGCACTGATGAACCGACGACGCCCTCGGGTCGCCTCGGCGAGGTCGATCAGGCGGCTCTCTCGCCCAAACCCGGCGAAGAGGGCACGCCGGGCTCTCCGGTGGTCGCCACGGTGCCGTCGATGGAATTGCCGTCTCCGGGTTCTACCGCCGCGCCACAGCCGGGAGCACCCGCTCCGCGCGCGCAGGTGCCGACGCCCCCGGTCGCCGAGGCGCCCGCGCCCGAGGCCTCCGCGAAGCCAGCCGCACCGATTGACCCGGCTCTTCCGCCCGACCCCGCGGCTGAGAAGGTCGTGAAACCCAAGGACGCTCCGCTCCCGGCGCCGAGCGAGAAGATCCTGCCCACGCCGGGCAGTGCCGACCCGCCCGCGACGAAGCCCGACCCCTTGAGTGACGCTGCCGGGCAGGGCGGCGCAACTGATCCGAAGAACCCGGCGAAGGAGACGCCGGAAAAGCCAGCCGACGCTGAGCGTCCCGGCGACAAGGTCGAGCCTTCAGACACGGACGGCAAGGCCAAGGACCCCAAGGCTGCCGGCAAGTCCGACACGTCGGAGACGGACAAACCGAGCGATGAGAAGGGCGAGGGCGCGACCGAAGCGTCGCCTCCAGCTCCGAAGACCGACGCGACGAACCCGGATGAACTGGCCAAGGACAGCAAGTCGCCGGAAGCCAAGCCCGAGACGCCAGCGCCTGCGGTGCCCAACCCCGGTGCGCCCGCCGACGCGCCTCCGGCCGATACTGCGCCGCCCGCGACTGGTTCGCCAGTGGAAGGCCGGGGCGACGGCGGCCAGAACAGATTGCCCGGGCGCGAGTCCGAGCAGGAATCCGAGGCGTTCACATCCAAGCCGGTCACGATTCCGATGCGCGACGCAACGGTGCAGGCGGGCAAGGGGCTCAGGATTAACACCCGCCGCGCCGTGTTTACCAACACAACCCTGGTGACCCAGGCGCCGCGTGACACCCTCATTCGCATCCGTTTTCAGCGCGACGGCAGCGTGAAGCGGGCCGATTTCGTTGAGGGCGGCACCACCGGCAACCCGAACATCGACGAACCGATCCGGAACGCCGTCTACCGATGGCGTGCTTCTGGAAAGGATCTCGAGAAGCTCGTGCCCGGCGATACGTTGTCGGTGGTCGTACGCATCACCTTCCGTTGAGAAGACGTCTTCTGTCAGAACGAACGACGTCGGCCCATCGGGCATCGCGACGAACCCGACGTGTCTTGCAGATCGATCTCAGCATCGGATGCGAACCTCCGGGCCCGTTCGGTCGATATCGTTCTGCCGTGACCGCTCGAATGTCAGAACTTGGATTGAAGCAAGCCGCCGCGTTCTTCGCTGCGGCGACGATCGCGTCCTGCGCGTTCGCCGCGAACAGCCGCCCTGCCCCGACGAACGCGGTCGCCAAACCCATCACCAAGTCGGTCCAGCCGACGCTCAGACCCGTGGACCCCGGCGTCGCGGATGTCGATCCATTGGGCACCACCGGACGCGTTCTGCCCACGGACCTGCGCCAGCCGGCGAACTTCGATCGCGTCTACGAGGTCGAGCTCGACGGCAAGCGGTTCTTTGTTCGCGCCCACGGCGGGGTTTACGCGGTGTTTCCCCGCTCGGACTACGTGCAGACCCGCGGCGGCGTAGTTCCGATCGTTCCCGCGGGCACGGTCTATCACCTCGGCTCGCTGCCCAAGACCGAGTTCGATCCGGCGCACCAGGACGAGGCAACGCTGAACCCCGCGAACGCAAAGCCCGCACGACCGGCGCGACGCGACGATTCCGCACCGTCCAATGCTGCGCCAATGCCCGAGTCCGCTGCCGCGAGGCCGGCACCCGCGGCACGTTCGAAGCCCGCGCTACGTCAGAACACAGACCCTCCGTTGTCGGAAGCTGCTCCGCCTGTGGCAAAGGGCCTGGAAGGGTCGTCCATCTGGAGCA
>JBILLU010000122.1:0-9655 GCA_044375915.1 Phycisphaerales bacterium
CCAAGAGCCACCCCTGGTTCAAGGACGCCTGGGACCCCAAGAACCCCAAGCACGACTGGTTCATCTGGTCCGACACCAAGCCCGAGTGGAAAGGCCCGTGGGGCCAGCAGGTCTGGTTTACACCCGACGGCCGCAATGCCGGGCCGTTCTTCTACGGCATCTTCAGTTCCTACATGCCCGACCTGAACTACCACAACCCCGACGTGACCAAGGAGATGAACAAGGTCACCGAGTACTGGATCAAGGACTACGGCGTCGCCGGCTACCGGCTCGATGCCATCCGCCATCTCATCGAAGACGGCCAGCTCCAGGAAAACTCCAAGGCCACCCACCAGTGGCTCAAGGACTGGCACAAGTTCTATAAGAAGGTCAGGCCCGACGCCTTCACCATCGGCGAGGTCTGGTCCAGCACCGACGTCATCGCGGCCTACGTCCCCGATCAGATGGACACCTGCTTCGAGTTCGATGTCTCCTACGCGACCATCGACGCCGTCAACAACGCCGACAAGAAACGCATCGGCGAGGCGCTCGCCAAAGCCTGGAAGGCCTACCCCCGCAACCAGTTCGGCTCGTTCCTCTCCAATCACGACCAGACCCGGGTGATGACCCGCTTCGGCAACGACTTCTCCAAGATGAAGCTCGCCGCGTGCATGCTCTTCACCCAGCCGGGGATCCCCTTCCTCTACTACGGCGAAGAACTCGGCCAGGTCGGCGACAAGCCCGATGAGAACCTCCGCACTCCCATGCAGTGGAACAGCGAGCCGACGGTGGGCTTCACCAAGGGAAAGCCGTGGCGCGATGCACAGCCCGACTACCCGAGCAAGAACGTCGTGGCACAGAGCGCCGATCAGGACTCGCTGCTGAACCTCTACAAGAAGCTCGTGCGCCTGCGCACGTCCAACCCCGCGCTCGCCAAGGGCGACTTCACCCTCGCCGAGACCAGCGCCGACGGCGTCTACGCCTTCGCCCGCGGCGAGGGGACGCAATCGATGCTGATCGTCGCGAACCTGAGCGACAAGCCGGTGGAAGGCTGCCGCGTCAAGCTCGGCAACGGCCCATTCAAGAAGGCCGCGGCACCGAAGGAACTGCTGCACAACGCGACAGTCACGACCGAAGCCCCCAAACTCAACGGCCGCGGCGGCTTCAACGACTACACCCCCATCACCACCCTCCAGCCCCGCACGCTGTACGTCCTCGACCTCAGCGCGAAGTAACGGGGGCGGGGCTTTCTTGCGGGGGCGGGGCCTTCCAGGCCCCGGTGCTTCCGCGTACCAACATCCGTCACCACAGTGGGACCGGCCTCCGGCCGGTCTTCCTTTTTCCCTCCAACGACTCAGCGAGCCGTCGCGTCCCGAATCAGACGAGGCGACAGCATCTCGTTTTCACCATCCGCCTCGGTGCCACCAGTCCGCGGCTGCTCGGAGCCGCGCGACTGGTGCGTCTGGAACTTCGACCGCCGTTCCCGCCACCCCACCCGCCACCGCATCAGTCGCGCCGCAAAGCCGGCGGACTGATGGCACCAACATGCCAAGGTCCGTGGACCGATCCCCCATCGACGCCCCTCGACCGGCCGGAGGCCGGTCCCACTGACTCCCAGCATCTTCCAGCATCGATCCCACGACTTCCCGCGAATCCGAAGACTTACCATCCCTCCAGACTTACAATCAGACCCGCGGGTCTTCAATTCCCGCGGCCTCCCCCACTTCGTCGCTCCGTCGCTTCCTCACTCCGTCGCTTCCCCCACCCCATGTCCACCACCAATCGTCACGTCATCGTCATCGGCGGCGGCCTCGCTGGCCTCGCCGCGGCCGCGGAACTCTCCACCGCCGGTGTCCAATCTGGCATCAAGGTCACGCTCATCGAGGCCAACCACCACCTCGGCGGCAAGATGAACCTGCTCCAGGAGAAGGGCTTCTCCTTCGACATGGGGCCGACGATCATCACCATCCCCGGCATCATCAGCGGCATCATCCGCCGCTCCGGCCGCAAGGTCTCTGACCTCATCAAGTTCGTCGATCTCGACCCCCAGTGGCGCTGCCACTTCGAGGACGGCACAGTCATCAACCTCCGCAAAGACCCCGAGGTCTTCGCCAAGGAACTCGACGCTCAGTTCCCCAGCACCAAGCCGGGCGACGGCTACAAGAAGTTCATCGAGTACAGCCGCAAGTTGTACCGTCTCTCCGAAAAGGTCTTCTTCTACAAGGACCTCGGCGCCGCGACCGACCTGATGTTCAGCCCGCCCAAGGCCACCGGCATCGGCGGCGATCTCATGGCCATGGTCGGCACCATGCACTCGACCGTCGGCAAGCAGATCACCAAGCACGTGCCCGAGCCGCACCTCTGCCAGGTGATGGAGCACTTCCTCCAGTACGTCGGCAGCAGCCCCTTCATGGCCCCGTCGATCCTCAGCCTGATCGCCGCCGCTCAGATCGACCACGGCTGCTGGTACACCATGGCCCCCGACGGCCAGTCCGGCGGCACGCGCTGCATGGCCCGCGCCCTCGAGAAGATCGGGCGCGAGCAGGGCGTCAACTACATCACCGGCCGCCGCGTGACCCGCATCGTCGAGCGCGACAACCGCGTGATCGGCGTTGAGATCGACGCTGGCAACGGTGGGAGTGGGGGCGAGCGCCCCGAGTTCCTCGCTGCCGACGCGGTCGTCTCCAACTGCGACGTCCAGCGCACCAACCGCGATCTGCTCGACTCCCCCAAGGCCCGGGCCGAACAGCAGGCCATCGCCAAGAAGTACACCCCCGCGTGCAGCGGCGTCGTCCTCTACCTCGGCCTCGATAAGCAGTACGACCACGTCGCCCACCACAACTTCTTCTTCAGCAAGAACAGCCACGACGAGTTCAACGACATCTACAGCAAGGGCATCCCCGCCCGCGACCCCACCATGTACATCTGCGCCCCGTCGCGCAGCGACCCAACCCAGGCGCCCCCCGGCTGCGAAGCTCTCTACATCCTCGTCCACACGCCCTACATCCGCGGCAACCAGAAGTGGGACGGTCCGGGCGGCCTCATGGAGCAGTACAAGCCCGTCATCCTCGACAAGATGCGCCGCATGGGCTTTGCGGACATCGACAAGCACATCGTCGTCGACCGCACCCTCAGCCCCGCCGGCATCGAGAAGATGTACAACGCCGAGGGCGGCGCGATCTACGGCCTCGCCTCCCACGGCCTCATGCACGGCGGCTTCAAGCCCAAGAACCGCAGCCGCGTGTATTCGAACCTCTACCTCGCTGGCGGCAGCGCCAACCCCGGCCCCGGCACGCCCATGGTCATCATGAGCGGCGTCACCGCCGCCACCTGCCTGCTCGAAGACTGGGATGTCCCCCTCCCCACCGAGAGCGGCCGCAGCGTGCACGATCGCATCATCGAGCCGAAGACGGCACCGGTGCTGGTCTAAGCCGAGGGCGGGGCCTTCCAGGCCCCGGCGACAAATCCTCAAACTACACCAGTAGGACCGGCTTCCAGCCGGTCCTTTTCGTTGCGCACCCGGATCCGAGCCGCGGGCTTCAGCCCGCGCGGATGTGGCGCGTCCAATTCGAACGCGTCCGCGTGTTCGCAAGTCCATTCCGCGCGGGCTGAAGCCCGCGGCTGGGAGCGCGATCACTGACAGATCAATTGGTCGTAATACGGCAAGAACAGCAAAAAGTCCGCGTCATCCACCACCCGATCCCCGTTCCAGTCGCAGCGCTTGTCAGCCTCGGGCACCAGAAGCGCGTCGTACGACGGCAGGAATTCAAGGAAGTCCGAATCGTCCACAATCCCGTCGCCGTTCAGATCGCCGGGGCATTGGATCGCGACGTCGATCGATCCGACGCCGTAGCCCCCACACGCGTTGCCAGCGGCGAACTGATATGGACCCGCGTCGGCAGGGATGAACGGGTCGATGATCATGAACTCGGAGCGTGAGCCCAGAATGCGGGCGTCGTCGTTGAGATCGATGTCCTGCTTCCGCCACACATACGTCAGCGGACCGGTGCCGTTGACCACCGAGCGGAAGGTGACGCGATCGCCGGTCTGCGGCGTGAAGCCGGGCCCGTCGAAGCCGTTGGATGTCGGGCCGACGCACTGGACCACGTCGGACCAATCGGTGAACGACCACGATTCGATCACCTGGTCGGCGGTCGCGCTGCCGGCGCCGGCCGTGAAGCCGACCCAGGCGCAGTCGGAGAAGAGCGGCGAGCCGCCGTCGAGCGTCAGGAGATCGAGCGGGCAGAAGAGGATCGGTTCGCCGTCGAACCAGACGTAGAGCACGCCGGGGGTGTACTCGATCTTCACATCGTGGAATTCCCCGTCGGTGACGCTGTCGGGCAAGAAGGCGTGGGCGAGCGAGAAGGCGTCGGCGTCGGAGTTGCCGCTCTGCCCGTCGGTCTGCACGCTGACGTGCATGCCCTGGAACTCCTCGCTGAAGATGAAGGTGTCGAACTCGATGGCGACGCTGCGCGGGATGCCCGCGTATCCGAGGCCCGAGCCGCCGGACCCGACCGTGTCGTTGGCGTCGTCCTGGATCACGAAGGCGAAGCCGTCGGCCGTGCCGTTCTGGATGGCGAAGCGGAAGGACGTGCGGAACCCGCCATCGAACGTGGCCTTGCTCGCGGCGTACCACGCCGCCCCCTCGCCGCCCAAGCCGGTTCGGGTGAGATGCAACCGGTCGTCCACCACGGACGCCTGACTGACTAGGTTCAGGTCCGTCACGCTGCTGAAGTTGGCGAAGTCAAAGGCTTCGCCACACTGGGCCATCGCTCCATGAGCGGACAACGCGACGCCCGCCAGAACCGAGAGCAACACACCCGTTCGCATAGGCCCCTCCCGCGGCAACACCGCGTTGAACGGACATCGTACCGGCAATGGCAACATCCACCAAGCACCTTGTCTCGGGATCGGCACGTCCCAGAAGTGCCCCAAACCACCAAATCCCCGAAAGCACCAGTGGGACCGGCTTGCTTCATCACCAGTGGGACCGGCTTCCAGCCGGTCGACGGGCGTCTCGAAATGGAAGCCCCTCGCGCACGGGGCGCGGACGCCGCGGCTCATGCTGGATGACCGGCCGGAGGCCGGTCCCACCGACACCGCCGGAAAAACAACGGACCCGGCCGTCGCCGGGTCCGTTGCTTGGTCCATCGAAAACGCAAATGGGAGGTGTCCCACAAGAAGGGCGATCACCACGGGCAGACAAGGTCGTTGTACTGACCCGCGAAGATCACAAAGTCCGTGTCATCGACGACGCCATCGTCGTTGAAATCGGCATCGCAGAACGCCGGCAGCGCCGGGCAGAGCAGGTCGTTGTACGCGCCGGCGAAGAGGACGAAGTCCGAATCATCGACCGCGTTGTCGAGGTTGATGTCAGCCGAGCACGGATCCACGGCGTACGCCTCGGTGTTCACGCCCTGGCCGACGCGGACCGTGCGGGTCTCGCCCGGGTTGAGGTTCCATGTCCACTGGTACGCGAACGCGCCGTCGTTGGAGAACGGGCCGTTGTTGTTGGCGAGGTCGCCCGAGCCGCTGGAGAGCAGGCTGCGGAGCACGCTGCCAGAATTGGTGTCGTGGCGCGATTCGGAGCCGTCGCTGGTGATCTTGGCGAACTCGAACGACGACGATTCCGTGAAGGTGCCGGTGTTGCCGCTGAAGTTCTGGCTGTCATCGGGTGCCGGGTTGGGCACGCCGCCGGGCAGGTCCATGTCGCAGAGATGGAAGAAGTTGAAGACGCGAGCGGCGGCGTTGCCCGGGTGCGCGCCGAGGGTGGCGCGGGTGAAAACGCGCGACTGGCGCGGATTGGGGCCGTCCTTGAGCGTGATCACGATCTCGCCGGTGAGGCGCTCAAAGCCGTTCACTCCGGCGCCTGTGTTGGTCCAGGTGAGGCGCGTCTTGTTGCCGCTGGTAAAGGTCGTGGGCGAGTCGAAGCGCGAGAAGAGCGAGTTGGTGTTGTTGTTCTGCTGGCGCCAGTACCAGGTGTACTTGTACTGCCAGTCGGTGAAGTTGGCGTCCTGGTAGTAGAAGGAGTCGCCGTTGACCGCCCCGAACGCGGGCGTGAGCAACTGAAACTTCGCGTTTCCTTGCGTGATCGTCTGAGCCGACGCCGCACCTGCCACCATCGCAAGCCCGAGGAGGGCCGCCATCTTCGCCGTCTTCATGTGAAACCTCGCTGTGAGAATTCCCCGCGTGCCGCAGCCGCTTTCCCGCCCCGTGCGGGTCGGACCGACTCGGTCCGCGCGCTCAGCACCCAGTGAAAAAGGATACCAGTGGTGGAATTGCCGATACAGAGAATTACCGATGATTGCAGCCATGTTGAGTTCTCGGACGCTTCGATGCATCCCCGCAACTGCGGCAGCTTGTGGGGCGGGACGTGAAACAAGTTCCACCGCAGGTTGCCGGTGCTCCGCAAGGCTCGCGGCGTGATTCCCAAGAAGTGAACATGGAACTTCTCGCCGCCGCATGTCTTGGGCTCGGTCTCTCCGCCGCGGGCGGCCTGCGCATCTTCTTGCCGCTGCTCGTCGTCGGGCTTGGCCAGCGCTTGGGTATGGTCGAACTCGGCTCCTCACTCGCGTGGACCGGCGGCACGCCGGCACTAGTGGTTCTCGCGCTGCTGTGCGCCGCCGAGGGTTTGGGCTACTGCATCCCCGCCGTCGATCACGCGCTCGACGCGGTGTCGGCCCCGGCGTCGTGGGTCGCGGGCGCGCTCTTCGCCACCGGCGCGGTCGCGCTGCCGTTGCACGACATCACCGCCGCATTGCCCGACGGCTTGGGCTCGACGCTCGCCTACGCCGCGGGCCTGAGCGGAGCGGCTGCGGCTGGAGCCGCGACCGCGGGCGTCTCGCAACTGACCGGCGCATCGGGCCGCGTCGTCTCGACCACCACCACCCTCGGCGTCGGCAATCCGATCTACGCCACACTCGAAAACCTGCTCGCCGGGGCGATGAGCATCCTCGCGATCCTCGCGCCGGTTGCGCTCGGCGTCGTCCTGGTGATGGCAACGCTCGGCGTGTGGCTGATCATCCGCAAGCTCCGGCCGCGCCGGGCACTGGCTTAAGCCGAAGCGGCGTCGTGCGATGCATTCATCCGCAGGCAAGAGCCGGGCCTCCAACGCCAACGCACTGCACAGCGAGCCGGGGCGTCCACGCCCCGGTGCCGCACGTTCCAACGGCACGACGCGTCTGATCGCGGGCGCAACACCGCTGGGGCGAGGACGCCCCGGCTCGCTGCAACCTCGGAATCCTCCGATCGCCAGCAGCCCAACGATCCCCCAATGCCCGACGACCTGCTCATCCCCGCTTCCTACTCGCCGAGGGTGACGAAGTTCTTCGCCCGGCGCTGGGTCCGCGGCATGTTCCGCAAGTCATTCCACGCCGTCCGCGTCGTCACCGAGCACCGCGACGCCCTCGCGGAGCTGCAACGCTCCGACACCCCCGCGATCGTGCTGCTCTCGCACACCTCCTGGTGGGATCCCCTCATCAGCCTCGTGCTGCACGATCACCATGGCGAGGGCCGCGAGCCACTGGCGCCGATGGACGCGACCCAGCTCGTGAAGTTCGGCTTCTTCAAGAAGCTCGGCATCTTCGGCATCCAGCCCGACAACCCTGCCAGCCTCCAGGCGATGGGCGAGTACGTGCGCCGCCGCTTCGAGGCCAACCCGCGGGCGACGCTGTGGATCACGCCGCAAGGTCGGTTCGTCGACCCGCGCGATCCGATCGAGCTCCGCCCCGGCGCCGCGGCACTCGCCGCCAAGACGCCGAACATCCGCGTGCTGGCGATCGCCATCGAGTACGCGTTCTGGACCGATCAGAAGCCCGAGGTTTTCCTGCGGTTCGAGCCCTGCGCGACGCCCGAGCGCCGCGACAGCACCACGGCGTGGCACCGCGAGTTCCTGCGGGCGATGGCGGACAACAACGCCCGCCTCGCCGAGGCCGTGCGCTCACGCGACCCCGCCCGGTTCCGCCCCGCCTTAGGCGAAATCGCAGCCGGCGGCGACTCTGACGCGAGCCCGGCGACGAACTGGTTCTACGACCTGTGGCTGCGGGTGCGTGGGCAGTCCGGCCGGGTCGAAGACCGTCGCTTCACCGGCGACCGCGGAGACCGCCGATGACCCCCCTGGAGATCGTGCTGCTGATCGCGATGGCCCTGTGCGCGATCACGCTCACGATGACGGTGATCAATCTGGGGGTGTATCGCAGGCCGCTCTCCTCTCCCCGCATCGCTGGGGGGGGAGTGCGGATCACCGTGTGCGTCCCCGCCCGCAACGAAGAAGCCAACCTCGAAGCCTGCGTGCGCTCGATCCTCGCCAGCACCGAGCGTGACATCGAGGTCCTGGTCTACGACGACCAGAGCACCGACAACACACCCACCATCCTCGCGAAGCTGATCGCCTCCGACCCGCGCGTCCGCGCGGCACAGGTCACGCCGCTGCCCGCGGGCTGGAACGGCAAGCAGCACGCCTGCTGGCGCATGTCCGAGCAGGCGACTCGCTCTGAGAGTGGAGGCCAGTGGCTCTGCTTCACCGACGCCGACGTGCGCTTCGAGCCCAACTGCCTCGCCGACGCGCTCGCGTTTGCTCAGGCCCAGAAGGCCGACATGGTCTCGACCTTCCCGCGCCAGATCACCGGCTCGCTCGCCGAGCGCCTCGCCGTGCCGATGATCTTCTTCATTCTCTTCTCGTATCTGCCCATGCCGCGGATGCGCACCACGCGTGACCCCGCCGCCTCCGCCGCCTGCGGCCAGTTCATCCTCGTCAGCCGCGCCGCCTACGACAAGGCCGGCGGACACGAGGCCTTCAAGAACTCCATGCACGACGGCGTCAAGATGCCCCGCGAGGTCCGCAAGGCCGGCTTCCACACCGATCTCTTCGACGGCACGCACCTCCTCAGCGTCCGCATGTACCGCGGCCTCGCCCAGACGTGGCGCGGCTTCGCCAAGAACGCCTTCGAAGGCCTCGGCTCGGTCGGCCTCCTCGTGTTCATCACCGTGGTCCACCTCCTAGCCCACGTGCTGCCCTGGCTGGTCGTTCCCTGGGCCATCGCTGGCCGCTTGGCACCCGACACCCTGACCGCGCCCACCGACCTGGCCGCGGTCTTTGCCCTCTCCTGCGTCGCCATGGCGGTTTTCCAGCGCTTCCTGCTCTCCCGCCGCTTTGAGCAAGGCCTGACCCCTGTGCTGCTGCACCCCCTGGGCGTCTTGATGATGACCGTCATCCAGTGGCACTCGCTCTACCTCGCCCTTACCGGCAAGCGGGCCTGGCGCGGGCGGGTGGCGACGGTGTGAAGGCAGAACGCGATCGCTGATCCCATTTCGCACCCCGATCACCACTTCGGCCGATCTACTATTACTCGCCGTGGCCGGGGGTCCGGAGCGACCCCCTCTACCGTCGCCGCGGCGAACGCGACTTCTGTCGTTCTTCCACCGCATTTCACACGAGTACGAGCCATGCACGATACCGATGGGACGGAGTCCCAGGTCCACCAGTCCGCTGATTCCAATCTGCCTTCCACCCCCGACGACGCCGCAAGTCCAACCCAGCCCGCCACTTCTGGCCACGAGCTGCAGGACTCCATCACCGCCGCCAACCCGGTCGCGGAAGTGCACGGCATCGTCACCCACCACGACTTCAAGCCCGTCGCGCAGGACAACGTCTTCGACGAGGCCGTCGACTTCACGT
>JBILLU010000123.1:0-9637 GCA_044375915.1 Phycisphaerales bacterium
GGGCTGAAGCCCGCGGCTCGGAATCTGGCCACGCCCGAGAACCCAATCGAACGCATCTTCATTTCCCCCTCACGTTCGGCTGGCACTCGGAGCCTTCCCGTGGCACGCTTGGGTGATTGCCTCGTTGTCCTTCTCTTTCGCCCCACCCTCACCCCCCACCTCCCCTTTGTGGGTGACGCTGCGCCGATAGATTTCGGTGGCCCGGCACCAACCGCGCCGGGCCACACGCCGCTATGACCGCCGTGCAAGCCCATCTCCGTCCCGCCGCCCTGCTCGCTCTTTCAGCAGGCGTGGCCCTCGCGCCGGCGCTCGCGAACGCGCAGCTCGCCCGTGCCTGGGCCAACGTGACCGGTGTCTGGAGCAACGCGGCCAACTGGTCGCCTTCGGACGTGCCCAACTCGCCGCCGGAGAAGGCCGTGCTCGCCGGCGCGGGCGTCTACACCGCCGCCCTCGACATCCCCGCCCAACTCGTGGGCGTCGACATCACCAACCCCAGCGCCACGCTCGCGATGAACCCCGGCTCCGTGCTCGCGATCGGCACGGCGAACACCAACACCGGTCTCAGCAACTCCGGCCTGCTCGTCATCAACGCCACCGCCGCCGCCGCGCTCACGCAGATCCGCTTCCCGGTCGCCACCACCGTCAGTGGCCCGGGCCTCATCCGCCTCAACGCCAACCCCGCGGCTCTCGACTCCGCGTTCATCAGCCCCGACTTCGGCGCCTCGTGGACCCAGGCCGCCGGGCACACCATCGCGGGCGCGGGCCGCATCTACGGCCCGTTCACCAACGCCGGTGCCATCACAGCCGACGCGCTCGGACGCGTGCTCCAGATCGCCGGCGACGTCGCCAACACCGGCGCCATCGCCGCGACCACCGGCATCCTTGAGCTCGCCCAAGGCGCCCGCCTCGCCGGCGGCGTGCTCGCCGCCAACCCGGGCACCTTCGTCCGCATCGCCGACTTTGCCGGCCTCGCCTCGATGCAGGTCGGCGGCCAGGTGGACCTCAGCCCCGGCAGCGTCCTCGAACTCGGCGGCTCGATCACCGGGTCGCACACGTTTCGCGTCAACCCTGCTGCGACCGTCGCGAACACGCAGCTGATCGCCGCCACTGCGCTCTCGCTCGACGGCAGCGGTGCGATCGTGCTCTCGGCCAACGCCGCCGATCTCGAGTCCGCAGCGCTCCTCTCGAGCGCCGGCCCGATCACGACCTCACTCGCCATGACCATCCGCGGCACCGGCCGCATCTACGCCCCGCTCACAGGCGCACCGGTCGTTCGCTCTGACCAGGCAGGTGCCACGCTCGAACTGCTCAACGACTGCGACATGACGGGCGGCGGATCGCTCAGCGTCACCGCCGCCAACGCCGTCCTCGCCCTGGGCAGCGGCACCATCACCTCAGGCTCCATCGCCGGCGGTCCCGGCAAAGTCGTCGTCAACGCCTTCGAGACCCCCACCTTGGTCGCTGCCAGCACCAGCGGCACGCTCGAATCACTCCCCGGCTCGCGGATCTTCGTATCCGGCGACCTGGCCAACAGTGGCACCTTCCGCGTCAACACCGGAAGCGACGCCTCGCTCACCGGACTGCACTTCCTCAGCACCTCCACCCTCAGCGGCACCGGCTCGATCTTCCTTCGCGCTTCATCCGCCGCTGAACTTGACTCAGCGTTGATCAGCTCCGCGCCCGGCGCAACTGTGACCAACGCCCTCGGGCACACTATTCGAGGCAAGGGGCGCATCACCGCTCCGGTCATCAACGATGGCGTCATCCAAGCCGATGACCCTGCCGCCCCCATTGAGATCCGCTCCGCCATCACGAACTCCGGCGGCATCGGTGCGACCAACGCCACACTGCAGCTCGCAGGTGGGGCCTCCATCACTGGCGGTACGCTCGCGTCCTTCGGCACCGGATCGGTCTCGATTCCCGCGGGCGAGACCGCCGGAATCGCCAATCTCGCCAACGAAGGTTCGATCAACGCACTCGCCGGATCCATTCTCCGCGTCTCGGGCAGCATCGAGAACAACAGCTCCATCGCCGTCAATCCCACCGCATCCTTGCTGCCGGCTCGACTCCGCGCGATCGCGAACACCGCACTGACCGGCTCAGGCTCGCTCGTCCTGAGCGCCAATCCAGCCAATCTCGATTCCGCGGTCATCGACGCTCCGCCCAACTTTGTGATCACCAACGGCACGACGCACAAGATCACCGGGCAGGGACGCATTCTGGCGGCGATGACAAACGACGGTGTCATCCAGGCCGGAGGCTCCGGCCTTTCGCTCGAAATCGGCAGTCCGATCACCCAGTCCACCGGCGTGCTCCGCACCGCCCAAGGCCGCCTCGTGTTGCTCGAAGGCGCTTCCGTCACCGGCGGCACCGTCGATCAGCTCGTCGCCACGAGCGGCCGCCTCACCATCGACGGCGGCGCGACCATTACCAACGTCGCAACGACCGCTCCGTTCGATGTCCTCGCCGGGCGTTCGCTCACAATCAACACGCTGACCAACAACGCCGAGATCGTCGTCAACCCGACCGCCGCCGCCGGCACCACGCGGCTTCGCGTACTGGGAACGCAGACTCTCGACGGCACCGGCATCGTCACGCTCAACGCTCTCTCGCAGCCCGAGACCCGCGCCCGACTCGAGGCCGGAACTGGTGCCAACCTGTTCACCTTCGCCGTCGGCCAGACCCTCCGAGGAAGCGGTTCAGTCTCGGGTCGCGTCAGCTTTGAAGGAACCATCGCTCCGGGCGTCGCAAGCACGACCGGACGCATCATCTTTGAGAACCCGCCGCTCTTCACCACTGGCGGCGTGCTTGCGATCGATCTTGCATCGGCGGCCCTGTACGACTCGATCACCATCAAGCAGCCCTACACCCTCGGCGGCGTCCTCCGCGTCACGCTCCTCAACGGCTTCAACCCCGTCGGCACCAACCTCTTCACCATCATCGACGGCGACGCCGCTGCGACCCGCACCGGTGGCTTCGACTCGTTTGATCTCCCCGCCGTTCCCCCTTCGCCCGTGCCTCGCGTCTGGCGACTGAACTACCAACCCCAGGACGTGACCCTTCGCCTGACATGCAAGGCCGATTTCAACGCCGACGGCCTCGTGGACGACATCGACTTTCAGTACTTCACCGTCGCCTACGACGAACTGGTCTGCCCTTCGTCGCCCAATCCCAACTTCCCCAATCAGCCCGACCCCTGCCCGGCGGACCTCAACGCCGACGACGTAGTGAATGACGACGATTTCGTGCTCTTTGCGGCGGCGTACAACCAGATCCTGTGTCAGTAGCCACCCCCGGTTCGGCATCGATCTGGTCACAAATGCCCGAGGAAAAGGCACCGGAACGTCTGGGGATACCGGAACCGCCGAAACTCGCCTTCGGGCGGTCTCCCGCCTACCATCTTGACCCCGCCGGGAACGACCCCGTCTTCCGGCGGCCTGCGAGACACGCGATGAAAGAGTCCATCCACCCCACGTATTTCAACAACTGCAAGGTCTACCACAACGGCCAGGTCGTCATGACCGTCGGAGCCACCGTGCCGGAAATGCACGTTGA
Organism: Phycisphaerales bacterium; assembly: GCA_044375915.1. GTDB lineage: Bacteria > Planctomycetota > Phycisphaerae > Phycisphaerales > UBA1924 > JAFEBO01. Next base: position 3,556 of record JBILLU010000123.1, read on the forward strand.
AGTGTGGTCGGGCTCGCACCCCTTCTTCACCGGCAAGCAGGCCTTCGTCGACTCGGCCGGCCGCGTCGAGAAGTTCCAGAAGAAGTTCCAGACCAACTACTTCGGCCAGAAGGAAAAGGCCGAGGCCGACCGCAAGGCAGCTATCGCCGCCGCCGAGAAGAAGGCTGCCGACGAGCGGGCCGCTGCGAAGGCCGCCAAGGCCGCCGCCGCTGCCTCACGTCCCAAGAAGCCGGCCCCCAAGCCCGCTGCCGAGCCCGCCGCTGCGGCTCCGGCTGCTGCCCCCGCTGCCGAGGGCGAAGCAAAGGCCTGATCGAGTATCGAACTTCGCTTCCAAGCGCCCCGCACCGCGGGGCGTTTTCATTGGCGAACCACGTCCGTCAATACCATTGACCATGCCCCGCGCTTCCTACAAAATCATCGTCATCGGCGGCGGGCACGCCGGTGTCGAGGCCGCGTGGGCGGCGGCCAACATCTTCCTCGAGCCGCACTCGGTCGCGCTCGTCACCATCGATTCCTCCAAGATCGGGGTTATGTCCTGCAACCCCGCGATCGGCGGCCTGGCCAAGGGCCAGCTCGTCCGCGAGATCGATGCCCTCAACGGCCTCATGGCTCTCGCCACCGACGCGACCGGCATCCAGTTCAAAGTCCTCAACGCCAGCAAGGGCGAGGCCGTCCGCGGCCCGCGTGCCCAATGCGACAAGCACGCGTACGCCGAGGCGGTGCAGGCGTTGATTCGTTCCCGGCCCGAGATTGATGTGATTGAGGGCGTGGTGGAGCGGCTGGTGGTGGAGGGCGGCAGGGTGCGGGGGGTGCAGGTGGGAAAAGCGCCAAAGGGCCAAAGAGCCAAAGAGCCAAATTCGGAATCGCCCGGCACTCACTTTGAAGCAGGTTCGGATGTGGCCCTTTGGCCCTTTGGCGATTTGGCCCTTTCCGCCGAACTCTCCAGCCACGCGGTAGTGCTGACGACCGGCACCTTCATGCGTGGCCTCATGCACACGGGCGAGACAAAGACCGCCGGCGGACGCTTCGGCGAGTCCGCCGCAGTGGGCATCTCCGCCGCGCTCAAAGAACTCGGCTTCGAGCTCGGCCGTCTGAAGACCGGCACGCCGCCGCGGCTGAAGCGCGACACCATCCGCTGGGACGACCTCGAACCCGCCAAGGGCGACGACGTCGCGGTCCCCTTCAGCGACCTCAGCGGCAAAGTGCCTTTGCTTAATGCCCAGTGCCTAGTGCCTAGTGCCTTTCCCGTTCTCCCCCAAGTCGACTGCCGCCAGACCCACACTTCGCGGGAGGCGCACGAGATCATCCGCGCCAACCTCCACCGCGCCCCGATGTACAGCGGGCAGATCGAATCTACCGGGCCGCGTTACTGCCCCAGCATCGAGGACAAGGTCGTGCGCTTCGCCGAACGCGAGACCCACGGCGTGTTCCTCGAGCCCGAGTCGCTCCGCGACGACTGGATCTACTGCAACGGCATCTCGACCAGCCTGCCGTCGGACGTGCAGGACGCGATCGTGCGTTCCATGCCCGGATGCGAGAACGCCCGCATCTACCGCTACGGCTACGCAGTCGAGTACGACATGGTCCGTCCGCACCAGATCTTCGCCAGCGGCATGACCAAGTTGGTCGAAGGCCTATTCCTCGCGGGGCAGATCAACGGCACCAGCGGCTACGAAGAGGCCGCGGCCCAGGGGCTCGTCGCCGGGCTTAACGCCGCACGATTCGTGCAGGGCAAGCCCGAGTTCATCTTCGGGCGTGAACAGGCGTATATCGGCGTGCTGATGGACGATTTGGTCACCAAGACGCCGGTCGAGCCGTATCGCATGTTCACGAGCCGGGCCGAGCACCGGCTGCTGCTGCGGTCGGACAACAGCGCGGATCGGTTGACGCCGCTGGCGCAGGAACTCGGCTTGATGGAGTCCGACCTCGGCCGCGTGCGTGCCGAGATCTTCGAGAAACGCCGCACCCAGATCGCCGCGCTCAACAAAGCCATCGACGCGACCCGAATCAACTACGAGCCGCTGACCAAAGTCCTCCGCACCGCCGAGTTCTCAGCTGCCAAACTGCGCGACGCGGTGCGCGATCATGAGGCCGTCCGCGGCATCACCCTCGACGACAGCACGGTCGAAACGGTCTTCGCCGCCCGGCGCTACGAGCCCTACATCGAGAAGGCCCGCCTCGAGATCGAACGCCACGCCGAGCTGGAACATCGCCGTATCCCCGCCGACGTGGACTACGGCACGTTCCCCGCGCTCCGCACCGAGGCCCGCCTGGCTCTCACCCGCTTCAAGCCGGCGACGTTCGGTCAGGCAGGGCGGCTGGAGGGTCTGACCCCGGCCGATGTGACCCTGCTCGCCGTCCTTCTCAAGAAACGCGGCGACGAGCGTCGCGCAGCCAGCGAATCATCCGGGTGATGTCCACGGCCTTGTCGCCCCTCATCCTCGCCAGCGTCTCCGCCAGCGCCGAGAGCACCGGGCTGGGGCTGATGGTCATTTTGTTCAGCGCCGCGGTGATCGCCACCATTTTCCGCCGCCTCAAGCTTCAGATCATCCCCGGCTACATCGTCGCCGGCGCGATGGTCGGCTTCGTCGCCCAACGCGTCCAGTGGTCCCTCGGCGACCTCGAAAGCATCTCGCAGTTCGCCACGATTCTGCTGCTGTTCACGATCGGCCTACAACTCGAACTCGGCGAACTGCGGCGATCAATGGTTTCGATCATCGGCGTCGGTGTCGGGAGCACGCTCGTCGTCGCCGCCGCGTGCTGGGCCGCGGGAGCGGTGTTTGGCCTTTCCGGCCCAACCGCACTCGCGATCGGGCTGGCGATGTCGATCTCGTCCACGGCGATCCTGCTCCGCGTGTTGCAGGAACGCCGCGAACTGCATCAGACCCACGGCCGCCTCTGCGTCGGTGTCTCGATCGCCCAGGACCTGCTGTCGATTCTGATGCTCGGCGCCCTGCCCGCGATCGCGGCGTGGACCGTCGTGGACGATGGCTCAGGGCCCGGTCAACCGAGCGTGCCGCAGATGCTGCTCTCGGCCGGGATCGGCACGCTGGGCGTCATCGTGATGCTGATCCTCGGGCGCACGACGCTGCCGTGGATCCTCGCGCTGGTCGCCGACATCGGCTCCCGCGGCATGGCCGGCCGCTCCGGCTTTGGTTCCCGCGAGCTTGTCTTGGTTTCCTCAGCCGCCATCGCCCTCGTGGCCGCGGTCGTCACCAAGGTCTTGGGCTTCAGCGCCGAACTGGGCGCGTTCCTAGCCGGGCTGCTCCTGGCGTTCACGCCGTTCCGCACCCAGCTCGCCGGGCAGTTCGAGCCGCTGCGTGATCTCTTGATGGCAATCTTCTTTACGACCGTCGGGTTGCTGCTCAACGTGCCCGACATCGCGTCGATGATCGTTCCGATCGTCGCGGGCGTGGCGGTGTTGTTTGTCATCAAGATCGTCGTCATCGGCCTGTTCGCGTGGGGATTCGGATCCTCGGGCTCACTCGCGGCGCTCGCCGCGATCTACCTCGGCAACGCCGGGGAGTTCAGCCTCGTGCTGCTGGCCGCCGCGGGAAGGACAAGCCCTGTCCCGATTCTGAGCACGTCCGAGCTCAGCGCCGCGATCGCGGTGGTCGTGCTCTCGCTCTTCCTCTCGCCGTTCGCGTTCGCCTACGCCCATCAGATCGCGCAGCGACTACAGGGCATCGGCCCGCCGGGCTGGACGAAGTCGCTGCGGGAGAAGATTCAGCACGACGCGGCTCAGGCTGCCAACGCGGAGCCCGCGAACGAGGCCACGGAGAAGCCCGTCCTCCGCCACGTTGTCATCGCCGGATTCGGCCCCGTCGGCCGGCACCTTGCCGCGCGGCTTTCCATTCAGAAAATCGGCTACACCGTCATCGAACTGAATCCAAGCACCGTGAAGCGTCAGTCCCAGCTCGGCAAGTCCATCATCTACGGCGACGTGACCACGCCTGAGGTGCTTGAGTCCGCGGGCTTGCGGTACGCCGATGCCTTCGTGCTCACCATCCCCGACGACGACGCCTCGCACCGCGCCATCGCGATTGCCCGGCAGCTCTCGCCAAACGTCTTTATCGCCTGCCGCACGAGTTACCTCAGCGGCGCGTTCCGCGCCTACGAAGCCGGTGCGGACCACGCTGTCGTCGAGGAAGTCGTGACCGCCGACGCGATGGAGAAGCAGATCTTCGAGAAGATCGAAGAGCGCTGGAAGGCACCGAAGACGGCATGAAAAAGCCCCGCTTCCGCGGGGCCTTCGTGAAATCCAAAGTCGCTTGAACTCAGGCCTTCGCCTCTTCCTTCTTCTCGCCACCCTCCGCAGCCTTCGCGGCCTCGGCGGCCTTGCGAGCCTCCAATCGCTTGCGGTCGTGCTTGCGGTCTTCTTCCCACGCCTTCACATCAATGAGCTGGTGCTTGGCAAGGAAGTCGCGAACCGTGTCCGTCGGCTGAGCGCCGACACTCAGCCAGTACTTGATCCGCTCGGCATTGAGGTGAATCTGCTTGGCAGGGTCCTTCTCGAGCGGGTTGAACCAGCCGAGATTCTCGACCACAGAGCCGTTGCGCCGAGTGCGCTTGTCCAAGGCCGCGAGGCGGTAGAACGGACGGTTGTGGCGGCCCAGACGCTGGAAACGAAGACGAAGCATGCGAAACTCCTGACCCCCGGCACCCGGGAGGTCTCCCTCGCGGTTCAACGGGGCATAGCGTGATGTTCCCCGCCGGTCCGGCACACGCCGGCTTGGGCAGGGTCAAGATGATAGGCTGCCACCCTGCTGTCTGTCTCCTCGTCGGAGGACATGCCAACACGGGCCACTGGGCCAATTTCAGGGGTTCCGGATGATGGAGCTGGCGATCGCTGTTCTTGTCTTTGGCGGGGCGTTCGTCGTCCTCGAGGTCGCCTTTCAGGTCGGCCGGAGGTCCAAGCCAAAGGAAGCACCGCCCCAACTCGCGACCATCCAAGGTGCCATGCTGGGCCTGCTGGGGTTGCTGCTCGGCTTTTCGTTCTCCGGTGCCACCGGCCGTTTCATTGATCGCCAGGACGTGCTCATGCGAGAAGCCAACGCGATGGGAACGGCCTATTTGCGTGCGGACCTCCTCGACGAGCCGCACGCCACCGCACTTCGAAACGCCGTGCGCTCGTACTGCGATGCCCGGATCACGCTCTTTCAGCACCAGACGGACAACGACGCCAACTCGATCCGACGCTCACTTGCCGACCTCCAGGCTGCTGCTTGGAAGGCTGGCGTCGATGGGGCAAAGGCGGCCGGGGGCCCGGCACCGGGCGTCGTGCTTCCGCCACTGAACGAGATGTTCGACCTACTCGCCACCCGCGACAACATGGTGCAGCGCCACATCCCACCGTTGGTGCTGACGCTCCTCTGCGGCTGCGCCGCCGTTTCCATCGGCGTCATCGGATACGCCTGCGGGCTGCAGCGCAAGCGCGGCATCGGTACCGTCGGAGCGTTCGCGACACTCGTCGCCGTGGCGCTCTGGGTCACGATCGATTTCGACTATCCGCGTCGAGGCGTCATCCAACTCAGCGATCAACCACTGCGCGAAGTCCGTGCCGAGATGGACCCACCTCCGCGTTAATGCCAATGGCCCCGCCGGGAGTCGAACCCGGATGTCCCTTGCGGGACGAGGGATTTTAAGTCCCATGCGTCTGCCAGTTCCGCCACAGGGCCGCGGGTCGAGGATACGGCACGACGCCCCTTCAGTGCCGACGAGCCACGGTTCGGAAACCAAGGCCGCCGCCACCGCCGTGACGTCGCCCTTCGCCAGCACACGAACCCGGCCGCGTCCCCCCAGGCCACAACGCGGACGCCGCGAAAGGGCCCCGGCACCTTCGACGCACGTGCAGAAACACGGGCCGCGAACCGCCGAACCCTACAAAAGTCCGATCAGCATCAAGCCGATATCCCCAACCACTTGACCAGCGGCCTTTGGTCGCTAGCCTTGTATCCCCCCGGGCGACCGGTCGGGAACAACTCAATTCCCCGATAGCTCAATGGTAGAGCGAGCGGCTGTTAACCGCTAGGTTCTAGGTTCGAGTCCTAGTCGGGGAGCTTCTGACCGGCCCGCGAAAGCG
>JBILLU010000124.1:0-9621 GCA_044375915.1 Phycisphaerales bacterium
AGATCGCCGCGTGCAACCCCGGCCGCAACTGCAGCGGGTTGGCTTCCAGGCTTCCGTTCAAGACGCCGTACGCCACGCCACTGACGACGTGGTTGATGTGCTTGAGCTGGCTGAGCAGCTCGAGGTGCAGTTCCGTCGTCTCCAGCGTCTGCTGGCCGCCGCGCTGCAGGCGGTCATAGTGCGTCTCGCGGAGGCGGATCTCCTCATCGCGCATGCGGGTCTTGTGCTCAAGCAGCTTGCGGGCCATGTCCTGTGAGTTCGACATGAATACAGCGCTCGCCAGTTCCAGCGTTGCCTGCGTGCCGCGGAAGTAGGACTTGATCTCTTCCCAGCCCGCCTCACTGAAGCGCACGCCCTTGCGGGTCTTCTTCACCGCGGCACCGACAATGTTGCGATCGATCACGTCGCCGATGGTCTCAAGGTCGGTGAGGAAACGCAGTTGCCGGTCCCGGTCCTTATCCAATTCGACGGAAAGGTCCGCGGCCATCTGCTGCGTCAGGAACCGCTTGATCTGGCGATCAAGCCGGTCCACCTGATCATCGCGCTTGCGAATCTGGCGGACGATGTTCTCATCGCCCGTCTTGAGCGCGTCCCACGCGTCCTGCAGCATGTCCACGATTTCGCGGCACACGATCCCGATCTCACGCTTGCTCTGCGTGAGTGCTACCGCCGGATCGTCGGGCCAGCGGGTCATCTTGAGCGCCGTCGTACCGGGCTCGCGGGCGCCGTTGCCCGTGAGCGCCGTGACGAACATCGCGATAGGTTTCAGCAGCGGCAACAGCGCAAACGCGCACACCACGTTGAACGCCGTGTGCGCCATCGCGATCCGGCCCGCGAGTCCGAACGGGATCTTCTGCATCCACTCCACCGGCAAGGGCAGCGTGTAGATCACCGCGCCCGCGACAATCACGCGGCACAACAGCACACCCAGCCCCAGCCGACGCGATTCCACCTGCGTCCAGCCCGCGATCGTCAGCGTCGCCGCCAGACCGCAGTTCGCGCCGACGATGAACGGCAGGGCGACCGAATCGGTCATCAGCCGCTCGTCGGTAATGCCCAGCGCCACCAGCACCGCGATCGTCGCGGTGCTCGACTGCGCCGCCACCGTCAACGCCGCGGCGAGCACCGCGAGCAAGAGCGGATTGCTCGCAGCCATCTCCAGCAGTTGCGGCAATTCCTTGGTCGCCGCCAGCACTTTCGTTGAGTCCGAGATCACGCCCACGCCAAAGAACAAGAACGCGACAGCAAGGATGATCTGCCCCACCGCTCGCCACGACTCGCGGTTCGTGCCCTGAAAGAGCAAGACACCAAAGAGCGCGAGAATCGGCGCATAGTGAAAGATATTGATCGCGATCAGGTGCACCGTGAGCGTGATGCCGATGAACGCACCCAGGATGAGCGCCATCGCGCGGTGCAGAGAGAGACGCTCGTCCTTGACGAGCGAAACTGTGAGCAAACTGAGCGAGGTGCTGCTGGGCACGACGACGCCAAGCCCGGCGCCGGCAAGGACGGAGCGGACCGGCCCGCCCGCCACCCTCCCGAGCCACACATCGAGGCGCTCGCCGATCAGACGGTCCAGCCCCTTTCGGAGGAACCGAATGGCGAAAAGCAGCAGCGCGATGCCGCCGGCAGCCTGCATGAACTCGATCATCCATCCATCTCCATCAGCCTCGGATTCCATCCCGAGGGCCGCGCGACTCGGCATTGACACGCCACGCGCGATCTCTCACCAACACGGGCTTCCGCGGCACACTCCCTGCCGCCGCGTGCCGCGTTCCTTGCTCGGAACCCCCCGGCACGCACCCGAAACCACACCCCCATCCCCCCTACCACCCAAACCACTGCCGCTCCTGCCGTCAATGGTCAGAGTCGATCCCGGCTTCGCAACTGCCTCGGATTCAGATACTTCGGCGCGACAGACGAGCAGCCTTCATCATTTCTTAACACATTATTGGGGTTTGGTCAAGGGTTTATTCAGAGATTCCGCGCGCACCGCCAAGGCGACGCGTTGGCGTCTGTGAGAGTCCCCCACCGCTGCCGCGGAGCTCCGGCGACGGCGCGTCACGGCAAAGCGTCACTCTGGGCAGATCAACTCGTTGTAGCTCGCCGCAAAGATCACGAAATCAACGTCGTCGACGACGCTGTCGGAGTTCAGATCGGCATCGCAGAACGCCGGCGGCGGGGCACAAAGCAGATCGTTGTACGCGCCGGCGAAAATCGTGAAGTCGCTGTCATCGACAAATCCATCGAAGTTCAGATCTCCGGCGCACGGCGTGATCGCCGCGAACGTCACTGAGACCGAGTACGCACCTTCCTGGACGACCACCGCGCCGTTGCACGCGTTTGAGAGATCGCTCGCCTGGGTCAAGAGTGTGTACGTGCGCCCCGGCCGCAGCACATTGGTGGACGCGATCGGGAGCGTCGTAGTTCCGAGCGACTCGACGAGCGCGACCGTGCCGTCGAGATTGTTCCCAAGTCGGAACTGTGCACCGGTCACACTGCCGGTCGCCTGAGACCGCGTGATCACAGGCACGCTGAAAAGCACGCGGAAATCCGAAGTGGCCTGCGTGAGGATGCAGTTGCTCGGCCCGGCGTTGCTCTCGGCCCGGACCAGACCGGTCGCCGTCATCGTGGATGTGGAGACGCTCGACGTCTGCTGCGCACGAGCGAGGCCGTTGCCGCCACCGTTGGGCACATTGCGGCTGAGGTCGCGATTAAAACTGGAATACGCGGGCGCGGGGAAGGCAAACTGAACCTGTCCCGCCGCCTCCACCGTGACGGCACGCTGATCACTCACCAGAGTGACCTGGGCCGAAGCCGACCACGCCGCGAAACCACCACAGACAACGCCGGTCAGACGCACGAAGGTACGCATGTTGATCTCTCCCGCCGCGGCGATCGCCGCTGACATCAGCCTACCGCGCCACGCGGCGGTTCTCAATGCAAAGAAAACACTCTTCACGCCGCCGCCCCCCCACTGCTATTCTGCCCTGCCATGCCCCTGCCCCTGAGCATCCGCCATGCCGTCAAGGAATTCCCCTCGATCGCCGGCCGCGGCACCACCCGCGCCGTCGACGACGTTTCCATCGAGATCGCCCCAGGGGAGTTGTTCTTTCTCCTGGGCCCCTCCGGCTGCGGCAAGACCACGTTGCTGCGGATGATCGCGGGCTTCATCGAGCCCACCTCCGGCGAGATCCGCTTCGGCGAGCGTGACGTGACGTTCCTGCCGCCCAACCAGCGCAATACCGGCATGGTCTTCCAGAGCTACGCCCTCTGGCCACACATGACGGTCGAGGCCAACGTGGCCTTCGGCCTCGACGTCCGCAAGACCCCCGCCGCGGAAGCCGCGACACGCGTGCAGCAGGCGCTGGAGGCGGTGCGAATGGATCAGTATGCCAAACGAAAGCCAAACCAGCTGTCTGGTGGCCAACAGCAGCGCGTCGCCCTCGCCCGGGCCTTGGTGATCCGCCCTGATGTCCTACTGCTCGATGAGCCGCTCTCCAATCTTGATGCCAAACTCCGACTCGAGCTTCGCTCGGAGATCCGCCGCATCTGCAAGGAGTCCGGCATCACGACGGTCTATGTGACGCACGATCAAAAGGAAGCGTTGTCGATGGCGGATCGTGTCGCGATCATGCGGGCGGGGCACCTCGAGCAAATGGGATCACCCATTGAGCTGTACCAGCGGCCGAAGAATCGCTTCGTCGCCGAGTTCCTTGGGGAAACAAACATCCTGAGCGGCACACTCCGTTCCATCGAGGGTTCCATGGCCGAAGTCCAGACCGGAGCCGGCGTGCTGCGGGGTGTTCTGGTCGAGTCCAAGCTTGGCGTCAACCAGCCTTGCCTGGTTTCGTTGCGGCCGGAGCACGTGACCTTTGGCTCGTCGGGATCTCTGCACGCAACCGTCCGCGACTCAATGTTCCTCGGGGAACTCGAACAGGGGCATGTGTCGCTCGGATCAGAGTCGCTCCGGTTTACGCGAGTCGGTGGTGGGGTTCGTGCTGAGTCCGGCGCGAGCGTCGGAATCGCGATCGATCCGAATCAAGTCGTCGTGCTTCCGGTTTCGGACGCTTCGTCGCACACATAAGTGTTCCTCAAGGAACACCCCCACTTGCAACATGAACCCCGGCGGTGGTACGATCCCGGCCACACGGAGGTATCTATGACAACGCAGGACGCAGGCGCTCGCAAGCTCGGGCGCGGGTTGGCGGCTCTACTTCAGACTCCAGTTGCCGTTGTGCCGCCACCAACGCCGGTTGCAATGCCGCCTGTCGCGCCAACGCCGGTCGACGCCGGGCTTCGGCACGTCGAAGTCGATCGGTTTGTTCCAAGCCCCTTTCAGGCGCGGCGGTCGTTCGATGAGCAGCAGCTTCGCGCCCTGGCGGATTCGATTCGCGTTGCAGGCATTATGCAGCCCGTTGTGGCGCGGCCGGTGGGGGATCGATACGAGTTGGTGGCGGGCGAGCGTCGGTGGAGAGCGGCGCGGCTGGCAGATCTCAAGACGGTTCCAACAATCGTTCGTATTTTGTCAGATGAGGAGGCTGCGGAGTTTGGTTTGATCGAAAACGTGCAGCGGGAAGATTTGAATGCGATGGATCGTGCCCATGCGCTGCGGATGATGTGTGAGCGTTTCGGGCTGACCCAGGCGCAGGCGGCGGAGAAGGTTGGTTTGGAGCGGGCGACGGTCGCGAACCTGATCCGGCTGACCGAGTTGGAGCCGGAGATTGCGGAACTGATTGCGTCGAACGGCCTGACGTCGGCCCACGGCAAGATGCTGCTCGCGATGGTGGGGGGGCCGCCGCGGGTGGAGCTGGCGCGGGAAGCGGCGCGTGATCAGTGGTCGGTGCGGCGGCTTGAGAGCGCTGTGAAGCGATTCGGTTCGCCGCGATCCGCGGCGAAAGACGCGCTCACGCCGCCGGCACGGCAGGCGGTCATCGTCGACCTCGAGCGTCGCCTTTCACAGCACCTGGGCACCAAGGCGTTCATTGCCACCGACGCGAGCGGATCGAAGGGCAAAATCACCATCGAGTTCTACGGCATCGATCATTTCGATGGGCTCCTTGCGAAGATGGGCCTGAAGTAATACAACGCATCGATCCATGTTTGTTGAATGTTTGGATCATGGAACAAGATGTATTTGTTGTATTCTGAACTTGGTTGTGCTATGTTTTAGCTCTCGTGTCGGGCGTGGGTTCCATCTTTGTGCAATCAGAGGAGTCCACATGGGCCGCAAACCGAAGTCCACCGCGTTGACCACGATCTCCACGTCCGAGCTGCAGGCGGAAATCCGTCGTCGTTCGAAGCAGGGCACGGCGCTGCAGCGGAAGTACGAGAAGCTGACCACGAAGTTGAACGAGCTTCGCAAGCAGATCGCCGCTCAGGGTGGAAACATTCCCGGTGGCGGGCGTGCGAGCAACGCGGTGAGCCTGGTCGACGCACTCGCGAATGTTCTCGACGGTAAGACGATGAGCGTGACCGAGTCGGCCGACGCGGTGCTTGCGTCTGGTTACGTCACGACTTCGCCGAACTTCCGCACCATCGTGAATCAGACGTTCATCAAGAACCGCAGCCGGTTCAAGAAGGTTTCGCGCGGTCGCTACACGGCGGCCTGATGCGGTCTTTGCATTTGAAATGAAAAAGCCCGGCTGATGCCGGGCTTTTTTCGTTCGTGATCGGAGCGACTTCAGCGGGCGTCGGGGGCCGGGCTCATGCGGCTGGGGCGGTCCCAGAGCCAGAAGCGCATGTTGTCGGAGTGGAACTTGCGCATGTTGTCGTTGTTGACCAGATCGATGTTGCTCTGGACGTCGGAGTAGCGCTCGTTCTCGGTGTTCAGGCCCGGCGTGAGGTTGTTGCGGATGCCGGTCAGCGACTCGCCCTTCTGGGCCGACGAGCTGCAGCCCACCAGCAGGGCGGCGGGGGCAAGGACGATGAGCGTGCGGGCGATCTTCTTCTTCATGGTGGACTCCAAGCCCCTCGAGTCGGTTGGTCGACCCCGGGCGGCCCGGGGAGAATGGCGGTGGGGGAGCAGTTTGTAACCCCTCGCCGCTGCGGCGTCAAGCGGCAAAGGCCCGGAACGTCTCATTCCGGCGGCAAGGACATCGGCCGCACAGTCGCGCCAGATCGATTTTCGGGCAGGGTTTGCCACCGGTTCCGTGGGAATGCCCGATCTTGGCCTCCCCGATCGCCGAAAGACAGCTCATGGACGCTTCTGCCATTTCTGCCCAGGTCGCCGCCGAGTTTTCGTACAAGGTGGCCGCACGGGTGATGGATATCGCCAAGGAGGGCGGCGATTCGTCGGTCGCCCTGATCCAGGCGGCGGCCAAGGCGGCACAGGCTGGCGATGCGGCGACTGAGCAGTTTGTCAGCTCGGCAACCCAGATGCTCGACGTCTACGGCTGATTGTCCTATCACATTCCGAACGAGATCGCGGGACGCTGCCTGACTGGCAGCGTCTTGTCGTTTGGGGGCGAGCGGGGCACGTGATGGGGACCCGCTCGGTCACGCTCGGGGGTCGTTGGGGATTCCGGGGCGGTCTCTGACTGGCCCGTGGGTTGCATCTGATCTCGGCGGCGGGGCGAGGGCTCTGCCGGAGGTTCTCTATGCGCCCCGATCGGCTGACCAACGCGGCTCAGGAAGCACTTGCCAGCGCGCAGAGCGAGGCGGTGTCGCTCTCCAATCCCGAGATCAACGGCCTGCACGTGCTGGCGGGGTTGTTGTCGGATTCGGGTGACACAGCCGGCGGTGGGGGGGCTGGCGGGGCGGTGGTGGCGCGGGCGGGGGCGACGCCGCAGAAGGTGCTGGCCCTGACGCGTGCGGAGTTGTCGCGGCAACCCAAGGCCAGCAGCGGGGCGGGGAGCGCGGGCCGCGCGCTGATGGAGATCCTGACCAAGAGCGAAGAGATCAGCAAGAAGATGAACGACTCGCTGGTGAGCAGCGAGCATTTGCTGTTGTCGTTGGCGGAGGTGGTGGGGCCGGCGCGGGATGTGCTGAAGACGGTCGGGCTTGATCGGGCGGCACTCGAGAAAGCGGTGAAGGAGATCCGCACCGCGTCGGGCGTGACCAACGTCACCGAGCCGGGGGCGGAGAGCGGGTATGAGGCGCTCAAGAAGTACGGCATCGATCTGACGGCCCGCGCGCAGGCGGGCAAGCTGGATCCGGTGATTGGGCGTGATGAAGAGATTCGGCGCTGCATGCAGGTGCTGAGCCGCCGCACGAAGAACAACCCGGTCTTGATCGGCGAGCCGGGCGTGGGCAAGACGGCGATCGCGGAGGGCTTGGCGCTGCGCATTGTCAACGGCGACTGCCCGGACGCGATGAAGACGCAGCGAATCATCGCGCTGGATGTGGGGTCGTTGCTGGCGGGCGCGAAGTTCCGGGGTGAGTTTGAGGAGCGGCTGAAGGCCGTGCTGCGCGAGGTGGCGAGCAGCGGCGGCAAGATTATTCTGTTCATCGACGAATTGCACACGATCATCGGCGCGGGTGCGGCGGAGGGCGCGGTGAGCGCGGGCAACTTGCTCAAGCCGGCACTCGCACGCGGCGAGATCAAGTGCATCGGCGCAACGACGCTCGATGAGTATCGCAAGCACGTCGAGAAGGACGCGGCGTTTGAGCGTCGCTTCCAGCCGGTGTATGTGGATCAGCCGAGCGTGGAAGAGACGGTCGCGATCCTGCGCGGTCTCAAGCCCAAGTACGAGGCGCACCACGGCGTGCGGATCATGGACGGCGCGATCCTGGCGGCGGCGAACCTGAGCCATCGGTACATCGCGGATCGGTTCTTGCCGGACAAGGCGATTGATCTGATTGATGAGGCCGCGAGCCGGCTACGGATCGAGAACGACTCGATGCCGACGGAGCTCGATGAGCTGAGGCGGCGGATCATGCAGTTGGAATTGGAGCGCGAGACACTCCGCTTGGAAGCGGAGGAAATGAGCAAGGCTCAAAGCAGCAAAGCAGCCAATGAAGGCAGCAGCCGCGAGCTTGATCGCATCAATCGCGAGCTTGCGGAATTGCAGGAGAAGAACCGCGCGCTGACGGCTCGGTGGGAAGAGGAAAAGAAGGACCTCGAGAGCATCAAGGACATCAAGGAGCAGATCGAGCGCAAGCATGTTGAGCTTGAGCAGAGCCAGCGGCGGGGAGACCTCGAGACCGCGGCGCGGATTCGCTATGGCGTGTCACGCGAGCTCGACAAGCAGCTCGCGGACGCCGAGAAGGCGTGGGCCAAGCGGGTGGCCAAGGGTGGAACGCTCGTCAAGGAAGAAGTGGACGCCGAGCAGATCGCGCAGATCGTGGGACGCTGGACCGGCATTCCCGTGTCGCGGCTGGTCGAGGGCGAGCGCGAGAAGTTGCAGCGGATGGAAGAGCAGCTCGCCAAGCGAGTGGTGGGGCAGGATCACGCGTTGAAGGCGGTCTCAGACGCGGTGCGGCGTTCACGCGCTGGCCTCGGCGATCCCAAGCGGCCGATCGGGTCGTTCCTGTTCCTGGGGCCGACGGGTGTGGGCAAAACAGAAACCTGCAAGGCGCTGGCGTCGTTCTTGTTTGATACCGACGAGGCGATGGTGCGGATCGACATGAGCGAGTACGGCGAGAAGCACGCGGTGGCGCGGCTGGTCGGCGCGCCGCCTGGATACGTCGGCTACGACGAGGGTGGGCAGTTGACCGAGACGGTGCGGCGTCGGCCCTACTGCGTGGTGCTGCTCGACGAGATCGAGAAGGCGCACCCGGATGTGTTCAACATCTTGCTGCAGGTGTTGGACGATGGGCGGCTGACGGATGGCCAAGGCCGCACTGTGGATTTCAAGAACACGATCGTGGTGATGACGAGCAACTTCGGCTCGGCCCAGATTCAGGAGCTGACGCAGCAGGGTGCGGAGGACTGGGAGATCGAGGCGATGATGCGGGAGATGCTGCGGCGTGGGCCGGCGGGTCTGGCGGCGGACGAGTTTGCGAAGGCCGCCGGGTTGTCGCCGAAGGTCGCGGAAGCGATGCAGAAGATGGCGATGATGGGCGCGGGCGGCGGCGGCCTGATGCGGCCCGAGCTCTTGAATCGCATCGACGAAACGATCGTGTTCCGGCCCTTGGGCCGCGAGGCGATCGGGAACATCGTGGAGATTCAACTTGGCAAGCTGCGCGAGCGGCTGGCGGCGCGGGGCATGACGCTCACGCTGACCGACGGCGCGAAGAAGCAGTTGGCGGAGGAGGGCTGGGACCCGGCGTTCGGAGCGCGGCCCTTGAAGCGCGCGATCCAGCAGCGGGTTGAGAACGCGCTGGCGTCGCGGATTCTGGCGGGGGAGTTTGGGGATGGGGACGGGGTGAAGGTGGAGTATGAGGGGAAGAGCTTTACCTTCAAGAAGGGGCGTTCGTAGTCCACTTGCGGCCTGATCGCAACGTGTGAGCAAGGCGAACACACCTCGGCGCGGCGAATGCGACTGCGACGCCTTCTCATGTGACCAAATCGCGGACGCGGCGCTTGACGTTGGGGTCGAGTGCGCGTGAACTCATGGTGGCGAGAGGATCGCCGCCGCGTGCTCGCGCAGAGCGCGAGCACGCGGCAGTGCCGCGGCGATTGCATGACGGCGCGGGGACCGGAACCACATGAATACGGCGTGCCCCATGCGTTGGGGC
>JBILLU010000125.1:0-9483 GCA_044375915.1 Phycisphaerales bacterium
TACGTCGGATTCGCCGGGAACGGAACCCTCAACATCGATTCCGGTGCCGTCGTGACCCATCTTAGTGGTGATGAGCTGTTCATCGGCGAGCAAGCTGGCTCAGTCGGTCTTTTGACAGTCTCCGGCGCCTCGTCGCGTCTTGTCGTTCCGGCGAATCTCTTCGTCGGCCGCAGCGGGAACGGCACGCTCCGTGTTGAAAGCGGCGCTGTCGTCACGACCGACAGGATCGGCGTCGCCCTAGGGACGGGCACCGGATCGGTCGTCATCAGCGGTGCGGGATCGCGACTCGAGAGTACCGGCAGCGACGGCGGAAACGGAGGCGATGGCGGGCAAGGTTCTCTCATCGTCGAGAACGGCGGTGCATTCACTCACGGCGTGTTCATGCACGGCGGTGGTCAGGTCGGCTCTCGTGGGGACTTTATCGTCCGCGGCAGCGGCTCAACGATGACGACGCCGTTCCTTCATCTGGGCAACAACGGAGGCACGGGTACGCTGCGGGTCGAGGGCGGTGGCGTCGTCACATGCAGCAACGGCATCGACCTGTCACGCTTCAGTTCGAGTTCGGTTGCGTCCCTCACGGTCGACGGCATCGGTTCGATCGTCAACACCGGATACGTTCAGACATCCAACGGCGGGCTCGGCACGATTCTCATCGAAAACGGTGGGCGCATCAATCTGACCGGCGAGATGAACGCGGGCTGGCCTGGCAGCCGCCAGACCTGGACCGTCCGTAGCAACGGATCGACCGCGCAGTTCGGGTCGATCTTCCGTGTCAGTGACGCCCAGTCCGCACTCATCCGCGTTGAGTCCGGAGCTACTTGGACCAGCACGGACCGGCTCGAGCTCGCGAACAACGCAGGGACAAGCGTTGATTTGGTTGTGACCGATGTTGGTTCGACGATGACCCTTGCTGGCGAACTTGCGACGAACGGCGGTCCCGTGTCCGTCCAAGTGTCCAGCGGAGGAACGCTGACGGCTCTCAACGGCGTCCGGCTCGGTGGCGGCTTCACCAGCACGCCTCGCAGTCTTCTCGTTCGCGGTACGGGCTCGGCGCTCATCGCAGGCGACTCTTCCAACAACGCTGGCAACTTCCACATCGGTTACGACGGTACCAACACCACGGCCACCGTCGATCAGGGCGCGTCCCTCACATTCCACTGCGACGCGGTCATCGGTCACCAGGGTGTCGGGGCACTTTCCGTATCGGGAACCGGCACACTCTTGCAGTCGTCTCGCCGCCTCCACGTCGGGTATGGCATTCCCGGTTCTTCTGGTACGTTCAATCTTCTTGACAGCGCCGTCGCCGAACTTGGATCACTTCAAGTGCGAGACGCCAGCGGCTCTGGGACCACCAACGCGAACCTTCTTGGCGGATCGCTGATGACGCTGTCGCAGGGGGTTGAGGTCTTGGAGGGTTCGGTCCTGACGGTGTCCGATGGCTCGGGAGTCGAAGCCAATTGGAGCATGTCGATCGTCGGCACTGCGACCCGGCCCGCCGAAGTGGTTGTCCGGAACGCCGGATATGTCTTCATGAACGGCAACATCGATGTCGGCAGCGACCTCCCCCGCACCGACGTCGGCATCCTGACACTCGACGGCGGCACGGCGTTCACGCTTCAAACAGTCCCCGTCTTTGACAACGGCATCCTCCGCGGCGTCGGTGTCGTGGAGGGAAACGTCTCAGCGAACGGCATCATCCGCCCCGGCCTGCCCCTCGGCGACCTCACCGTCCGCAATCTCAATCTCAACCCGAACGCGCGCCTTGAGGTCCAGCTCGGCGGCATCGCGTCAGGTGAGTTCGACCGCCTGATTGTCCAGGACGCGGCGAACCTTAACGGGACGCTCGCTCTCTCGCTGGCCAACGGCTTCGTGCCGGTTGTGGGCCAGACCTTCGATGTGATCACCGCCGGAACCCGAAATGGCACCTTCTCGAGTATCGCCGGCACCGATCTCGGCGGCGGCATCGCGTTGCGGCCTCAGTACCTCCCCGGAGGCGTTCGCCTCGTCGTGGATGCCGTGACGGGCGTCGATATCCCCGGGACACAGATCACAACCTATCAGGGCTTCGTGAGCAGCTTGACTGCGAATGCGATCTACGCGGCCGCGCCAGCTCAGGACGTGTCCGCCGGGGCCCTTTGGTCGAGCGACAATCCCAGCATTGCGACCGTAGACGCCAACGGCAAGGTCCGCGGCATCACGCCGGGCGCCACGACGATTCGCACGACCTACGCGGGCTTCACGGATGCACTGATCGTCACCGTGTCCGCGCTTCCGGTGCCCGGTGGCGTGCAACCGGGCTTGGACGTCGAGTATCGCAAACTCTATTGGCCGGACTTCGCGGCCCTCTCGCCCGTCCGGACCGAGATTCGTCCTCAAGCCACCATCCCGTTCAACCCGAATTGGGGCGTCTATGGCACGCTCACCAACCAGGGCAATGCGCGGCTCGGCGGCGTGATGACCGGCACGTTGCTCGTTCCCGCCGCAGGCGACTACACGTTCCAGTTGCAGGACGGCCTTGGTGCCAGTCGGCTCCTGATCAACGGCGTGCCCGCCGTCGTCGAGATGAACGGGATCTGGTTCAACACCCAAAGCACGGGCGTCGTCAGCCTCCCCGCCGGTCCGGCGTCGATCCGATTCGAGTATGCCAAGTACGGCGACTACGGCGGCTACGGCCATGCCTTGCTCTGGAGCGGACCTGGAATCCCGACCCTCGTTGAAGTGCCCGCCGCCGCGTTCGCATCGCCGGGCATCGCTATGAATTACTTCGCCCTCCCAGAGGCCCTTATTCCGCAGAATCCCGAGCAGTATGTTCCCGCGAACTATCCGATCTTCGCGACGGGCATCGCCGCCGATCTCAACTACCCGACCAGCGTCTTCCCCAATTTCACGAGTACTCTCAGCTACAACACCGGGGCGACTTTCACGGGCTGGCTTGTGGTGCCACAGTCCGCCACATACACCCTCCGCTTCCGCTGTGACGACGGAGCACGGCTCTACATCGCGGAGAGTCTCGCGGCTCGCTCCCAGGGTGATGAGCGCGTCATTCAGGTCGCCCTTGACCAGGGTCCCAATGCGGTCCGCGTCGAGGCCTACCAGGTCGGGTATGACCAGGCATTGACCCTCGAGATCGAAGGCCCGGGCATCACGCGCCAAGCGATTCCCGCAACGGCGTTCTGGCGCGGCACGCCGGTCGCCGTCTGCGTGGGCGATCTCAACAACGACAACTTCGTGGACGACGCAGACTTCGTGCTCTTCGCCGAGGCCTACAACCTGCTCGACTGTGCTGATCCAACGATGCCCGTCGGTTGCCCCAGCGACCTCAATGGCGATGCGTTCGTGGACGACGCGGATTTCGTGTTCTTCGCGGAGGCTTACAACGCGCTGCTGTGTCCGTGACAGTTGACGCGCGACTCCCCGACGATCTCGCGACCAGCGGGCGGAGTGTCTCGCAGGATGCTCGTACTACCAAGCGTGCCAGCCGATCGCGTCGGTGGCGTTGGTTGTGTGTCTTCTGGCCATCAGCCGAGGAGCCAGACTCTGTGACCAAGGCTCATGCTCGACGCGAAGGCACGAAGACTCTTGCACGCGCAATCGGATCTGTGGCAGGTGACCGGATCATGCGTGGCGTGCCGCAGGGCGCTGCTGTGAGCGGGTAACTCTGGAGGGCACTTGCAGGGTCCCCCAACGCGCACGCCAGGGTCGCGCAGTTGTGACCGCGACCATCGCCTGTGAAAAGGCGATGATTGCGACACAGGGCCTTTCGTTACGGGCACAACAACTCGTTGTACGCCACGGCGAAGAACACGAAATCCGCGTCGTCCACGAACGTATCGGCGTTCAAGTCCGCGGCACAGCCCGGCGGCATCGATGCATCGGTGCAATCCAGGATGTTGTACGCGTTCGCGAAGAGCACAAAGTCCGCATCGTCCACGAACCCGTCCCCGTTGAGATCCGCGGGGCATGTGTTACACACGCCGACAATGTTGAGCGCGGCACCGAGGAACATGAGCAGCTGCGCATCGGAGACCGCCGCGGGATTCGAGAGATCGGCGCCGATCAACGGCGCGGGTACGACCGGGGCCGCGAAGCGGGCGTAGCGGAACTCCGCACGCAGATCCGGATTGAACGGCACGAAGGGGTTCGGGTCGATGACGCCGGGCGCGAGCGGCGGGCGCAGCGTGCTGGTGTTGTGCACGAATGGGTCGAAGATGGAGACTTTCTGCCAGTCGGTGTACGAGACCAGACCGGCTTGGAGTGTGGCGGGCATGTCGTCGCGCCGGTAGCGCGCGTGCACGACCCATTGGCCGCCCATCGGCTGGCGCAGACAGATCACGTGCGGCCCGATCTTCACGAGCTGCAGCACAGTCTCCGGTCCGGGCGCATCGGACAGCACGAGCTGTGAGTCGCCGTCGATGGTGGTCTTGACCTCGTATTGAAACCGCGCCGGGTTCGCGAAGCCGTAGCCGGTGGAGAGGAAGACATAGTTCTCGCCGCCGGAAGTCCAGGTCGCGGGGGTGATCGCACGGGGCGTGCGGAGCATGAGGCCCGCGAGCGAGAACTGGGCCGAGGGGACCGACACGCCGTTGCGGGCGGTGGCGCGGACGCTGGTGGTGATGGCGAAGTCGCCGGTGACGGGCTTGAAAACCAGCGGGCCGCGGTAGTTCTGGTACCAGGTGACGGTGTGGGGGATCATGGTCATCGCGCCGGGCGTGGACGCGTCGATGTTCCATGTCTGCAGCGGGTCGTTCGGCCACGACTCGGCTTGCTCGATGCGGGTCCAGTTGGTGAGCGTGGTGGGGTTGTCAAACTCGTCGGACAGGCAGGCGGGGCCCTGGGCGAGCCCGCGTGCTGCAAAGAGGGCGGCGGCGAAAGCGGGAAGCGCGATAGTTCGGGCCATGGGCTGCTCCTGGTGTGCCGCGGGGCGCGGCCGCACAGGTGTAGACGCGGAATGCGGGGTCAATGTGCGCACCAAATGTGGCGATTGTCCCGGCGCGGTCGTAAGGGATAGCGCCCCGTCCCGGCGGCGGGTCTCGTGGCGCATCTTGGATGGCGCACCTTGGGTGGCGCATCTTGGACTGAACACCGGCTTGTCGGCAAACGCAAGGGTCGCGAGCATGTCGACGCCGATGCATGCGGCGAACGGGCTCGTTGTGCGTTGCGTGTGGACCGTTGTGGGTGAGGTGGCGATCGAGAGTCGGACATCAAGGCCCGAAATCTTGCAACTGCGAATGAAGCTCACGATGACGCATGTCGGGCCCGATCCAGGGGCGAAGACGCAGGCTGGCGGCTAGGGGCAGAGCAACGTGTCGTAGGCCACTGCAAAGGCGCTGAAATCAAGATCGTCGACGAAGCCATCGGTGTTGAGGTCGGCTGGGCAGCCGGAGGGCATGGATGGATCGGCGCAGTCGAGGGTGTTGTACGCGGCGGCGAAGGACTGGAAATCGGCGTCGTCGACCCGGCCGTCGGCGTTGAGGTCGGCGTTGCAGGGTGTGTACTGGGTGCCCGAGCAGGAAGTGAACGTTGCGCCGGGTGTGAGCATCTCGATCTGCACGCGGGCGCGGCCGATCGCGCTGGTCTGGCCGGACTGGCCGCCGGAGAGATTGAGGAAGCCGAGATTCGCGCTGATCCCGGCGTTGACGTTGTACGTGCTGCCTGTGATCACCGTCCCAACCCGCGACACGGACGCGGGCATGGATACGTCGCCGGCGTTCAGCGCGTAGGTATCGAGCCCGATGCCGACCTGGCCGCTGAACGCGCCGGAATCGAGCGTGGCCCGGACGGAGGCTCGCGCGGCGAGGGGGCTGGCGACGAAGCTGAGGCTGCGCGAGACGGCGCCGTCGGCGATGAGCGTGAAGCGGACCTGCACCGGCGTGCCGTTCGGGGCTCCGGCCTTCTGAAACGTCAATCGATCGGTGAACTGCGTCTGGGGCGAGGTGTCCACCCCGGCGATGGCACCGTTCGGGGACGAAGGCGACGTGGACGCCGCGGCGTTGGACTGGACCTCGAGCAAGGAGTACGCCGCGCTGCCGCTCAGGCTCGAGGAGGTGCTGACGCCCCCGAGGCTGTTGGAGCCGCCATTGGAGAGCGGGACGATGCCGGCGGCGATCAAGCCGCTGTCGACGGTTTTCTCTCCGGGTGTGCCGACGGGCAGGCCGGACATGTTGAACACGCAGCGGCCGCGGGTGCGCAGGCTGCAGGTTTGGGCGAGCAAGGGTGTCGAAACAAGACAGACGCCGACGAGTGCGATCGGGAACGCAGAACGCATCAGGAAATCCTCCGGCGAACAGTGGTACAGAGCGAAGCGAGTCTCGGGCGTGTCGGTTGCTGCGGAACTACGGGCAGAGCAGCGCGTCGTAGGCCACTGCAAAGGCGCTGAAGTCCAGATCGTCCACGAAGCCGTCGGTGTTGAGATCGGCGGGGCAGCCGGATGGCATGGATGGATCGGCGCAGTCGAGGATGTTGTACGCGATGGCGAAGATCTGGAAGTCGGCGTCGTTGACGAGGCCGTCGTTGTTGAGGTCGCCGGCGCAGGGCTCGTACGACGCGTTGCTGCACCAGGAAAGGGACGCGCCGGGGGTGAGGACCGTGGCGGTGAGGCCGGCTGCAAGGTTGGCGCTGATGACGTCGGTGTAGACCGTGCCGCCGAGCATGCGGTAGTCCTGGATGACGCAGAAAAGGCGGCCGTCGACGTCGCGTGATTGCCCGACGGGCACGGTGATGGTCAGGCTCGCCGAGGATGGTGCGGCGAGGTTGAAGCCGGTGGGGCCGCCGAAGCTGAAGGTGGCGCTGGCGGACTTGGCGGCACCGGGGTCGGTGGCGAAGGTGCTGCCGCTGAAGGTGCCGCTAAATTGGATCTGCACGGGCGTGCCGGCGGGGAGGGTGGCGGAGGTGACGGTGTAGCGATCGCGGAACCAGGCCTTGGGCTCGCCGCCGATCCAGGAATCGATCCAGAGGAAGAGACCCCAACCGGGCGAGTTGGTGGCGGAGCCGGAGCCGGCGAAGGTCATGCGGCCGTAGGTGCTGGAGATGAGCCACGTGCCCGTCGACGTGCCGAAGGCGGACGTGTCGGTCGCGTTGCCCGGGGTGTCGAGCATGGTGCCGGGGATGATGGAGGTCCATCCGGTGTCGAGCCGGAGCTCGGGCGTGGTGCCGCCGCCGACGCGGTTGACGAGGCGCATGTGGTTCTTGACGCCGCAGACGGGTTGGGCCAGCGCGGCGGGGGCGAGGACGGCGACAGCGAGCGCGAGCGGGAACACAGATCGCATGGGGAGGCTCCACAAGGTAGTTGAACGCTCCAGACTATATAGGGAGCGTCAATGCGATCGCGGCGCGGCAAGGAATGGCATGGGCCGCGGGCACGCGGGCGGTCGTCTTTCCTATAGTCGGCCCCGCTCGCCGCTGGGTCGGTTTGTGGCCCCGGCGGGCGCGTCTAGAAAGGACTTTCCAGTGGCCGAGCGGCACTTTGACGTTGTGGTGGTTGGCGGCGGACCCGGCGGCTATGTCGGGGCGATCCGGGCGGCACAGCTCGGGTACAAGGTGGCGGTCGTCGAACGCGACAAGCTCGGCGGCGTGTGCCTCAACTGGGGCTGCATCCCCAGCAAGGCCCTGCTCGCCAACGCGGAACTCATGGAGAAGCTCCAGGAGCGCGAGGCGTGGGGCCTGCAGATCCAGGGCGATGTGAAGTTCGACTGGAGCAAGACCATCGGGCGCTCGCGCGATGTGGCGAGCAAGCTCAACAAGGGTGTTGAGTTCCTGATGAAGAAGAACAAGATCGAGTTCATCAAGGGCAACGCGAAGATCGTGGCCGCGGCCAAGCCCGGCGCCCGCGGCCCGGCCAACGCGGTCAAGATCCAGGTGCAGGAGTGCACGGTGCAGGATCAACTGACCAGCGCGCCCGCCACGCCCGGCGCGGTGAAGGAGACGATCACGGCGACGCACGTCGTGGTTGCTACCGGCTCGGTTGCACGCGACTTGCCGTTCGCGAAGTTCGACGGCGACAAGATCTGGGGCGCCCGCGAGGCGATGTTCAACAAGGCCCAGCCCAAGAGCCTCATCGTCGTCGGCGCCGGCGCGATCGGCATGGAGTTTGGGTACTTCTATCACACGTTCGGGACCAAGGTGACGGTCATCGAGATGATGCCGCGGATCCTGCCGGTCGAGGACGACGACGTGTGCGTGGCGATGGAGAAGGTCTTCAAGAAGCACGGCATGGAGATCAAGACCTCCACCGGCGTCACCAACATCGAGAAGACCGCGACGGGTGTGAAGGTCACGGTCGCACCGATGTTGAACGGCAAAGCGGATGAGAGCAAGAAGGAAACGCTCGAGGCCGAGAAGGTGCTGCTGGCGATCGGCGTGAAGGGCCGCTTCGATGGGTTGTTCGATGCGTCGCTGGGGCTTGAGACGTTCAAGGACCACATCAAGACGGATTACGACGCGAGCAAGCCCGAGCCGCGGGCGATTGATTACAAGACGAACCTGCCGGGGATTTACGCGATCGGCGATGTGATTGGTCCGCCGTGGCTGGCGCACGTGGCGGGTGAAGAGGCGATCATCTGCGTCGAGCGCCTCGCCTGGCGCGACGGCAAGATGGAGCACGGCAAGAAGCTCCACGAGCCCATCCCGATCGACTACACCGTCGTCCCCGGCTGCACCTACTGCCACCCGCAGGTCGCCAGCGTCGGCTTCACCGAGCGCGCCCTCAAGGAACGCGGCTTGGTGAAGGGCAAGGACTACGACACCGGCACGTTCCCCTTCAGCGCGCTCGGTAAGGCGATCGCGACGCGCCACACCGACGGCTTCTGCAAGATCATCCGTGGTTTGCCCCGGGGCGAGATCCTCGGCGCGCACATCATGGGCGATCAGGCGACGGAGCTGATCGCCGAGCTGTCGCTGGCCCGGCGGCTGGAAGCCACCAGCGAGGAACTCATCTGCACGATCCACGCCCACCCGACGATGCACGAAAGCGTGCACGAGGCGGCGCTGGCGAGTGAGGGACGGGTCATCAACTCGTGAGTTGGGTTGAGTCCGTAGACACGTGAAGTAGACTGCGGCGTCGGAGCGGGAAGCGATCCCATTCCGACGCCGCGGTTGGTTTTGCTGCGAAGGAGTTTGAGGTGCCCGATCTGTTCCGCACTGTCGCCGCTGGCTCGTTGATTGGTGCGCTGGCCTCCTCCGCCCTCGCCGGCGGCGTCACCATCGTCACCCACGGCTTCAACGCCGATATGACATGGGTGAACGCGATGGCGGATGCGATCGCTCGGCGTGCCGGCACGCCGGGCGTCAATGTGACGCGGGTCAATCTCGTCGTGACGCAGGGACCGAGCAGTCTGATCGTGACGCAAGCCTCTATCGCTGTCGCGCCCGAGGCGACGTTCACCACCGGCGAGTTCGTGGTCGCCCTCGACTGGACCGCGATCGACGGATTCCAGCGCGGCACGCCGCAGCCGGATGTCGGTGAGGACGCCACGCCGACGCAGACGG
>JBILLU010000126.1:0-9481 GCA_044375915.1 Phycisphaerales bacterium
GACACCATCGAGGACATGCACCGCCTCTACGCCGACATCCCCGTCGGCAACGTCACCGTCTCGCAGACCATCAACGGCCCCGCCTGCGTCATCTGGGCCATGTATCTCGGCATGGCCCTGCAACGTGGCATCTCCTGGACCACTCTCGGCGGCACGCTTCAGAACGACATCCTCAAAGAGTTCCACAGCCAGAACGAGTTCATCTATCCGCCCGAGCCCAGCGTCAAGCTCGTCGTCGACACCATCGAGTTCCAGTCGCTGTTTGTTCCCAAGTGGAACTCGGTCTCCATCAGCGGCTACCACATCCGCGAGGCCGGCAGCACCGCGACCCAGGAACTCGCCTTCACCCTCCGCGACGGCATGGAGTACGTCGAAGCCTGCGTCGAGCGCGGCCTCGACATCGACTCCTTCGCGCCGCGCCTGTCGTTCTTCTTCAACAGCCACAACGAGTTCTTTGAGGAGCTGTGCAAGCTCCGCGCTGCCCGCCGCATCTGGGCCCGCGCCATGCGCCACCGCTACGGCGCCAAGAACGAACGCTCGTGGTTCATGAAGACCCACGTCCAGACCGCTGGCTGCAGCCTCACCGAGCAGCAGCCGCTCAACAACATCGTCCGCGTCGCCTATCAGGCCATGGCCGCCGTCCTCGGCGGATGCCAGAGCCTGCACACCGACAGCATGGACGAGACCCTCGGCCTGCCCACCGAGCAAGCCGTCACCGTCGCGCTCCGCACCCAACAGATCCTCGCCCACGAGACCGGCGTCACCCGCGTCGCCGACCCCCTCGGCGGCTCGTGGTTCATCGAACAACTCACCGACACGATGGAACGCGAGGCTCTCCGCTACATCAACGACATCGATCACATGGGCGGGTATGCAAATGGCCAAATGGCAAAGGGCCAAATGGCCACATCAGAATCAGCCCCGAGCGTGAGCGACGGGTCTTCTGATCTCTCGCAACACGAGGCCTACACCCTCAAAACCGGCTACGGTCGCGGCGTCATCAACGGCATCAACCGCGGCTACTTCCGCCGCCAGATCGCCGAGGCGTCTTACCGCTTCTCCGAAGAGTGCGAAGCCGGCGACCGCATCATCGTCGGCGTCAACGCCTACAACGAAGAGGGCGGCGACCGCCCCATCGACATCCTCCAGATCAGCCACGACGTCGAGACCAACCAGTGCGACCGCCTCGCCAAGTTCAAGAAGGCTCGCGACGCCGGCAAGGTCCAGCGTGCCCTCGAGAACATCCGCAAGGCCTGCCAGGGCAAGCCGCAGACGTTTGTGAACGCCGAGCTATCGACCCTCATCCCCAGCGGCCGCCTGCACGCGACCAACGTGATGCCCGCGCTGGTCGACGGCGCCCTCAGCGGCTGCACGATGGGAGAGATGGTCCAAGCGATGGCCGACATCTACGGCCGCTACAGCGGCGGGCCGGAGTGGTAGACCCCGGCCGCGTTGGTGTCGCGGACTGTTGCCAGCGCGTGACTGAGGACGTGTGCTTTCTGCATTCCGCCCGGAGGGCGCACGACCGTTGCCGGCGGCTTCAGCCGCCGGTTAGCGTCCCTTGAATCACCCCGGCCCGGCAGGGGCGGACGAACGCGACATCGCACACTTCACTCTGTCGCCCCTTCAGGTCTTGGTTCAGAGCAATGAGCAGCCTCAACCGGCAGATGAATCTGCCGGCAACCCTCGTGCGACCTCCGGGCAAAGAGTGGCGAGTCCCCGCTGTCCATCACGGCTCGTTCGCCATCCACAAGTAGTAGATCGCGCTCGGCGACGGCCCGGCGTGGGGGAACATTCCGCCAGCGTCGATGCGGAGGAGGTTCACTTCTGTTCCGCCTCGGGGCGGCGTCAGCGGTGATTCCATGATCGGTTCGGCGTTCGACTCGGCGTACGCGGTGCGCGGCACGGGTGCGCCCTCGAGCCGGTACTTCACGATCTTGGCAGCCTTGAGCCCGGCGAGCTGCTTGGCACCTTCGAACGCCTCGCGGATGCCGCCGAGTTCATCGACCAAACCGCGTGACTGCGCCTCGCGTCCGCTCATGATGCGGCCGTCGGTAGACTCATCGAAACGGGCGGCGTCGACGCCGGGCCGCCGGTCCTTCACGTGCTGGCGGAACGCCGCGTAGTACTCGTCCACCAAGCCTTGCAAGACCTTGTAGTGCGATTCCTTCATGGGTTCGAGGCTGTTGGCGATGTCCTTGTTCGGCCCGCTCTTGACGGAGCGTGCGACGATGCCGATGCGACCCAGGCCGTCGCTGAAGTTGATCGTCGGCACGATGACGCCGATCGAGCCGGTGATGGTGGTGGGGTTGGCGTAAATGCGATCGGCGGCGAGCGCGATGTAGTAGCCGCCGCTGGCCGCCACCTCGGCCATTGAGACGACGACCGGCTTGCCGGAGAGTTCGCGGAACCGCCGGATCTCGCGGTAGAGCACGTCGCTGCCGGTCACGCTGCCGCCCGGAGAGTTGATGCGGAGCACGATCGCCTTGACGGAGTCGTCGCTGCGTGCCTTGTTGAGGCGTGCGACGGTTTCGTCGACCGGGTTGGCGCCGGGGCCGAACAGGCCCGGCAAGGGGGCGTCGACGATGAGGCCCTGCACATCGATCACGCACACTTTCCACGCCGCGCCGGGTTCAGGCTCGACGACGCTCTCGACCAGTTTCTTGTCCTGCGCAAAGAGCGTGAAGCTGACCGTTAATGGCGTGCACCCGGATAGCGACGTTGCTGCGAGCATGGTGCCAGTCAGGCAGGACCAGAGCAACGGGCGGACGGTGAGGCGTGGAATCGTCATGCGGGAACGGTACCACGCCGACGCCGCGGCACGCGATCTTCCCCCTTCGGATACGCTTCGCACATGGAAATCACCCCCAAGGGCAAGGTCCGCTGCCCCAAGGACGCGGCGATCATGGAGAAGCTGCCGGTCGGCACCGGTGCCGATGCCTTCGAGGTCGATCACTGCGCCCGCTGCGGCGCGATCTGGTTCGATCCCTATGAGCTGGAGCAGACGATCAAGTCCGGCGATGGTGGCTCGAACCTCGAGAACCTTGACTTTGGCAAGGCCAAGCACACCTATGAGCAGACGATGTACCGCTCCGGCGAGAAGCATTGTCCGCGTGACAAGTCGATCCTGCTCGAGATTCCTGATCCACGCCAGCCGCACGTGATGATCGATCTCTGCCGAACCTGCGGCGGGGTGTTGCTGGATGCGGGCGAACTGAAGGACCTCAGCGAGTTCACTCTCGCCGAGCGGCTCAAGGGCTTCTTCCGGCGCACCCCGTGACCGAACCCGACCTGACAGGCAATTCCCACGCTCGAAACACCGGTCATGTGCCGGTGCTGCTCGCCGAGATCTTGGCCACGCTCCAGCCTCGTCCAGGAGAGACCTATGCCGACGCCACCGCGGGGCGCGGCGGCCATGCCTCGGCGGTCGCAGCGCTGGTCGGGGCGACCGGTGGCATCGTGCTGAACGACGCCGACGCGGAGAATCTGGAGTTCGCAGCCACCCGCGTTCGTGCGAGCACCGGGGAAATTTCCCCCACGCCGACGGTCACCACGATCCACGGCAACTTCGCGTTGCTGCCGCGTCGGATGGAGCAGGCGGGCCTGAGGGCGAACGCCTTTCTGGCGGACCTGGGTTTCGCGAGCAACCAGATCGATCGGGCCGAGCGTGGTTTTTCATTCGCCCGCGCCGGGCCTCTGGACATGCGTTTCGACGCCAGTCGGGGCTTGTCGGCGTTCGACCTGGTGAACCAGGCTCCAGAGCGTGAGTTGGCTCGCATCCTGCGCGAATTCGGGGAAGAACCCGCGGCCGGACGCGTTGCCAGAGCCATCGTCGCTGCCCGTTCCGCGGGAGTGATCGCGACGACGGACGCACTTGCAGATGTGATCCGCTCTGTGGTTTCCAAGCCGCCGGACAGCGGTATTGACCCCGCCACGCGATCGTTTCAGGGCCTTCGGATCGCGGTCAACGACGAGTTGGGCAGCCTGGACGCCCTGCTGGCCGCGATCGAGACCGCGGCTCGGAAACATCGGCCCGACCCGGCCGGATCGGTTCCGAAAACCGCGGCCGGTTCTGGTTCAACCCCCGTCCCCTGGCTTGCACCCGGCGCCCGCGTCGCGATTCTCACATTTCACAGCCTCGAAGATCGACCCGTCAAAGCCCACTTTGCCGATATGTGCAAACGTGGGTTGGCGACCGACCTCGCTCCCGGCGGCGTAACCGCCACCGAGGATGAGAAGCGGTCCAATCCGCGGGCCCGATCGGCGCGGCTGCGTGCGATTCGGCTGATTGGTGGATGAGGACGCTGGACGACGCGCCGGCGTTCGCTAGGATCGTCCGCTTCGGGTGAAGGCCCGAAGCAGGTGTTTCGCCAAGACCCGGGCAGGGAAGCCGCGGGCGGCACATTCGGGAGTCGACGCCGAGGAATCTCGTCGTCGGGCGGTCATGACGGCCGCTGCATACGGAAGGATCCGTTCAGTGACCCGGGAACTCAAACTCGCCCTCATCGTCGGCTTCGCGATCGTCCTCACGGTGGCGATTCTGGTCAGCGACCACCTCTCCAAGGCGCGGCAGGCTTCGCTCGCCGACATCGGCGCGGCAAACGCCACCCGAGTCAGCGCGAAGCTGCCCGAGGAACCGATCAAGAGCCCCGATGAGTTGCTCCCCGCCACGCTCCAGCCTGCGATGAGCGTCACCGAGCCGGTGCTGACCCGCAGCTCCGAAACCACCGACGCATCGCAGGCCATCCTGCCGCCCTCGAAGCAGACACAGCTCGCCAGCACCGAGACCGACGCGGCCCCGGTTGTGATCGGTCTTGGCAGCGCGGCCCTGCAGACCACCCTGCTCCAGCCGGTGAACAGCGACGCGACCTATGCCCGGCGCGACATGGTTGAGAACGCTCCCTCGAACCAGATCACCCCGACCCCGGGCTCAACGCCGGCCGAAAAGGCTGCGACGCTCGCGCCGGCTGGTGATGCCATCCTGAAGAGTGTGGACGAGAAGAAGACCGCCGCGGAAATCAAGACCGAGCCGAAGCAGTCCAGGACGGCGGCTCTTCCGATCGGCCCGAACGACAAGACCCACACCATCGCCGAGAATGAGTCGCTGTATGCGATCTCCAAGCGGTACTACGGCACCGGAAATCTCTGGCGTCAGCTCGCTGCGGCCAACGCCGGTCGCGTCAGCGAGAACGGCTCGGCCCGCGTGGGCACCAAGATCCTGATCCCTTCTCGGGACTCGCTGCTCGGCAAGACGGACGCCACGAGGTCGGCGAAGACTGAGTCCAAGCCTGCCACCAAGCCTGAGGTGAAGCCTGAACCCAAGGCCGTCGCCAAGGCGTCCGATGCCAAGGCTCGCAGCTACACCGTCAGGCCCGGCGATAGCCTCGGCCGTATCGCCGCCCGCGAGCTTGGCAGCAGCAAGCGTTTGGGCGAGATCGCTGCGTTGAACAAGATGGATCCCGATGACGATTTGCTCGTCGGTGCGATCCTGAAGCTGCCGTCGAAGTAGTGGGAGAGGGCTGCGGCCGCGTCGTTCGGTTTCCGTATCGGCGCGGTCTGGCGAGAAAGCACGAGCGATGTCCGACGCACCATCTGATCCCGGCACCATGCTGAAGCTCGGCTTCGTTGTCTTGTGTGTCGGCGGCTGCGCACTCGGCATGCTCGCGCTCCGGCAGGCTGGTTTGCAGGCTGGACACGAGCTCGCGCAGACCCAACTCCGGATCCAAAAGGCCGACGAGGATCTGTGGAAGCTGCGTGCGGAGATCTCAACGCTCGCATCACCCTCGCGAATCCGCGAGCTTGCCGACAAGCTCGGCCCGCTGCACGGCTTGACGCCCAAGCCCGGTACGGACGCGGAGACCGCGGAGATTTCAACCGCCTCCGGTCCTGAGATCGCGACGGTCGAACAGAAGCCCGCACCTGGCAAGCCCAAGACCGCGGCGAAGCCGGAAGCCAAGCCGGAAGCCAAGCCCAGTGGCAAGCCCGCGCCCAAAGTCCAGCCCAAGCAGCCCGCCAAGCCGTCGGGTCCTGCAACGGCGCCGACGACCAAGCCCACGGCGACACCGCCGCGATCCATTACTCCCAAGCCCGAGCGCGGCCGTGCGCCGGGCGTCGCCTGAACCGGACTGATCCATGCAGAGCGTGACCCCGATGCGTGCAACCCCAGTGGTCGATGCCGCCCGTCGCATCGATGTTTTCGCGCTGCTTATTGGCGGTGTGATGGTGGTGATCTTCTGTCTGCTGCTCGTGCGGGTCGCATTCCTGCAGATCAATCCCTCGGCAAAGCTCAAAGGCGAGATGGAGCCTCGGGTCAGTGTGCGTCAGGAGCTTCCGATCCGGGGCGATCTGCTTGACCGACGCGGCCGTGTGCTCTCGACGACTCGTGTCGGGTACCGAGTCGTTGTCGATCCCACGCAGATGAAGCTGCCGGTGGACGAGGCGATCGTCAGGCTCGCGAAGGCGACGGGGCAGAGCGAGGACTTTGTCGGCGGCCGCATCATCTCGCGGCTTCACGAGAACCAGCGCCGGCTGGATCTCCGAAAGAAGATCGAGCCGATCGCCGAGGTGCAGGGGCTTACGCCGGCGCTGGCCGCCCTGAAGGGGGCGCTCGCCAGTGCGCTTGGAACTGACGAAACGACTGCGGGCGAACGCGCCATTGAGGAAGAGGCGAAGGCCGTTGCTTCTGGCGGCGTTGAACCCGAGGCGCCGACACCCGCGCTCAAGCCGATCCGCTACCTGCCGATGTCTCGCATCCTGTCGGATCAGCAGGTTGCCGATGTTCGAGCCGCGAAGATCAAGGGTGCGATTCTCGAACGCGTGATGATCCGCGAATACCCGGGCGGCCCGGAGATCGCTCCGGTCGTGGGCCTCGTGGGCTTCGGGCACGTGGGAGTGCTTGGTGCCGAGAAGATGCTGAACAAGCAGCTTGCGGGCACGCCCGGATCGGTCTCGTACACCCGCGACGCGCGCGGGAAGCCGCTTTGGATCGACCCCGGCCAGGTGAAGCCTTCCAGCCCCGGCGCCGACATGCGGCTTTCGATCGACACCGAGATCCAGCGTCTGGCGATCCAGGAACTGCAGCGCGGCGTGACCGAGGCAGACGCAGCGGGCGGACGCGTGATGGTCTTCGACCCACTGACAGGTGAGATCCTCGCGATGGCCGATATCGTGCGGGAGATTCCGGATGCAAAGCCCTACCCGTGGGTCGAGGTCAAGCCGAAGCCAGCACCGACTCCGGGCGTGAAAAAGAGCAAGAAACCCGAACCGCGTGAGCCCGAGCCCCCGCCGCCGCCGCCGGCTCGATACGTCACGATTCACCGGCCGCCACTCGCCAGTGAGATTCCCGCGATGCACCGTCCCCGCTGCGTGGAGGACATCTACGAACCGGGCTCGACCTTCAAGCCATTCGTCTGGTCAAGCGTGACCGAGCTCGGCAAGGCGCGGGCCGAGGAGATCTTCGATACCGAGGGAGGTCGCTGGCACACTTCGTATGGCCGTTACCTTGAAGACGTGACCAAACGGGCCACGATGACCTGGCAGGAAGTCCTGATCAACTCTTCGAACATCGGAATGGTGAAGGCCGCTGATCGAATCACCTTCAAGCAGCTTCACGACGCAGTGCGGCGTTTCGGCTTCGGCCGGAGAACCAACATCGGTCTGACCGGAGAAGCCGCGGGTCTGGTGACGAGCATGAAGGACTGGAGCAAGTACACCCAGACCTCGGTGGCCTACGGGCACGAGATCGCGGTGACGCCGGTGCAGATGGTGCGGGCGTTCAGCGCTTTCTGCCGTCCCGGCAAGATGGCGGGCACTCTGCCGCCGGTGCGGCTGGTAGCGGCGGGCGCTGACGATGTGCGCGGCGCGGTGATCGAGCGTGTGTTGCCGTCAAACATCGCGATGCTGACACGCGACACCATGCGAGGCGTTGCAGCGAAGGTCGAACGCAACCTCGCCACCGATGCGAGCCACTCTGAAGGGGGCTGGAAGTACACGATGTTCGGCAAGTCCGGAACCGCCGAGATCCCGTTGACGCCGCCGCCGGGCAAAAACCTGCGCCGTCCGCGCGGCACGTCGGGCTACTTTGACGATCAGTACAACTCAAGCTTCATCGCTGGCGGCCCCGCCGAGGATCCAAAGCTCGTCGTGCTGTGCGTCATTGACGATCCCGGGCCAGGATTGATCCGTGCCCGGAAGCACTACGGGACGTACGTCGCCGGGCCGGTGGTGCGCCGGGTCATGGAGCGGTCGCTGGATTACTTGGGCGTTTCGCCGTCGCCCGCCCCGATGGCGAGTGCCGCGCCGAGTCACTGACGAACGGCCCACGACGCTGCGTCGGAATGACCCCGACGTCGAGATGAAAGCGTTTACAATCGTCGTTTTCACGGGGTTTCACCGGGTCACCCCCGCCTACCGATAACAAATTGCCAGCAGTTTTTCGGATTTTTGTGTCCTCCACCCATTGCAGGATGTGGACACTGGAGTTACGATTAAGTTGTTGCGTCGGAGATCCGCCTCCCGCGTAACTGCACGATGCGTTTTCTCCCGGTTTGCCGTGGGGCGACCGGTGCTGAATGTGTTTCATTCCGTGTTTCAAAGAGGAGATTGAGAGATGAAGAATGTTCTGGCCCTCGTTGCCGTCGCTGGCCTCGCCACCGCCGCGCAAGCTGCGACGACGTACAACGACGCGCAAAACGACCTTTTCGACAACGGCTTCGGCAACCTGGACATCACCAGCGTGGTGGTGAGCCACGACGCCAGCAACCTGTACGTCACGGTGAATACCCGTTCGTATCAGAACTGGACGAAGTACATGCTGTACTTCCGCACGACGAACACCGTCGATGAGACGAGCAGCAACGCTTGGAATCGTCCCGTCACTCTGAACACCAACATCGACCGCTACATCGGCTCCTGGGTTGACGCTCCCGCCAACAACCAGCAGAACTGGTCGTTCGACGGCCTGCAGTGGAACCTCGACAACACCAGCAGCAACGACCAGAGCCAGACCGGCTCGAACGCGGTGACCTTCACGATCAGCCGCGCCTTCCTCGGCCTCACGACCGACGGCACCGTGTACTTCGATGTCGCCACCTCGGGCGGCGGCAACGACCCCGGCGTCGACCACCTCAGCCAGAGCGGCCAGGCCACCAGCGGCTGGGGCAACCCCTCCAGCAGCGGCCAGTTCGCTGCCTACGTGATCCCGGCCCCCGGCGCGTTCGCCCTCCTCGGCCTCGGCGGCCTCGTCGCCGGCCGTCGTCGTCGCTGAACGTTCTGATTCATCTCAGATCAGCTTGATCTCCGCAGGCCCCGGCATCGCGCCGGGGCCTGTTTGTTTTCGCTGATTACTTTCAAGGACCAGTCGGACCGGCCTCCGGCCAGTCTTCCGGCGAGTCGTGGGCGCAAGTAGCTTCCGGCCGCTCTTGTGGGGCAGATCTGTTGATGACGCTCATGCCTTGTCGCACCCGCAAAGACCGGCCGGAGG
>JBILLU010000009.1:0-34306 GCA_044375915.1 Phycisphaerales bacterium
CCCGACTGCTTGCCGTGGCCGGAGCCTTCGCCGCGGCCAACGCGCTTGCGCTTCTTGTATTGGCCGGCGAGGGCGGTGACATCATGGATCATCATGGCTGGGGTCCTAACGAGTGTGTGCCGAAAGTACGGGCTTGTTCAGGTCTTGGTGATTCGATCGAGGCTGGTACGTGTTCAGGCCTTGGGAGCGGCGCCGGGTGCGTCGCCCTGCGGAGCGTTGCCGCCGCCGGCTGGACCGGGGCCGCTCTCGGCATCACGGCCACGACCGCCGCCACCACCGCCACCGCTGCCACCGCGACCACCGCGACCGCCACCACCGCCGCGGCCGCCGCGACGATCCTGACCGATGGTGTTGACCGGGCCCCGCATCTTCTCGCCCTTGGAGGAGGGAACGAAGGCCTTGCCCTTCTCGATCTTCTTCTCGATATCGGTGCTGTCGATCGTCACGCCGCGGGCGGCAGCGACCTGCTCACGACGGCGCAGCTGTTCGATGCCGTTGAAGCAAGCCTTGACGAGATTGAACTTGTTCGTGTTGCCGTAGCACTTGGTGAGGCAGTCGGTGATCCCGGCCATCTCGAGGATGGCGCGGACGGTCGAACCGGCCACGACGC
Organism: Phycisphaerales bacterium; assembly: GCA_044375915.1. GTDB lineage: Bacteria > Planctomycetota > Phycisphaerae > Phycisphaerales > UBA1924 > JAFEBO01. The sequence goes on from JBILLU010000009.1 coordinate 611, forward strand.
CGGTACCGGGGGAAGCCGGGATCAGGCGAACCTTCGACGCGCCGAACGTTCCCTCGACCTGGTGCGGCAGGGTGCGACCGGCCATCGGGATCTCGAGCATGGTGCGCTTGGCGTACTTCTGGGCCTTGTCCACGGCCTGGGGCACTTCGTTGCTCTTGCCGTAGCCGAAGCCAACGCGCCCGCGCTTGTCGCCAACGACGACCAGGGCGCCGAAGCTGAAGCGACGACCACCCTTCACCGTCGCCGACGTGCGGAACACGCCGACCGTGGAAGACTCTACAGAACTGGATTCGTCAAGCATCTCGGCCATTGGTCAGTCCTTGAAAATCGCAAATCTCAAATCTCAAATCTCAGTCGCAAATCCGAAACTCAAACATCACCCCTCACACCTTCCCACAGCTCAGAACTTCAAGCCACCCTTGCGGGCCGCGTCGGCCAGAGCCTTGACGCGTCCGTGGAAGCGGAAGCCGGCGCGGTCGAAGACCACAGCCGAGAGCCCCTTACCCTTGGCACGCTCGGCGAGGAGCGTCCCCACGGCCTCGGCGGCCTTGGAGTTGCCGGTCTTGTCGACCTTCAGCGCCTTGTCGGCCGTTGAAGCCGCAACCAGCGTGCGACCGGAGAGGTCGTCGATGATCTGGGCGTAGATGTGGTTGAGGGACTTGTAGATGGACAGGCGCGGACGCTCGGTGGTGCCGCTGATCCGCTTGCGGATCGCGATGCGGCGACGGGTCCGGCGCACCTGCTTGTTGACTTGCTTGTTCATAGTCGTCTCGTGCTTTCTGCGTTTCGCCGGCCCGTCTGTTCGCGGAGCCGTCGCGTGTGTGCGGTGGTTTAGGCGCCGAACTGCTTGCCCTGCTTGCGCTTGATGACCTCTTCGGCGTACTTGATTCCCTTGCCGTTGTACGGCTCGGGCTTGCGCTTCGCACGCATCGCCGAAGCGAACTGGCCGACCGTCTGGCGGTTCACGCCGGCGATCTTGATCGGGGTGATCTCGCCCACCGACTTGTCCACGACGACGGTGAGCCCCTCAGGGACCGGCATGAGAATCGAGTTGGCGAATCCGACCGTCAGCTTGAGGTTCTTACCGGCCATGCTGGCGTTCCAGCCGGTGCCGACAACGTGCATGGTCTTCTCGTAGCCCTTGGTCACGCCCTCGATCATGTTGCGGATCAAGGCACGCGTCGTACCCCACTGGGCGTTGGCGTCGGCGTCGTTGTCGAAGCCGGGAGCAACCGTGACCTTCACGGCCTTCTCAGCCTCAACAAAGGCGACCTTGACCTTGGCGTGCACGGTCAACTTGTCCTTGCCCTTGGCGCCCTGGACGTCGACGACCTGGCCGCTGACTGCGACCTTCACACCGGCGGGAACTTCGATGACCTTCTTACCGATACGAGACATGTCTGATTCTCCTGGCGTCTGGCTTCACCGCGATGCGTTCAATCGTTCTCGCGGGCTTCCGCCCTGATCTTGTTGCGGACTTCTACGGTCTTCTCTTACTCGATCACACACAGCAGCTCGCCGCCGATGCGTTGCTCGCGAGCGGCACGATCGCTGATGACACCCTTGCTGGTCGAGACGATCGCGATGCCCAGGCCCTGCATGGGCTTGGGGAGCGTCTCGACGCCGCGGTACATCCGACGACCGGGCTTGCTCATGCGGACGAGCGAGTGCATGAGCGAGTCACCGGCGGTGGTGTACTTCAGGCGCAGCTTGATCTGGCCCTGGCGGCCGTCGTCGACGACGTCAAAGCCGTCGATGTAGCCTTCGCTCTTGAGCACGTCGGCAATGCCGCGGCACACCTTGCTGTTGAGGCAGGTGACCGACTTGGCCTTGACGCGCGTGGCGTTGCGGATTCGGTTGAGCATGTCCGCGATGGGGTCGCCGATGGACATTGTGATTCCTCGTGTTCGAACAGTGAGACGTGAGCGATCGGGCGCGGGTGGAAAAGTACGTGGATTACCAGGAAGCCTTACGCATACCCGGAATCTTGCCCTCGAGGGCCAGCTTGCGGAGCATGATGCGGCTGATGCGGAACTTGCGATACACGCCGCGGGCCCGGCCCGTCAGCTCGCACCGGCGAACGATGCGGGTGCTGTACTTCGGGGTGCGGTTGCTCTTGGCGACTTGAGCCTTCGTAGCCATTACTTGTCCTCCGGCTTCTTGAACGGCATGCCCAGCTGCTCGAGAACGAACCGGCTGAGTTCCTTGTTGCTGCGGGCGAAGCACATGTTGATGTGCATGCCGTGGGTGAACTGGGCGTCGGCCATGTTGATCTCGGGGAACACGCCCTGTTCCGTCAGGCCCATGGCGTAGTTGCCCTGGCGATCAAACGCCGTATCCGACAACCCACGGAAGTCCTTGATACGCGGGGTGGCGAGGTTGATCAGGCGATCGAGGAAGTGCCACATGCGGTCGCGGCGGATCGTGACCATGGCGGCCGACTCGAAGCCCTCGCGGAGCTTGAAGTTCGAGACGCTCTTCTTGGCCTTGACCACCACCGGCTTCTGGCCGGTAACCTTCACCAGCGTCTCGAGCACCGTCGCCTTGACGTGCGGCGGGATCTTGGTGCCCTCGATGTGCCGGCCCATGTTCACGTTCAGCACGATCTTCTCGAGCTTGGGCATCTGCATCGGGTTCTTGAGCCCGAACTTCTCGGTCAGCTTGCCGCGGATCTCCGCGTCGTAGCGAACCTTCAGACGCGGGGGCGTCTTGGGGCCGGTATCGACCGGAGCATCGCTGTGCTTGGCCTTCTTGCCGGCATCGCGACCGGGCGCCTTGGAGCCCTGCGGCTTGCCTTGCTTGTTCTTGTTGTCCTGATCGGCTGCCATTGCTTTCACCTGCGTTCAGCGAGATGCGTCTGGTTGGCGGTCACCGGACGCGGATTGGACTGGAGACTGTTCAGCGGGACTTCTTGCGACCGGCCTTGTGGAGGACGCCGAGTTCGGACCCACCACGGGCCGCGACGCGGACCTTGCTTCCGTCGCTCTTGGTGACGAAGCGCACGCGGGTGGGCTTGCCGTCAACGACGGGACTGACGTTCGAGATGTGGATCGGCGCCTCGCGCTGGACGATGCCGCCCTGGGGGTTGGCCTGCGTGGGCTTGAGGTGCTTCACGCGGAGGTTCACGCCCTTGACGAAGACGCGAGAGTGCTTGGTGTCGATGCGGAGGATCTCGCCAGTCTGGCCCTTGGCCGAACCGGTGCGGACGATCACGAGATCACCTTTGCGAACATGAGCTGCCATGACTTAGACCACCTCCGTCGCGAGCGAGACGATCTTCATGTAGTTCTTCTCGCGCAGCTCGCGAGCGACCGGGCCGAAGATGCGGGTGCCCTTGGGGTTGCCGTCGTCCTGGATCAGAACGACCGCGTTGGAATCGAACTTGACGTAGGAACCATCAGCCCGCTTGGTCGGCTTGGTGGTGCGGACGACGACGGCCTTGGCCTTGTCGCCTTCCTTCACGTCCGCGCCCGCGAGCGCCTTCTTGATCGAGACGAAGACGCGGTCGCCGACGTGGGCGACGCGACGCGTGAACGCGCCGGTGGCGGTCGAACCGCCGTACACACGGATCACGTAGGCGATCTTCGCCCCCGAGTTATCCGCGACTTCGCATCGTGTTTCTTGCTGCAGCATAGTGGAACCTCAACAGACTCTTCGCTCGCGTGCGAGCGACGAGGGGATGACTTACACGATCTCCTTGGCCGAGGCCAGGGCGGTGGCGGCGGCGGAACGACGCTCGACGATGCGGACCAGACGCCACTGCTTGGTCTTGCTGACCGGGCGGCACTGGGCGATCTCGACGATGTCGCCGAGCTTGCTCTCGTTCTGCTCGTCGTGGATGTGCAGAACGGTGCGCTGGCGGATGTACTTCCCGTACTTGGGATGCATCGCCTGGTACGCGATCACGACCTTGCGGGTCTTGGCTCGCTTGTCGGACTCGACGACGCCGATCTTCGTGCCCTTCAGCTCGGCGGCGGGCTTGGCCGCGGGCTTCGCGGCGGGATTCGCGGTCTTGGAGGTCTTCGCGGTGGTCATCGTGGTCTCGTGTGATCAGGCTGAAAGGACGGGATTCGGAATTGCGACGGACTGGGGCTTACTTCTTCGCGCCCGCGAGCTCGCGGGTGCGGAGCTCGGTGCGAACGCGGGCGATGTTGCGGCGGATCTTGCCGAACTGGCTCGTGTCCTTCACCTTCTCGGTGACGGTCGACGTGCGCAGGTCGAACAGCTTCTTCTGCAGGCTGGCCAGCTCGTCGCGGAGCTGCTCGTCCTTGAACTTCTTGACTTCGATGGTGTCCTTCATAGCGATCTCCTGACGAACTGCAGATCAAGAACAAGAACGAATCAGACGCGGATACGGCGGCCGACGAAGCGGGTCTTCACGGGCATCTTCATCGCCACGCGGACGAACGCCAGCTTGGCGGTCGCCTCGGGAACGCCGGCGATCTCGAACAGGATCGTGCCGGGCTTGATGCGGGCCGCCCAGTACTCCACCTCGGCCTTGCCCGTACCCATTCGGGTTTCCAGCGGCTTCTTGCTGATCGGCTTGTCCGGGAAGACGCGGATGAACAGCTTGCCCTCGCGCTTGAGGAAGTGCTGGGCGGCAACGCGACCGGCTTCGATCACGTTGCCCGGGAGCCACGCCCCGTCCATCGACTGCAGGCCGTAGTCGCCATAGGCAACGTAGTTGCCCTTGGTGGCCTTGCGATCGCGGACGCGACGCATCTCCTTGCGGTACTTGACTCTCTTTGGCATCAACGCCATGAGCGAGACTCCGAGTTCAGATCAGGACGAAGCGAAAAGCAAACGGTGAACAACGAATCAATCAACGAATCAGCGACGGCCGCGAGCCCGGGCGCGACCACCCGCCGCATCGGACTCTTCCTCCGTGCGTTCGGTCGTGTACATGCCCTTGTAGACCCACACCTTGATTCCGATCACGCCGTAGGTCGTCATCGCCTCGGCCGTGCCGTAGTCGATGTGGGCCTGGAGCGTGGAGAGCGGCAGCGAGCCCAGACGCAGGGCCATCGTGCGGCTCAGTTCAGCGCCGCCAAGGCGGCCCGAGCACTGCACGCGGACACCCTTGGCGCCCGCTTGCATCGCGGCGTCGCAACGCATCTTGACGACGCGGCGGAACGACGCACGCTTCACGAGCTGCTCCGCGACGGCCTCGGCGATGAGCTTGGCCTCGAGGTCCGGGTTGCGAATCTCAAGGATTGAGATCGCGACCTTGCGGCCGGTCATGTACTGGAGTTCCTCGGTCATGCGCTCGACCTCGGCGCCCTTGGGGCCGATGACCAGGCCGGGACGAGCGGTCTTGATGATGACCTTGAGCTCTTCGCGGGTGCGCTCGATGTGGATATCGCTCACCGCCGCGTACGGGGGCTTGCGATTGAGCCGCTTGTCGAGGTAGCCGCGGATCTTCTGATCCTCGACCAGGAGCTCGCCATAGAGGGCCTTGGGGGCATACCAGCGGCTCTTGTGAGCCTCGGTGACGCCGAGCCGGAAACCGAATGGATTGGTTTTCTGTCCCATGCTGAAGACCGCGCTTAGGCGCGCTCCTGAACGCTGACGGTGATGTGCGTGAGACGCTTGAGAATCTGGTGAGCCCGGCCGCGGTCCTTCTGATTGAACCGCTTGATGCGAGGAGCATCATCGATGCGGGCTTCGGAGACGATGAGGTTGGTCACGTCGGCGTCGTTCTGCTCCGCGTCGGCGATCGCCGCCGCGAGGCACTTCTTGACGTTGACGGCGGCCCGCTTGGTGTTGAAGGTCAGGAGGTTCAGAGCCTCTTCGACCTTCTTGCCACGGACCAGGTCGACGAGCAGGTCGGCCTTGCGGGGTGAGCCGCGGTGGTAACGAACCTCGCTGGTAAACTTGGCGATGTCCTTCGGAGCCACGCCCAGAGCGCCGGCCAGAGCGGCGATGTCGCCCTTGCGAGCGCGGGGGTGGTTGCGGCCCATCATCCAGTTGCGGACGGCGGTGACCGCGGACTCGTCCTTCAGACCCGGACGGGAAATCGCCGCAGCCATCTGCTCACGCGACACCTTGCGGGTCGCGGCGATCTTCTTGAGTTGGTCGGCCCTGATTCTCACGTCGAATACTCCGTGTGATCCGTTCTGCTGCAATCCCCCACCACACCCACCGTCCCCACCACCCTTACGTCCCGCCTACGGCGATCAGCCCTTCGCAGGAGCGTCGCCACCCTCCACGCCTTCCTTCTTGTTCGTGTGCCCACGGAAGGTGCGGCTGCTGGAGAACTCGCCGAGCTTGTGCCCGACCATGTCCTCGGTCACGAACACATCGATGAAGATGCGGCCGTTGTGGACCTTGAACGTGTGGCCCACGAACTCGGGGACGATCGTGCAACGGCGGACCCAGGTCTTGATGGGCTCCTTCTTACGCGACTGATTCAGAATCTCGACCTTGCGGAAGATCTTCTCGTCGACGTACGGACCTTTCTTCAGACTGCGACCCATGTGCTGGTTCCTTGCGTGCCCTGTCGTTCGTGATGCTTTTCGTGGGAGACGGGTGAAACTCGTTACGTTGACTCGATCAGACTCACTTCAACTGGCCGTAGCGCTTGCTGACGCGGCGGCGGACGATGAGCTTGGTCGAGTACTTCTTCTTGTTGCGGGTCGGAGCGCCCTTGGCGAGCACGCCGGTGGGTCCGCACGGCGGGCGGTTGCCCTTCGAGCGACCCGAGCCGCCGCCCAGCGGGTGGGCATGGTGGCTCTTCGCGACGCCGCGGGTGATCGGACGGCGACCCAGGAGACGGGTCAGACCGGCCTTGCCCAGGCGACGCAGACGGTGATCGGGGTTGCCGACCTGGCCGATGGTGGCCATGCAGGTCAGCGGGACGCGACGCACTTCGCCAGAGGGGAGCACGAGGGTCGCGAAGTCGCCTTCCTTGTTGGAGAGGCGGGCGAACGAGCCGGCGCTGCGGCACATCTGGGCGCCCTTGCCCGGAACGATCTCGACGCAGTGCACTTCAAGGCCGGTCGGGATGTAGGCGAGCGGCATGGCGTTGCCGATGGCGGGCTCGACGGGGCCGGTGGTCGAGGTGAGGACCTGCTGGCCGTCCTTGAGACCGTTGGGCGACGGGATGTAGCGCTTGGTGCCGTCGCTGTAGGTGACGAGCGCGATGTGGCAGGAGCGGTTGGGGTCGTACTCGATACCGGAGATGACGCCTTCGATGCCGGCGCGGTCGCGGCGCTTGAAGTCGATCTTGCGGTAATTCTTCTTCACGCCGCCGCCGATGCCGCGGCTGGTCATGACGCCCTGGTTGTTGCGGCCGCCGCTCTTGGAGAGCGGGGCGAGCAGGGACTTCTCGGGGTGCTTTTTCGTGACCTCGGCGTGCATGTTGACCGAGGCGTTGCGTCGGCCGGCGGAGGTCTTGTTGTAGATGCGAATGGGCATGTTCTACTCCAGATCGTGCGTGTTCTTGATCAGAACAGCTCGATCGACTCGCCTTTCTTGAGGGTGACGATCGCGGTCTTCTTGGTCGGCTCAACACGCACGCCGAACTTGGTGGCGCGGTGCTTGCCCTTCTTGGTCTGGGTGTTGATGCCGACGACATGAACCTTGTAGAGGTCCTGCACGGCCTTCTTGATCTCGGACTTGGTGGCCCGCGGATCAACCGAGAAGGTGTACTTCCCGAGTTCGTTCATGGCGAAGGTGCCCTTCTCGGTGACGAGGGGCATCTTGATGATGTGGTGCGAAGCGACGTTGGCGGGCATTACTTAGCCTCCGCTTTCTGAGCCGCGCCCTTGGGAGCGAGCTTGGCGTCCTTGCCGGTCTGCGACCAGGGGCCGGAGAGCCACGACTCGAGATCGCTCTTGGCGATCACGACGTAGCGGTGATTGAGCATGTTGAACGCGTTGAGGTCGGTGGCGTGCACCAGCGAGATGTTCTCGACGTTGCGGGCCGACTTACGGGTCGCGATGGTGTCGCCCGTGCCGCCGCCGAGGGCGACGAGAGCGGAATCATCGACCTTGATGGCCTCGAGGAACTTCACGAAGTCCGAGGTCTTGGGGGCCGACATCTTGATGGTGTCGATCACGCGGACCTGGTTGTCCACGAGCTTGGCGAGCAGAGCGTTGCGGTTGGCCTTGCGACGCATCTTCTTGGGCATGTCGAGCCGGAAGTCCTCGCGGGTCTTCTTCTTCGAGTGACCGTGGCCGCCGCCCTTCATCAGGTTGACCTTCTTGTCACCGTGGCGGGCGTTACCGGTGCCCTTCTGCTTGTAGAGCTTGCGGGTCGAGCCTTCGACCTCACGGCGGTTCTTCGTGCGGGACGAGCCCTGACGAAGGTTCGAGTGGTAGCGAACATACGCCTGCTTGATCAGCGCGGCGTTGATCTCACCACCAAGGGTTTTTTCATCGATTGCCAGCTTACCGACCTGCTGGCCTTGCATGTTGTAGACGGGGACATCCATCACGTCTTACCTCGTCCTGACGCCTCGCCGCATGCTCCGGTCCGCGTGTGCGGGGGAGATCGCGGCACTCACTCGCCTATCCGTCCGCCTCCAGTTCCCAACAAGGGAGCACGCTTGCGCGTGGGGGTCGGCTCGGAATCGACTCGGCCGTCTGGGTGTGGGGTCTTGCGAACCCAGGCACCCTTCTTTGTCGTTGTCCGGCGGTTTCGTCCGTGCCGCTGACGCGAGCACATCCGACCTTCCGAACCCGCCGACCCCTGCCTTGAAGGGACCGACGGCGAAACTTTCGAATCACATCCCGGCTTGTCCGGGGTCGTGATTATTGCCTCGCACTCGGCCCCAGACAAGTCCCGAAGCCAAATGCGAGCGATTCGTTCAGATTATTCAGCCCTTCTTTGCGTCGGCGACCTTCTTGGCCTTGCTGCGATACAGACGAATCGCCGGACGGATCTCGATGATGCCGGTGTTCGCACCCGGCACCGAGCCCTTCACGAGAAGCAGGTTGTTCGCCTCGTCAACCCGGACAATGTCCAAGCTGCGGCTGGTGACCCGCTCATCGCCCATGTGCCCGGCCATCTTCTTGCCCTTGGCCAGACCGCCGCCGAAGCCGCGGTTGGAGCACAGCGAGCCGATCGAGCCCGGCGAGCGGTGCTTGCGTTCCGTGCCGTGCGAAGCGTACTGACCCTTGAAGTTCCAACGCTTCATCGTGCCCTGGAAGCCCTTGCCCTTGCTGGTGCCGATGACGTCAACGTACAGCTGGCCGGCGAGGTCCTTGACCGAGAGCGTCTGGCCCAACGTGTAGCTGGCGGCGTCCTTGGCGTCGATGCGGAACTCGCGGTGCACGCGCTGCGGGGCGACGCCGGCCTTCGCGTCGTGGCCGATCACGGGGATCGTCGAACGACGGGGAAGGATTTCCTCAAAGCCGATCTGAACAGCGGAGTAGCCGTCCTTCTCAGGGGTGCGAATCTGGGTGACCACGCACGGACCGACGGAGAGAACGGTGACGGGCACATTGACGCCGGCCTCGGTGAAGACACGGGTCATGCCGACTTTGCGACCAAGAAGCGAGAGAGCCATGGAACTGTCCTTTCGATGCGATGCACTCGAGAGGCTCCTCCATCGGGGAGCGTCGGAGCTTGGAACATGTCAAACCAACGACAAAGGCCCTGAAAGCAGGGCCTTTTGAAGCAACTTACGCCTTGATCTTGATGAACACGCCGGCCGGAACGACCAGACGATTCAGAGCCTCGACCGTGCGGGCGTTGGGCTCGATGATATCGATGATGCGCTTGTGGGTGCGGATCTCGAACTGCTCGCGGCTCTTCTTGTCGATGAACGGCGAACGCAGGACGGTGTATCGCTCGACACGCGTCGGCAGCGGCACCGGGCCGGCGACCTTCGCGTTGGTGCGCTTCGCGTGCTCGACGATTTCCTTCGCCGAAGCATCGAGAGCGATGTGGTCGTACGCCTCCATCCGAATTCGAATCTTGCCACCGGTCATTGTGTCACAAGCTCCAGTTCGAGATCACTTGCCAGAGACCCGATGCGAACCGAAGTTCTTATCGGGAGGTTCTACACGCCGCGTACCTGATTCTTGCTGCCCTCCGATGCTCGGCCCAGGCCGAACACAGGCGGGTGCGGCTCCCACGGAAGTGCCCTCGCGAGCGCTTCCGCACAAACGGGAAACCGTCAGGTGCGTAGCCCAGAAGCATAGCGGTCCCCCGCGTGAGGTCAATTGCCGGGGAAATCAAGCTGGGCGTGCGCGACGCTTTTCCGATCCGCGACGAACTTTCCGAAGGCCCACGATGAGCGCCTGCACGGATCGCTCCCGGAGCAGGGAAGCTACCGTCTTGCGGCCTGAGCGGCGGGTTTTGCCGATGTACCCGGACGAACCCCCACCGCCCTACTGCCCCACCACCCCGCCGCATTTCTCGCCTCGCGCCACCCGACGGAACGGGCGGCCTGCCGAGCGCGACTGAACGCCCGCTTTGGAAGGAGCCACTGATGAATCGCCTCGCTCACCGAACACTCGCCGCCCTCTCGGTCTGCTGCAGCGTCGCGTTCGCCCAGAACAACCAGCCCAATGCGGGCAGGCCCCTTGCCCCCGCCGCGGGAGCGATCGAGTTCAACCCCAAGCCCTTCCGCGTGGAGAGCATGGGGCTGACCATTTCGCTGCCGAAAGACGCGAACGCAAGCTCGACGTCGATCGGTGCACAGTCCGCGCTTGAGATCATCGGCCCCGACAATCTCTGGTACGTCGCCGCCCGCATCGTCGAGAGCGGCGACCTGAAGCTGTCGCTCGCCGAAGTTGCCGAGACCAACCTCCGCACGCAGTTCGGCGATGGCGTGCTGATGGTCGGCAACGTCGGATCCTCCGGCGCGACGCTGCTCGAACGCGTGCAGAATCTTCAGGTCGGCACGCTGCCGGCCGAACGCTTCTACGTGCTGGGCCCGCAGGACGGGAAGGATGCGAAGAAGGTCCGCATTGTCTACGGCGTGACGTTCATCAAGCTCGGACCGGGGCGCTTTGCGTACTTCGAAACCAGCATGGGTGAGCCGCAGTTCGAGAAGGCCCGGCCGCAGATCGAGGCGACCGTGGCCACAGCTCAGTTCGCCGACAAGCCCGCGCTCGAGGCCGCGCAGCGGGCGCTCTTTGATGCGGGCGCCAAGTTCCTTGAGGGCGTGGACGAGGCCAAGCTCCGAGCTGTGATCGCCGATTCGCAGGAAACCTGGTGGCGTCTCTATGTGCCCGCCAAAACCGGCGCCGACGCCGACGCGAAAGAGCTGGGATATCGGCGCATCCGCATGTTCGTCGGAAAGCGCGGGCAGATCGATCCGAAGCGGGACCCCAAATCGTTCCGTGGAGCCGACAATGACGAGGGTTTCCTCGTGCAGGTCGATGTCCGCGCCTTGCTCGGCGACAACAACGAGATCCTCACCGACTCACAAGGCATGTTCTTCCTGTCGCTCGACCGCTCACAGGAAACATGGGCCCTTACCACACGGGTCCGCGACGGCAAGAGCGACAAGACGAGCGATGAGATCGGGCACCGCATCGGCAACCAGATCAAGCTCAAGAAGGCCGACGGACGCGACGCAACACTGCTCGTACCCGACAAGACGTACGTCTCTCGCATGGAAACGTTTGTGCTGCACCGCCTGCTGGTGCTGTCGCGGTTGACCACAGAGTTCGCCTTCAACACCTACTCGTCGGAGACCGAGCTTGTCGACATCCGCCGCGAGTCGGTCGAGCAGCCCGCAGACAAGCCGGGCATCTATCGGATTACCTCCCGACTCGGTGAAGGCACGCAGCCGCAGATCGCGACCCTGAAGCAGAATGGCGACCTCCTCTTCGCAGACCTCGGCAGTGGCGTGCGGATCGAACCGACGAGCAAGGACCAACTGCTGCGGCTGTGGAAATCCAAGGGGCTGCCGCTCGACTAACTTGCTGCTCGAAGAGTGAACCATGGCGACCGACCGGCTTATCTCCGCTTCGACGACAAATCCCGTGGAGGAGCAGCGCAACTGGGCGCTGCGTCCGACGGCGATTGGTGAGTACGTCGGTCAGGAAGAACTGATCGAGCGGCTGCGAATCGCGATCCAGGCGGCGCGGTCGCGGAACGAGCCGTGCGAACACGCGCTGTTTCATGGGCCACCCGGGCTGGGGAAGACGACGCTGGCGCACCTCATCGCCAGCGAGATGGGTAGCGGCATCCACGTGACCAGCGGGCCGGTCTTGAGCAAGGGCACGGATCTGGTCGCCGCGCTTACGAGCCTGCGTGAACGCGACGTGTTGTTCATCGACGAGGTGCACCGCCTGCCCGCCAGCGTCGAGGAGTTCGTCTACCCCGCGATGGAGGACTACCGCATCGACGTCCCCGTCGACAGCGGCCTGGCGGCCCGCACGGTGCAGATCAAGTGCAAGCCCTTCACGCTCATCGCCGCGACGACCCGGGCGGGGCTGATCTCCAGCCCGCTGCGCTCTCGCTTCGGGCTCACGCACCATCTGCGGTACTACACCACCGATGAGCTCATGCGGATCGTCGCCCGCAGCGCCCGCCTGCTCGTGGTCGATGTCGCGGGCGAGTCGTGCCTGCGCCTGATCGCTGAGCGCTCCCGCGGCACGCCCCGCATCGCCAACCGCCTGCTCCGGCGCGTCCGCGACTTTGCGACCGTCAAGGGCGACGGCGTCATCCGTGACCGCACCGTGCACGATGCGCTCAAACTCGAAGGCGTCGACGACCTGGGCCTCGACGACCTTGACCGCGGCTATCTGCGGATCATCGCCACCACCTACTCCTGCGGCCCTGTCGGGCTCGAAGCGGTCGCGGCCACGATGAACGAAGACGCTGGCACGCTCGAAGACGTGGTCGAGCCGTACCTGCTGCAGATCGGATTCCTCGCCCGAACACGGCGCGGCCGCCAGCTCACCAAAGCGGCGTGCGATCACTTGGGCGTGAAGTGGCAGGGCGAGACGTTGTTTGACCCAAACGCCTAGCCCCGCACGGGGTGCCATGGGTCTTCCGCTCGGGACGACCCATGCAGAAACACCGATCACAACCGTCACGTGGGTCCGCTCAAAGCCGACAACTCGCGGCGCCCGATCACGCGAACCTCCGCATCACAGTGAATCGATGAAGGCCTTGGCTTCCGCAAGGCCGCAGTTCGTTCGCTCGCGGTACAACTTGATCGCTTCGATCTTGCGACCGTTTCGGGCCAGATCGAGAATGTCGGAATCGACCGCTTCGTCAACGCGAATGCCCGCGGCTTGCAGCAGCGCATCGAGCTTCTTCTCGATGCGAGCCAAGCGCAGCATCACAGCGGGGTCGGGTCCGAAGAGTCCCATGCACGCTCCGATCGATGAGCGAGAGTTCGGCTGACAACCATCAACGCTTGCTGACGGGCTCGCGCATCGACTTGGTCAGCTCTTCGCTGATGTACAAGATGCACTGGCACGACGCGCAGCGGGTGAGGCGCCCGGAGACGAGCAGGCCATTGACGGCCTCGATGGGCAGGGCCATCATGCACGAGCCGCAGTGGTACTCGTGACGCTTGCGATCAACCTCTTCGATGTGTGCCATGGCCTCGTCGCCACGGGTCTGGACCAGGCGCTCGAAGACGACGAGCGTGTCCTTGGGCAGTTCCTTGGCGAGGGCGTCGCGCTGGGTCTGCAATTCAGTCAGGCGGTCCTTGATCTCGGCGGAGCGCTGGTCGCGGTCGCTGACGGCCACAGCCTGCACCTTCTCACGCTCGGTGCGCTGCTTGATGATGTCGTCGAGCTGCTTCTTGAGGTCCTCGACCTTGCCCATGTGCTCAAGGGCGGAGGTCTCCTGCCGATCGCGCTCGGCCTTGATCGTGTTGACCTCGGTGAGGAAAGCCTTGTATTCCTTGTTGGTCTGGGCCGAGTCCATCTGCTCGCGGATGGTGGCCATCCGGGCGTCGAGGCGTTTCATCTCGCCCTCAAAGTTGGACGCGGTGGCGGTGATCTGCCGCACCTGTGCGTCGAGAGACGCCTTCTTGGCGTCGAGTTGTTCTATCAGTTTGTTCTGCTCGGCCAAGAAGCGCTCGGCCGCGGCGAGGCGGGAGCGAAGCCCGCGGAACTGTTTATCGACCAGAAAGACGCTGAGCAGCTTCGCCGTGACGTTCATGGGTTCTCCGCCAACACCATCAGTGTAGCCACGCTCGGAAGCACTTTTCGGACCCATCGCTCAGGAACCCGTCATCCTGCTGGAAATAGCAGCTTCAGCCACCAATACGCGAACGGGGCCACCAGCAACGGAGAGTCGAGAACGTCGAGGATGCCCCCAAAGCCGGGTAGCGAGCGGCCCGAGTCCTTGATGCCCGCATCGCGTTTCAGCAGACTCATCATCAAGTCGCCCGCCTGCCCGAGCAGGGCGAACACCACGCCGGTCGCCAACCCCAGCGCGATAGGGTACTTCGGCTGCGAGACCGCGCCGAGCCACACACCGAGCACGCCGAAGACCGACGCGAGCGCGATGCCGCCGACCAAACCCTCCCAGGTCTTCCCAGGGCTGAGCCAGAGGATCAGCTTGTGCTTCCCAAGCGATCGCCCGGTGAAGTACGCGCCGGTGTCGCACATCTTGACGACCAGCAGCATCCACGCCAGCGTCCACGCCGAGTGCTCTCGCCGGATGGCGAGCAGAAAGCCGAACATCAACCCGAGATACACAAACGCCAGCACCGCCCCCCCCGCGGCGGCGATGACGCCCTCGGTGTTCTTGTGCCGCGAGTAGAACCGGAGCGCCGTGATCAGCACCAGCACGGCTGACGAAGAGACGATCAGACCGCCGGTCGCGGCGTCCCACTCGCGCGGGATCAGACACGAGACGCACAGCCCGAACATCGCGGCCAGTGTCGTGATCCGCTTCGACGCGTCAATCGCCTTGTCGTGCAGGATCGTCGCCAGCTCCCGCGACGCCAGCACGCTCAGCCCGGCCATGACGGCGAAGATGATGATGCCCGGCGGCAACGTCGAATGCGGATAGCCGAGCCCGCTCAACCAGCCCGGGGTCGCCTGTGCGTTTACGAACTCGTCGAGCCAGAGCAGCGTGAGCAGCGCGGCGATCAGAATCGGGCCCAGGATCAGGCGGTCACGCATCGGCGCCCCCCGATGCCTCCCCACCACCGCCTTGCTTTGGCTCATTCTTCTCGATGATCGACAGGTCCGCGTCGGTCAGGCCGCCGAAGCGGCGGGTGCGACGTGCAAAGTCGCGGATCGCCGTGTGCAGTTCTGCGGCACCAAAGTCCGGCCACAGGACATCGGTCACGTACAACTCGGCGTAACTGATCTGCCAGAGAAGGTAGTTGCTGACGCGCAACTCGCCCGCGGTGCGGATGAGCAAGTCCGGATCGGGCAGGTCGGGTGCGTAGAGGCGCGACGCGACCGCACGCTCGTCAACTTGCTCGGGCAAGAGCTTGCCCGCCGCGATGTCGCGGGCGATGGCCTTCGCGGCGTCGGCGATCTCAGCCCGCGAGCCGTAGTTCACGGCGACGCAGAGCGTCGGGCCTTTGCAGTTCTTGGTCGCGTCCACCACGCTGTCGAGTGCGGCGAGCACTTCCGGCGGCAATCCCTCGCGGCGGCCGATCCAGCGGAAGCGGATGTCGTCGCGCACCAAGGCCTCGCGCTCTCCCTCGCAGTACGCAACGCACAAGAGCATCAGCGCCTGCACCTCGTCGGCGGGGCGGCGCCAGTTTTCGAGACTGAAGGAGTAGAACGTCATCGCCTCGACACCGAGGCGGCCGGCTTCTTCGACGGTCTCGCGGAGGGCGCGGGCGCCGTTTCGGTGGCCGAAGATGCGGGGGAAGCCTCGCTGCTTGGCCCACCGACCGTTGCCGTCCATGATGACGGCGATGTGGCGCGGGATCTGGCGCGGATCGATGTCCGGAAGGATCGCGAGCGGGTTGGCCTTGGGGTAGCGGGCCTGCATCTCGGCCACACGGGCAGACACACCGGGGTCGGACGCGAACGAAGGTTGGCTCTGGAGCGTGGTCACGAGGAATGGAACACGATAGCGGGAAACGGCTTGCCGCGACAGTCGCTTCTCACGCCTGGATCATGGTCTGGGCCCGGTCCGGCCCGACGCTGAGGATCTCGACCGGAAGGCCGACCTGCTGCTCGATGAACTCGACGTACGCCCGGGCCTGCTTGGGGAGTTCGTTCCGCGAGCGGGCGGCACCGATTTCCTCGCTGAATCCGGGCAGGTCCACGTAGTGCGGCTTGGCGTTGGCCAACGCCGCGGCGTCGGGCAGGAAGCGGTCGCTGACCTTCGTCCCATCGGCGTAGCCGGTGCAGACGCGGATGGTGTCGAACCCGGCGAGCACGTCGAGCATGGTGAGCGCGATGCCGGTCGCGCCGTTGATCATCGCCGAGTACTTGACGGCGGTTAGGTCCAGCCAGCCGACGCGACGCGGGCGGCCGGTGGTGGTGCCGAACTCGCGGCCGCGGTTGCGGATGCGGTCGCCGATCGCGCCCTCGGGGCCAGGGCCCGCAAGTTCGGTCGGCAGCGGCCCCGCGCCGACGCGAGTGCTGTACGCCTTCATCACGCCGATGACGCGGCCGACGCGCTGCACGGGGACTCCGGTGCCGATGCCGATGCCGGCGATCGAGCACGACGACGCGGTGACGAACGGATAGGTACCGTGATCGACGTCGAGCAGCGTGCCGTTGGCGGACTCGAAGAGGACCTTCTTCCCGGCCTTCACGAGGTTGTTGAGCAGGTAGGTCGTGTCCCGCACCATCGGGGCGATGGCCTCGCCGGCGCCGAGCGCCCAGTCCATCACCTTCTGCGCTTCGATCGCGTCGGCGCTGCCCGCCAGGTCGCGGATCAGATCCATCTTGGTCGCGATCGCGATCTCGATCTTGTCCCGCAGCGTCTCGGCGTGCAGCAGGTCGCCCACACGCACCGCGCCGGCCCGATGGGCCTTCTCGGCGTAGGCCGGGCCGATGCCGCGACGGGTCGTGCCGATCTCCGACACTTTGCGTCCGGTCTCGCCAGCCTGGGCGACCCGGACACGCTTGAGCGCGTCCTCGCGAGCGGCGTCCTCGGCCTTGTGGTACGGCATGACGACGTGGGCGCGGTCGGAGATGACAAGGCCTCCGGTGTCCACGCCGCGGGCACGCAGGCCGTCAATCTCTTCGAGAAGTTTGTCAGGATCGAGCACGACACCGTTGCCGATCACGGCAATCTTGCTGGGGTACAGAATGCCCGACGGGATCAGGTGCAGCGAGAAGCGCTCACCCTTGACGACGACGCTGTGACCGGCGTTCGCCCCGCCGTTGTAGCGGACGACGGCGTCGTGCTCGGCGGCGAGGATGTCGACGATCTTGCCCTTCCCCTCGTCGCCCCACTGGAGACCCACGACGGCGGAGCAGTTGGAAGTCGGCTTGGCAGTGTTCTCGGACATGGATCAACTCCCGTGAAAACGGAGACAGACCGTAGCCGCCAGCCCGCCCAGCCGTCACATCCGGAACGCCATGATCGTTTGCGAATCCCCGAAGTTCACGGGAGCCAAACCGATGCAGACGTTGCGCCGATGGAAGGGCGTGAGGTTGCGGCGGCGCCGCGACCGCAGACCGGCTGGAAGCCGGCTTCGCTGTTCGAGACCGGCACGACGCCGGTCGCACTGGGCTCAGAGGGTGAGAACCGGGACATGCCTGCCGAAACCGTTCGCATCATGTGCCCCAACCTGACCTGCCGCAAGGTCCTCGCCGTGCCGGAGAACGCCCGCGGCAAGACCGTGCGTTGCAAGGGCTGCGGCACCAACATCCGCGTGCCCCCACCCAAGAGCTCGACCAAGACCGACCAGCAAAAGCCCCACGCGGCGTGATTCCCGAACCAGCATGAAAGAAACAAACCTCCGGCTCACCGGAGGTTTTTCGTTATTGCGCAAGCAGCTTGTTCTCTCCGCGAGACCTACAGCTTCGGCTCGTCCTTCTCGTCGAGGAAGTCGAAGTTGAACTCGTCGCTGTCGTCCGGATCCGGCGTGCGGGTCAGAGGTTCGCGGGTCGGAAGTGTTTCCTTCCGCGGCGTGGGCGCCGGCTTCGCTGCGGCTGCGGGCGGAGCGGCCGGAGCGGCCGCAGAACCAACCGGCACGGCATCCTCGAGCACCTCGTCCGAATCGATCGAGCCCGGCTCGCCGTCGATTCGCACAACGAACAGGAACGGCCCGATGCTGATCGTGTCACCGGCCGAGAGTTCCGTCTGGCTGATGCGCCGGCGATTCACGTATGTGCCGTTGCTGCTCCCCAGGTCCTTCAGCACGGGGCGGCCCGAATCGAGCTGCAGCTCGCAATGCTGGCGAGAGATGTTCGGGTCAGGCAAACGCATGGTCGCATCAGCCTGACGGCCGATGATGATGCGGGCCTTCTTCAGCGGGACCTCACGCTGCGTGCCGTCGCGATTCACTAGTACGAGAGACGTTTCCAACTCGCTATCCTTTCCCGCCACGAGCGTCGCCTGCGGTTGCGTTCAAGGGCCTTGCAACCCTCGCCAGCCTCTTCGCGGCCGCGAACGGGATCTTTGCACGTCCCGAGATCGCGCAGACCACGGCGGAATCCTTGCGTCCACACGGTCGGCCGAAGCATCCACGGGCCGAACCGACGTCGTCCTGACCGGCGATCGTTCCACGACCGCCACTCCCCACCGCCTCCCAAACCGCCCCATGCCCACTCCGACGCACGATAACCGAATTTCGCTTCCCCAGCAAGGGGCAAGGGTCGGATTCGCCTCGGACCATCCCCTCCGAAAATCCCAAGCGATCGGCGCGCATCCCGGGCGCGGAACTTCGAACCCAAACACTGTTCGCTCCCTCTACATCCATGTTCCATTTTGCTCGCACAAATGCCACTATTGTGACTTCTACAGCATCGTCGACACGCAGGACCGTCAGGACGTCTTTGCCGACCGACTGATTCGCGAACTCATAGCACTTGCACCCTGGGCGGCCGGGTCGCCTCTTCGGACTTTGTTCGTAGGTGGCGGCACGCCGTCGCTTCTGCGGATCGATCTCTGGGACCGCCTGCTCAACGCGCTGTCGACGCACTTTGACCTTTCCGAGACCCACGGCGGCGTCGCCGAATTCACGGTCGAGTGCAATCCCGAGTCCGTCACCCCGGAGCTCCTGCAGCGGCTCCGCGCTGGCGGGGTGAACCGCGTGAGCATGGGGGCACAGTCCTTCGAAGCCCGCCACCTCCGCACACTGGAACGCACCCACAACCCGGAGAACGTCGCACGGGCGGTCGAGATCGCGCGAGCCGCCGACATCATGCGCCAATCGGTGGACCTGATCTTCGGCGTCCCCGGCCAGACGCTCGCCGAGTGGGACGCCGATCTCCGCCGCGCCATCGCGCTCGGCACCGAGCACGTCTCCTGCTACAACCTCACCTACGAGCCCAACACAGCGATGACCGCGCGTCTGAAAAGAGGCGAGTTCACCCCCGCCGACGAGGATCTCGAAGTCGATATGTACGAGCACACCCGCACCGTGCTCGCCGAGGCCGGGCTTCGCCGATACGAGATCAGCAACTACGCCAGGCCCGGCTGCGAGGCGCGGCACAATCTCGCGTACTGGCGCCAGGAGCAGTGGCTCGCCGCGGGACCATCCGCGTCCGGACACGTCGCCGAATGGCGCTGGAAGAACGTCGCAAGGCTCGACGATTACCTGAGCACGCCGAGCCCCGACGGGCTCGCGCCCGTCACCGACATCGAAGCGCCCGATGCGGTACGCCTGCTGAAAGAAACCTTCTGGACCGGCCTGCGCCTCGCCGAGGGCGTCGAACCCGAGCCGCTGCTCGCGCGTGCGGAGTCGGCGAACGCGGGCGCCCTGACCCGACTGCTTCGCCTCCGCGATCGACTCGTGACGGACGAGAAGATGATCGTGGACACGGCGCGCTGGCGCCTCACCGACGCCGGCATGCTCCAGGCCGACGCCATCGCGGTCGATGTCATGGCCGCGATCGACGGCTAGCCAGCCTTGGTCTCGTCGAGCGTCATGCCCAGCCTCTTGATCAGATGACGCAGGTCCTTGGGCAGCGGGGATCGCACATCGAGCGGCTCGCCGGTCATCGGATGGTTCAACGCGATGCGGTGCGCGTGCAGCGCCAGCCTCGGCGCCCCCGCCGCGACCGGCGGCGGCGCATACAGACCATCGCCGAAGATCGGGCAGCCGATCGAGTCCAGGTGCACGCGGAGCTGGTGGAGCCGCCCGGTCACGGCGCGGCACTCCAAGAGGCACGCGGCCGGGCCCCTCGACAGCACCCGGTACGCCGTGATCGCCGGCTTGCCGCTGCCGCTGAGTTTGGCAAGTTTCATCTCGCCGTTCTTGGGGATCGACCCCTGCCGCGACTCGGCGATCGGCTTGCGGATCACGCCGCTGTCCTGGCGCGGGGCATTGGCCGCGACGGCGAAGTAGAACTTCTTGATCTCTCTCTTCTCAAAGAGCGCCCGTAGCGCGTCGTACGACGACTTCTTGCGGGCGACGAGCAACAGCCCGCTGGTCTCGCGATCGAGCCGGTGGAGCATGCCGAAGTCGCGATCCTTGCCGAGATTCTGCAGCTCGTTGCCGAAGGTGGCAAACAGCCCGCTGAGCAGCGACGTGCGTTCGTGACCGGCCCCGGGCGTCGAGACAACGCGGCACGGCTTATCCACCACGAGCAGATGCTCATCTTCGTACGCGAGCTTGTACGCGATGTCGGGATTGGGTTCGACCGAGTAATTCGCCACGGTTCACGCTCCCCCGCCCGGCGTGCCGGGCGGTGCATCATCGAGCGGGATCGGCGGCAGGGGCGGCTCGTCCTCGCACACACTGTGATCGATGTACCAGCGCAGCTCGCCGCCCAGCAGCCGCAGATCCCCCGCGTGCAGCCGCGAGCCGGGAATCATCGCGTCCTTGCTGCGGCGCGGCCCGCGGTCCATCTGCTTGATCGCATCCTCGCTCCCATCCGCCAGCGCCAGCATCGCGACGAACCGCGACGCGTTCAGCAACCGCGCGCTCATCGCGGCGAACGAATCCAGCGGCGCGACCAGCGGCGCATCGGGCACGCGCAGTTCGATGCCGTGCGTCTCGCCGCCGGCCAGCACCGGCAGCAGCACGAAGTCGAGCCGGTCGTGCCCCTTCTCGCGCCAACCGAGTGTTTCTTTCAGCGCGGCCTCGTACCCCGACGCGAGTTCCTCCGGGTCGCCGCCGCTCATGCGATGCACCTGCGACTCGGGGATGTCCGAGTGGCTCACGATCGCCTCTTCCAGCACCGTAAACCGCGACGCCGGAACCGTCTCCTCCACGATCCACAGGTGCGTCCGCACCCACGGCAGTTCTCTGAACCGTGGGTCGTAAAGCAGCCGCAGGAAGAACCGCTCCGCCTCCGGCCAGACGCCCAGGGCCAGATGGAAGTCGCCAAACTGGCGCACGCACGCGAGGCTGTGCAGGAACAAGTCCGCGGCGAGGGCATCGATCAACTCGTCCGGCGACGGGCGCACCACCACCGCGCCGGGCAAACGCGGGCGGCGTTTGGCGTCGGCCGACGACGGGACTTCACGGGAATCGCGGGGCGAATGATCGGGCATCCGTTCCCACAAAGTAGCAAGCCTCGGGCCTCAAGGTCGGCTAGCCTCTGCCCAATGTCCGCGATTCTCCGAGTCATCGACGCCAACGCCAACCGCGCCCGCGAGGGCCTGCGCATGCTCGAGGACTTGGCCCGCCTGCGGCTCAGCCACGCCGCCCTGTCCGCGGCCCTCAAGCAGATTCGCCACGACGTGACGCTCGCCATCGGGCAGTTGCCCGTCGATCGCGGCCACCTCCTCGCCTGGCGCGACGCGGCCAACGACGTGGGCACCACAATCTCCACCGCCTCCGAAGGCAAGCGCGAGTCCGAACTCGCCCTCGCCGCCGCCGCATCGTCGCGGCTCACCGAGTCACTGCGGGTACTCGAAGAATCCGCCAAGAACCTCGGGGCCGGCGGCGTCGCCGCGGCGCTCGAACGCATCCGCTATCGCGCGTACGACGTCTCCAAGCAAGTCGAACTCGCTCTCTTCGGCGGGCGCGGCCCGCAGTGGACGCTCTGCGTGCTCGTCACCGAATCGCTCTGCACCCACCACCGCTGGACCGAAGTCGTCCGCCGCGCCGTGGAAGGCGGGGCCGACTGCATCCAGCTCCGCGAGAAGGGCCTGACCGATCGCGACCTGCTCGGGCGGGCAAAGACCGTCGTCGAGTACGCCCGCCGCTCCGGCGCTGCGGTCGTCATCAACGATCGCCCCGATATCGCCATGCTCGCCAACGCCGACGGCGTGCACCTGGGCCAGACCGACATGTCCGTCGCCGACGCCCGCAAGATCATCGGCTCCTCGCTGCGGCTTGGGATCAGCTGCGCCACCATCGAGCAGGCCCGAGCGGCGGTGCTTGAGGGCGCTGACGTCTGCGGCCTGGGCCCGATGTTCGCCTCGACCACCAAGCCCAAGCCCAGCCTCAGCGGGCCCGACCTGCTCAAGGCCTATCTCGACGACGAGTCCACCCGTCGCGTGCCCCACCTGGCGATCAGCGGCATCACCAAGCAGAACGTCGGCCAGCTCGTGAAACTCGGCTGCGCCGGCATCGCCGTCAGCAACGTCGTCTGCGGCAGCGAGAAGCCCGAGGAAGTCTGCCGCGACCTATCGCGTGCGATCAAGGGCCTGGGCGATGTGGTCTGACGAGCCCCGAGCGTGAGCGAGTGGGTTGGCTCTATCGACAAAGCGAAGAACCCACTCGCTCACGCTCGGGGCTCGCTGAAACCCACTAAACTCCCCCCATGGCCATCGAGTTCAAGCAAAGGACGCTGTCCAACGGGCTGACCATCATCGCGGAAGTCGACCCCGCGGCCGTCACGTCGGCCGCCGGGTTCTTCGTGCGCACCGGCGCCCGCGACGAGGATGGCAACGTGATGGGCGTCAGCCACTTCCTCGAGCACATGATGTTCAAGGGCACCGCCGACATCTCCGCCGAGCAACTGAACCAGGCGTTTGACCAGATCGGCGCCAAGAACAACGCCTACACGAGCCACGAGGTGACGTGCTTCTACGCCTCGACGCTCCCCGAGCACCTGCCCCGCGCAATCGAGCTGCTCGCTCGCATGATGCGGCCCGCCCTTCGCCAGAGCGACTTTGACACCGAGAAGGGCGTCATCCTCGAAGAGATCGCGATGTACAAGGACAATCCGTTCTGGGTCTTGTACGAGTCGGTGATGGAGAAGCACTACGCGACCCACCCGATGGGCCACCGCGTGCTGGGCACGACCGACACAATCACCGCGCTCACGAGCGAACAGATGCGGGCGTATTTCGACGACCGCTACTCGGCGAACAACACCACCGTTTCGCTCGCGGGCCGCGTTGATTTCGATCGCGCCTGCGCCCAGATCGACGAACTTTGCCGAGTGTGGAAGCCGACGACCCGCAGCAACCGTCGCAGCCCCGCGCACCACGGCCCCGAGCGGCTCGCGCTCACCGATGCCAAGGTCTCCCGCGGCTACCTGCTCGGCATGGCCCCCGCGCCCGCGGTGGATGACGACCGCCGCTACGCCGCCAGCCTCTTGACGCAGGTTCTGGGCATGGCCGACAACAGCCGCCTGCACTGGGCGCTGGTCGAATCGGGCATCGCCGAGGACGCCCAGGCTGGCTTCGACGCCCACGACGGCATCGGCGATTACTTCATCTTTGCTTCGGGCGAGCCCTCCCGCCTCGAAGAAATCGAAGCTGTCATTCGGCGTGAGATCTCCAACCTCGCCGCCAGTCTGACCCAGGACGATCTGGATCGCCTCCGCAACAAGATTCTGACCGGAGCCACCGTGGGAGGCGAGCGTCCCTCCGACCGCATGCAGCGGCTGGGCCGCCTCTGGTCGTCGCTGGGCAAGTATTCCTCGCTGGAAACCGAACTGGACCGCATCGCCAAAGTGACCCTCGACGAGATGCGGGCCATCGCCGCGGCGTTCCCCTTGACGCCGACCACGCTGGGCACGCTGGTGCCGGCGACCTGATTCCACTACGCTTGATCGATGTTCACGCTCTACACAGGCTTCGTAGCGTTCGTTCTCGTCATGCTCGCGCTCGACCTCTTCGTGGTCAACCGCAAGCCGCACGCCATCAGCACCAAGGCCGCCCTCTTCTGGACCGGCGTCTGCGTGGTGCTTGCACTTGGCTTCTCCGGCGTGGTGTATCACCTCTACGAGAGCAACTACTACGGCCTGGGCGACTCCATGCGGGCACGCCACGCGGACATGGAACGCGCCCGAGGCGGCGGAGCAGTGCCCGCGTTGTCTGACGTTGCGTCGTCTGCCACGCCACCAAGCGATACCGACAGCGCATCGACACAGCCCCCGACCCCGACCAAGTCCTTGGCTTCGGAGATGGACCCGATCCCGCAGAACATCTCTCCGGGCTGGCACGCGATGCTCGAGTTCCTGTCCGGCTGGCTCATCGAGTACAGCCTCAGCCTCGACAACATCTTCGTCATCGCACTCATCTTCGCCCACTTCCGCATCCCACGCGAGTACCAGCACCGCGTGCTCTTCTGGGGCATCCTGGGCGCCCTGATCATGCGCGGCGTGATGATCGGCGTCGGCGCCGTGCTCATCAAAGAGTTCCAGTGGATCCTCTACGTCTTTGGCGCCGTGCTCATCTACACCGCCTTCAAGATGCTCCGCGGCAGTGAAGACCACATCGAACCCGAAGAAGGCTTCGTCTACCGCACCGCCCGCAAACTCTTCCCGCTGCACCCCAAGATCGAAGGGCAGAAGTTCTTTCTGCGGGTCGACGGCAGGCTCTTCATGACCCCGATGTTCCTCGTGCTGCTCATCGTTGAGAGCACCGACGTCATCTTCGCCATCGACTCGATCCCCGCCATCTTCGCGATCACTCAGGACCCATTCTTGGTGTTCACGTCCAACGTCTTCGCGATCCTGGGCCTGCGCTCCATGTATTTCGCCCTCGCCGCGATGATCGATCAGTTCCGCCTTCTGAAGTACAGCCTCGCCTTCGTGCTCGCCTTCATCGGGTTCAAGATGATCCTGACCTACTGGCACATCCACTTCGGCACAGGTGTCAGCCTCGGCGTCATCGCGTCAGCCCTCGCCGCGGGAGTGATCGCTTCGATGCTGATTCCGGTCAAGAAAACCCAAGAGCCCGACACCGGCGCGATGGGTGAACCCAAGCCCGAGGCCTAACGAACCGCACGCGCATTCGCGGGGCTGCCGCCGCTGCCAGCACCGCACACGCGCTGCACAAACGCCCCCACCGCATCGACCGCCCTTTGCCTGCTCTCCCCGGTCCAGACGTCATTGTGCCCCGCCGCCAGCGGCACAAACTCTCCGCCCCCCGCCGCCGCGATCGCACGACCGTCCTCGATCGGCGATACGACATCCGCCTCGCCGTGGATCACAAGCAGCGGCACCCGCAGCCGCGCGGCGATCGCGCCACGATCAAACGCTTGCCACTCCGCCCCCGACCCCACCAGCCGCAGCGCCAGCGGCAGGTTCACCCTCCATGGCATCGCCCGCATCGCAAGCACGTTCCCCGCCGGCGTCGCCGCGAACCGATACGGCGACTCCGCGATCACGCCGACCACCCGCGTGCACTCCGCCGCCGCCGCGATCGACACGCCCGCGCCCAGCGACCAGCCGAAAAGCACAATCGGCGTGATCTCTTCGAGCATCTCGATGAGCGCGAGCAGATCGTCCTTCTCCCGCAATCCGAGCGTGCTCGTGCCGTCGCTCTCGCCGTGGCCGCGCATGTCCCACGCGACGACGCGCGACGCGAGCGGCGCGGCCGCCTCCACGCGTCCAAGTCCCCCCACTTTCGAATCCGCCCAGCCGTGCGTCAGCACCACGACCGGACCATCGGGCGCATCGCCCTCGATCGACCAGCCTACGAACGTCGCGCCGTCGCGGCTGAACTCAAACCGCTCGAAGCGCCGCGGCTTCTCCAATTCTCCCGGCTCACCCGGCAAGCCCTTCGCCACCGCCCATGCGTACGTCCGACGAGGCGGCCTGGTCAGCCGGAAGTACGTGAACAGCGTCACCGTCGCGAAATAGACCACCAGCCCGAGCGCCAGCACCGGAAACAAGCCGAGCATCGCGTGCAGCGTGTTCACGTGGGGATGGGTTGGGATCGCTTCACGAGCGGAAAAGGTTCATGATGTCGTTGAACGTCACGACGATGAACATGGAGCCGATCAGCACCAGCCCAGCCAGCGTCGCCGCGTTCTGGAACCCGATCGGTACCGGACGCTTGAAGATCTGCTCGTACAGGATGAACAGGAACTGCCCGCCATCCACAATCGGCAGCGGCAGGAAGTTCACCACCGCAAGGTTCACGCTGATCAGCGCCATGAAGAACAGCAGCCAGATGAACCCGCGATCGGCGATGATCGTGCCTGTATGCGCGATGCCGACCGGGCCCTTGAGGTGCTCAACCCGCACCGATCCCTCGAACAAACGCACGAACGTCATGTAGGTCATCAGCATGACCCGCTTGGTCTCACCCAGCCCAACCGCGATCGCATCGATCGGCCCCGACGCCTTCAGCAATATCTTCTCCGGCTCAAACGCCCCGACACCGATGGGGCTGATCCAGCCCAACTCGCGCAGCGCTGTGGAATCCTCCGCTCCCAACGCGAACTCCACGGTCATCGCCTCATCACCCGTTGGCGGGCGCACCGTCAATCGAACCGCAGCGTCACCACGCTCCACCGCGACCCGGACAGCCTCTCGCACATCGGTGAAGTTCCGCACCGGCGTCGCACCGACCGCGAGAATCGTGGAGCCAGGCGCAATCGGGGTCGCCGCCGCCGCGGTCGGCACGCTGCGGGTCTTGGGCGCATCGGACTCTTTGCTCTCGTTGGGCACCATACGAGCCGCGAGCGGCGCACCGAGCATGGCCGACTCGGCCATGGTGTCGTCGACACCGAACCCGATCGTGCCCGCGCGAGAAACCTGTAGCGAGAGCTTGACGTCCTGCGTCTTGCCTTCGGTCTCCCGACGCACCACCGCATCGATCGTCCGCCCCGCAGCCGCACGAATCTCCCGAACGCCCACGGCGATACTCGGAAACTCCACCGGACCGACCCTGACGAAGACGTCGCCGTTCCGCAGCCCTTGTTTCTTCGCTTCCTCGGTGGCGGACTCGACACGGATCACGCCGCTCAGCCCCAGCAGATGCCGCTGCGTCATCTCCCGCTCACCAAACTTCACAACATCGTCCTCGAACGCCGCCCGCGGCGTCAACGTCACGGTGCGGCTCTCACCCTTGGGTGTCCGGAAGGTCGCCTCGAACGGCTTCCCGCCCTCGGCCGCGTGATCAAGCTCGTGCGCGTATCGCACGGTGCCGATGCCGCCGATCGACTGCAGCGTCGATCCCGCTGGCACGCCCACGGCGCCGAGCTTCGCCAGCCCCTGCTCGAACTCGCGAACCGCATCGGCATCGACGCTGGTCCGAAGCTGCGCCGACATCGCCGGTCCCACGCCCAGTTCCAGCAGCCGCTGACCCTCGCTCGTCTCCGGCTCGATCGCGAACCGCACCGGCTTCTCAACGCCCGGCCGCTTCACCACGACTTCCACCGGCGTACCGCGACGCGACATCGCCGCCGCGACCACAACATCCGCGAACTGCCGCGGCGACTTGCCATCGATCTCGATGATCGCATCGCCCGGCTGCAATCCCGGCTGCTCGATGCCGAGCTCCTTCGCGTTCGTCGGCACGGCGCGCGCCGCCGCGGAGCTCGGGTTCACGAATCCCACGATCGCCGGCTCCGTGCGCAGCCCAACCTTGAATACCAGCATGAAGATCAGCGCCGCGGTGATGATGTTCATCACCACGCCAGCGCTGATCACCACCATGCGCTTCCACGGCACGCAGTTCTGATACGAATCCGACGCGGCACTCACAGCCTCGGGGTTCAGGTCCTCCTGCCCGAGCATCTTGACATAGCCGCCGAAGGGAAGAACGTTCAGGCGATACTCGGTCGGCGAAATCTCGTCTCGCTTCGGCCGTGCGCCCTCGATCGTCGTTACCCCGGCGGCCACGGCGTTCAGCCGCCGCAGATACTCCTCCTCACTGCTTCCCGTACGGAACCCCAGACCCTTTCGATACGAGATCGCCGCGGGACCAAAGCCAAGTGCAAACGCGAGCACGCGGATGCCCGCCCAGCGCGCCGCGACAAAGTGACCCAGTTCGTGCACGAAGATGATCAGGCCGAAGCCGATCACCACCAGGGCAAGATCAAACGCGCGGCCAAGGAATGCAAACAGTTCGGGCATGTCGTTCTCCAACAGATGCTATCGGTCGCGTGCGGCGGACGGAACGAGCGAACGGGAGCCGCAGGTCCCGCCCCGACGGCCTGGGCCCTGAAGACCATTACAGACTGCCTGAGCACGCCCCGCCCTGGAGAGGCGGATCGCCAAACGAAAACGCCGATGGGCCTGGAAAGGCCCATCGGCGCGTGAAGAGAACCTCTCTGAAGAGGAGAGTTCTGGAGGACAGTGATTACTTGCCGTACTTCACCGTGCAGCCGTAGGCCTTGGTCTCGGCGGTCGTGACCGGCTTGCCAGCGAGGACCTCGTCGAGCGCCTTGGCGACGTAGTTGGTCTTGCCGGTGCCCTTCATGTCCTTGTTGTCGTCGATCGCACCGTGGTAGACAACCTTGCCTTCCTTGTCGAGCACGAACATCTCGGGCGTGCGCGTCGCGCCGTAGGTCTTGCCGACCGTGCCAGCCTCGTCGAGCAGCACCGGGTACTCGATCTTCCAATCCTTCTTGGCGGTGGCGTTGGTGTCCTTGCCCGCGCCTTCCTTGCCGGCGGCGCCGCTGTTGATGGCGAGGAAGACCACGCCCTTATCGCTGTACTTCTTGTTCAGCTCATTGAAGGTGTTGGCGCCGTCGTAGTGCTTCTTGACGAACGGGCAGCCGGGGTTGAACCACTGCAGCACGACGATCTTGCCAGCGAAGTCGCTGAGCTTGATCGCCTTGCCGTCCGTGTCGGTGAGCTCGAAGCCCGGGGCGACGCTGCCAACGGCCACGCCCTCGGCCTTCTTGTCGTCCTTCTTGTCCTTCTTCTCGTTCTTGTCCTGTTGCGCCTGCTTGTCGTCCTTCTTGGCCTTGTCGTCGCCAGCCAGAGACACGGCGGCGGGAATGGTCATGCCGAGGGCCAGAAGAGCGACAAGCGAGAGTTTCGAAACTTTCATCGTTCAGACTCCGTGGTGCGCGAGACGTGCGACCGACGCGCCGGCGAGAATCGCCCAGACGCGTGGAACTCAACCTCCGCGGCGACACGCCGCGACAGAGGTACTACCGGTATCGGACCTTTCGGGTTCGCGCGACGAGATCACCCAGGCTCCGTCCCGACGATCCTTTGACGCCGCCGGGCCTGTGCGGGTTCCGTTCCGATGCGCCGATTTCGCTGAAAATCAGCCGCCTTTTTCGGAGGCATCGATGCGGTAATACGCGGGCTTTTTACCCGGCCCCGCCCAAACGCCCAAAACGCCGAAACCCCTTGCTCGGTTTTTGTCAGGTCCAGCGAACGGCACCTTCAGAGTCGGCCCGTCTGCTCGCGTGTGCTTGGCCGGGTCGTCCACATCCGTGCACTCAGCTCCGGGATAGAACTCCAGCCTCGTCGCTTTCGTCGCCTGCACAGTCATGGCCCCGCCCGCGACTTTCACCACAATGCTGCCGTCGGTCGGGAGCGCCGTCGGCATCTTTGCCCGCGACGCGTCGATCAACGTTGCATCATCCGACTTCTTAGCCGCATCCGCCGACACCTTCAGCGCGATCGACGACTGTCCGGCCCCGAACACGCAGACCTCGCTGCATTCCAGCCAGTTCATCTTCACCCCGATGGTGACCTTCTCGCCCGGCCTGGCGTCCTTGGGCACGTGCAGCGGCACCAGCAGCGTCACCTGGCCTTCATACACGCTGTCGTACACATCACCCGGCGCGACGTATCGCTGCGGCGCCGGCCACTCGATCTCGCCGAGCGTGTACCCGTCCGGCAGCGTCGCCTGCTCGATTTTGGGCGGATTGCCGCCGCCCTCCAGCCCCTTGTAGTACACGTGCCAGTGCGGCTCCATCGTGAACACCAGGCCAAGCGTCTGCGTCGCCCCTGGACGCAAGTGAGTCTCTTCGCTCACAATCTTCAGCGAAACGTGCGGGCGGTTCTTGTTCTCCGCGCCGGGCTGAAGCGCGAGTCCGGCAGCGAAAGCGGTCATGAGAATGGTGGTGAGCATGTGTGGTTGTTGCGAGAAGGGGCGACGGGAATCCGAGCCGCGGGCTTCAGCCCGCGCGGGTTCACCGCTCCGGCCCCTGCCGAACTGGTGTACCCTGCGAACATGCTACTGACGTTTGCCGAGCCGTGTTCGCGTCGGGCCCGCTCGCTTTGGTTGCCGCTGGCGGCACTCGCGATGCTCGCATGCACCATCCTCGCGGGCGGCTGCGAGAAGGACACCCGCGATACCGACATCGTCTACATGAAGCTGGGAGAGGTCTCCGAGCTCTGGCGCGATTCCGAGGGCAACCCGACCAAACTGCTGCTGATCGACCCCCGCCCCCAGGCTGAGTTCGAGGCCGGACACATCCCCGGCGCTCGCAACATCCTGCTCACGAAGTTCGACGGCAACAAGGGCCGCGACCCGCGCATCGAGGCCTTCGAGACCGTCGTGATCTACGGCGAGGACCCCGCCAGCCCCATCGCCCGCGCCGTCGCCAAGCGCATGATCGCGATGGAATACGAGAATCCGCCGTTCTTTGCGGGCGGGCTCAAGGAATGGAAAGCCGCCAACCTTCCGATCGAGAAAGGCCCGAGCAAGCCGCTCCCCGCGGCACGCACGAACTCGACCCGCGGCCGATCGAGACAGTGACCCCGTTCGCCTCGGCGTTTCGCGTACAATCGCCTCTATGCCCCGACAGGTTCATTCTCCCCGCGTCGACGCGGTGATGGCGGCGGAGCGTGCCGCCACGTTCACCAAGCGATCGATCAAGAAATCCTCCAAGATGGCGGGCCTGCGCCTCGCCCTCTCCACCCTCGACCTCACCACCCTCGAAGGCAAGGACACGCCTGAGAAGGTGCGATCGCTCTGCGTCAAGGCCGTCAACCCCGGCACCGGCCAGAGCGACCTGCCCGACAACCTGCCCAGCGTCGCCGCGGTCTGCGTCTATCCGTCGATGGTGAAGTTCTGCAAAGAAACGCTCGACGAACTCGGCGCCCTCGGCCGCGTCAAGATCGCCTCGGTCGCCACAGGCTTCCCCAGCGGCCAGTACCCGCTCGATGTCCGCCTCGAAGACACGCGCAAGGCCATCCGCGACGGCGCCGACGAGATCGACATGGTCATCAACCGCGGCGCGTTCCTCAGCGGCAAGTACGACGTCGTCTCCGACGAGATCCGCGATGTGAAGGCTACCTGCCTGCGCGAGGGCGCCGCCGTCGGCCGCCCGATTGCGCTCAAGGTCATCCTCGAAACCGGCGAACTCGAGACCCTCGACAACGTGCGGCGGGCGAGTGATCTCGCGATCGTGGCGATGGAAGAAGCCAAACGTGCGTTTGCGGGCGACGGAGCGACGAAGCGACGAAGCGACGAAGGGAAGGCACCAGCCACTTCCAACGGAAGCCCCAACGGCACACACATCAACGGGTCCCCCACCCTCGACACCCTCGACACCCCGGCACCCCGACACCTCGGCACCTCCACCTTCGACTTCATCAAAACCAGCACCGGCAAAGTCACTCCCGCGGCGACCATGCCCGTCACGCTCGTCATGCTCGAAGCCGTGCGCGACTGGTACCTCCAGACCGGCCAACTCGTCGGCGTCAAACCCGCCGGCGGCATCCGCACCGCCAAGCAGTCGCTGCACTACCTCGTCATGGTGAAGGAAACCCTCGGCTCGCTCCCCGCCGTCGGCACCAGCGTCGACGATCAACACCCCGGCGGCTGGCTCACCCCCGAACTCTGGCGCTTCGGAGCCTCCGCCCTCGCCAACGACATCCTGCGGCAGATCTCTTGGCTACACACCGGCAAGTACCGGGCGCAGTACGACGTCACCGAAGCCTGATCGCCATCACGCTCCCCCCGCACACGCCCGCACCAACCGGCTGGAACACTCCATGACCACCGCCGACACCAACGCCCCTTCCCTCTCCGGCACGCCCTCCTCCGCGGCCAAACCCGCCAAGCCTTCCAAGCCCGGCTGGGACTACTCCCCCGCGCCCGAGACCGTGAAGGTGGACATCGCCTCCACCTACGGCCTCTTCATCGACGGCAAGTTCCAAACGCCACGCAACGCCGAGCGCTTCGCCACGATCAACCCTGCGACCGAAGAAACGCTCTCCGAGGTGACGCAAGCGACCGACGCGGATGTGGACCGGGCCGTGAAGGCCGCCCACGCCGCCCTGCCCAAGTGGGCCGGCCTGCCCGCGATCGAGCGCGCCAAGTACATCTTCCGCATCGCCCGCCGCATCCAGGAACGCGGGCGTGAACTCGCCGTGCTCGAAACCCTCGACAGCGGCAAGCCGATCAAGGAATCCCGCGACGTCGACATTCCCCTTGTCGCCGCGCACTTCTTCTATCACGCGGGCTGGGCCGACAAGCTCGAGTACGCGACGAAGGGACGCAGCGACGGAGCAACGAAGGGGAAGAAAGCACTGCCCGAAGTCGCCCCCGGCATCCGCCCCGTCGGCGTCTGCGGCCAGGTCATCCCGTGGAACTTCCCGCTCCTGATGGCCGCGTGGAAGATCGCCCCCGCGCTCGCCTGCGGCAACACCGTCGTCCTCAAGCCCGCCGAGACCACGCCGCTCACCGCGCTCCGCCTCGCCGAGATCTTCGAAGAGATCGGCTTGCCCCCGGGAGTCGTCAACATCATCACCGGCGACGGCCGCACGGGTAAGGCGCTCGTCGAGCACCCGCTCGTTGACAAGGTCGCCTTCACCGGCTCGACCGAAGTCGGCAAACGCATCGCCAAGGCCACCGCCGCCCCGCGACCCGACGGCAAGTTCAAGCGCCTCACCCTCGAACTCGGCGGCAAGTCGCCCCACATCATCTTCGAGGACGCCGCCATCGACCAGGCCGTCGAGGGCATCATCAACGGCATCTACTTCAACCAGGGCGAAGTCTGCTGCGCCGGCTCACGCCTCTTCGTGCAGGAATCGATCGTCGAGGAAGTCACTAGGAAACTCGAGATCCGCCTCGCCTCGGTCCGCGTCGGCGACCCGATGGACAAGAACACCGACGTCGGCGCGGTGAACAGCAAGGAACAACTCAGCCGCATCGAGCACTATCTGAAGCTCGGCGAGCAGGAAGGCGCGACGCTCCGCCGTGCCAACGCGAGCACGCTGCCCAAGAAGGGCTACTGGTGCCGCCCGTGCTTCTTCACCGGCGTGCAGCCGTCGCACACCATCGCCCGCGAAGAGATCTTCGGCCCGGTGCTCAGCGTGCTGACCTTCCGCACGCCCGAGGAAGCCGTCAGCCGCGCCAACAACACGGCGTACGGCCTCGCCGCGGGCATCTGGACCGAGAAGGGCTCGAAGATGCTCTCGATCGCCAAGCAGATCAAGAGCGGTGTGGTCTGGTGCAATACGTACAACAAGTTCGACCCGACCTCGCCGTTCGGAGGCTTCAAGGAAAGCGGCTTCGGCCGAGAGGGCGGCGTGCAGGGGTTGAAGGTGTATCTGGAAACTTGAGCGCTCGGTCAGCCGAAAGGCGTTTCACCGCGGAGGACGCAGAGAACGCGGAGGAAGACAT